>NZ_VFOZ01000002.1:600000-900000 GCF_006716425.1 Actinoallomurus bryophytorum
CCGGTGATCAGGACGCCCGCCTCGGGCAGGTGGTAGCCACAGTGTCCGAGTGTGTGTCCCGGCGTGTGGACGGGGACCGGGCGGCCGGGCACGTCGAGCGCGTCCGGGAAGGCCTGCGGCCCTGTGACGCGCACGTCCTGCTTGCCTCCCGAGCGCAGGGCGCGCACCGCCCACGGCACCACGCCGGGCCGCCAGGCGTTGCCCAGGACCTGGCCGATGGAGACCTGGTGGAGGAACTCCCGTCGCGCGTGCGGCACCTCCTCCTCGTGCATCAGGACGGGCACGTCGTAGGTCGTGGCGAGATACTCGGCCGACCCGATGTGGTCCGAGTGGGCATGCGTGACAAGAATCGCCGTCAGGTCCTCGGGCCGCCGGCCGACGGCCCGCAACGAGTCCAGGACCCGTTCGCGGTCGGCCGGATAGCCGGTGTCCACGAGCGTGACGGCATCCCCCTCCGTGAGGATCACCCAGTTCGTATCGCTGCCGCGAACGAGGTGAACACCTTCGCGGATCTTCGTGACGTCGTCCATGAGTGGATTGTCGCGTATTTTCGCCAGCTCAGATGACGATCACCGTCTTGCCGCGCGCCCGGCCGGCGCGGCTGCGGGCCAGGGCGTCGGGGGCCTGGGAGAGTGTCACGGTGTCGCCGATGACCACTCGGACGTGCCCGGCGTCGATCTCGCGAGCGAGGCGTTCGAGGAGGCCGGCGCTTGCCGCGTTGCTGAAGTTGGCCGCGTCCACACCCGGCAGGCCCTCCTCCGGCACCGCGAAGACCGGGCTGAGGACGACACCACCCGGGCGGACCACCGGGAGCAGACCGCGCAGCCCCTCGGTGTCGCTGACCAGGTCGATGAGGGCGTCCACCTGCGGATCGACCTGCTCGGCGATCGGGCCGGCATGGTGGTCGACCACCTCCGTGGCGCCCAGGGCCCGCATCAGGTCGGCCTTCTCCTCGGACGCGGTGGCGATCACCGTGATGCCGCGGGCGGAGGCGAGCTGCGTGACGAAGGTGCCGACTCCCCCGGTGGCACCGACGACCAGCAGCCGGCCCGCGTCGCCGACCCGGTCGACGAGGTTGAGCGCGGTCATCCCCGCCGTCGGCACGGCGGCGGACTCGCTCAGCGCGACCGTACGCGGGGCCACCGCGATCGCGCCTTCGGACGCGACGGCGAGCTCGGCGTACGATCCGCGGCCGTCCTTGGCCCTGCTGAACTGGCCGAAGACGGGATCGCCGGGCTGGAAGCCGGTGACGTCGGCACCGACCCGCTCGACGGTGCCCGCCCCGTCCGTCCCGACGGTCAACGGGAACGCCGCGTCCTTGATGGCGCCGTCGATGACCTTCCAGTCGAACGGGTTGAGCCCGGCCGCCGTCATCCGGACCAGCACCTCACCACGGTCCGGCTCGGGCACCGGCCGTTCGGTCACCTCCGGTACCGCTCCGAAGCCAGCAATGGTGACAGCACGCATTTGTCCCCCCGAAACGTCAACGCGGACGGTCCATACCCTCAGCCGTCTAGGCTCATCCTCCGGGATTCGGCCATGATCCCACTTTCCGCGACGGCCGGTAGCCTGCCGAGCACGGCAGTGGCGGATTCTTGGTGCGGCCGAACGGTAGGGGCGACAGGTGACGGGGGAACGATGAAGAGTGTGCAGGCTGTCCGATCCTCCGTAGCGGTCGTCGGCGCCCTCGCCGCGATCGCCGCGTGCAGCGGCGCACCCAGCGGGGGCGGCCGGGCCGACCCGCCTCCCGCCCGTCCCGTTCCCTCACTGGCCCCGACCGACCCGCTGGCCACCTCCGCCCCGCCGGCGGGCGACAAGACCGCCGCGGCGATGCAGTCCTACCTGCGAGGACTGGCCGCGAAGAAGAAGTTCACCGGTTCGGCACTGGTGATCCGGCACGGGCAGGTGCTGGCACGGTTCGCCGCGGGCGAGGCCGACGAGGCCAAGCACATCCCGGTACGCCCGGACACGATCTTCCGTCTCGCGTCGGTCAGCAAGCAGTTCACCGCCATGCTCGTGCTCAAGCAGCGCGACCGGGGGCAGCTGCGCCTCGACGACAAGATCTGTCCCTACCTCGTGCCGAAGTACGTCAAGGCCTGCCCGAAGGCGTGGAAGTCAATTACGATCCGCCAGATCCTCTCCCACACCTCCGGTATCCCTGACATCTCTGAAATGCCTGACTTCTTCCCTAAGCTCTCGAAGCCGACGACGACTCAGGAGATCATTTCCCGGTTCTCGTCCAAGCCACTGGACTTCAAGCCGGGGACGAACTGGAAGTACAGCAACTCCGGCTACATCCTGGCCGGCGCGATCATCGAGAAGGTCACGAACAAGCCGTACGGCACGGTGCTGCACGATGACATCACCGGCCCGCTGGGCCTCACGCACACCGGCTACAGCAACGGCAGCCCGCCCGCCGGGTACGCCAAGGGCTACCTCAAGCTCGGCTCGCCCGCGGGTTCGATCAACGGTTCCCAGGCGAACGCCGCCGGCGGCGTGTACTCCAACGTCGACGACCTCGGGCGGTGGGACCGTTCGTTCGGCTCGAACAAGGTCGCGCCGGCGGCCACGGTCAAGGACGCGTTCGGCTCCCAGGCGCGTTGCCCGTCCGGCGGCTGTCTCGACTCGCCCTCCAGCGCCTACGGCTTCGGCTGGCTGGTCGACACGCTGCGAGGCCACCGGTACCGCTACCACCCGGGTCTGCTGCAGGGCTACCACGCGAGCAACGGCTACCTGCCCGACGACGACATCGCCGTCGTGGTGCTCAGCAACGTGCAGGACACCGATGTCAACGGCATCAACCGCCACCTCGCCACGCTGGCCCTGACCGGCGGCTGAGGCCTGGTCGAGGCCGGTGGCCCGATCGGTGGCGTACGCGTCCCGATCACGTCTGATGACCGGGTGGACACGTACCGTTGAATCGGGTGGGAGCGCGGACGGCACCGGTGCCCAGCGGAGGGTCCGGCCGCTCTCCGAGAGGGGGAACGACCATGTCTGCCACCGTCATCGCCGGTATCGAGGTCCCGGCCTCGTCCCTGATGCGCGACGTGACCGAGCTGGTGCAGAGCTCCGCCAGCCCGTTGATCTACCACCACTCCCGCCGGGTCTTCTTCTGGGGCTCGATGCGCGGGCGCAACCGCGGCATGGCCTACGATCCCGAGCTGCTGTACGCCGGGGCGCTCTTCCACGACCTGGGGCTGACCGACCGGTTCTCCGGCTCCGACCGGCGCTTCGAGATCGACAGCGCCGACGAGGCCCGCCGCTTCCTGCTCGACGGCGGCGTACCGCCGGAGCGTGCCCACCTGGTGTGGGAGGCGATCGCGCTGCACACCACGCCGGAGGTCCCCTGGCACATGGCTCCCGAGATCGCCCTGGTCACCGCCGGTGTCGAGCTGGACGTGCTCGGCCTCGGCTACGACGAGATCTCCGCCGAGGAACGGGCCGAGGTCACGGCGACGCACCCGCGTCCCGACTTCAAGCAGGAGATCCTGCGGGCCTTCACCGACGGGATGGCGGGCCGTCCCCACACGACGTTCGGCACGGTGAACGCCGACGTCCTCAGCCACTACCTGCCCGGGTTCGAGCGGGGCGACTTCGTCGAGACGATCCTGGCCTCGAAGTGGGCCGGGTGACCCTCCCCCTTGCCCGACCGGCACGCCTTGGCGCAGGCTGCGAGTATGGGGGATCGTAAGGACGCAGGTCAGCGGCCCCACACGGTGGTGATGGTGCTCCTGGACGAGGCCCAGACGCTCGATGTCATCGGCCCGCTGGACGTCTTCGCCGCGGCCAACGACAACGGCGCACGGTACCGCCTGTGCACGGCCTCACCGGGAGGGCGCGAGGTCCGCACCACGTCGGGAGTCCGCCTGGCCCCGGACCTGGCGCTGGAGAGCCTCTCCGGCCCGATCGACACGCTGCTCGTGCCCGGACGGACCGACTGGCGTGCCGCGCTCCGCGACACCCGTTTGCTGAACGGGATCGCGCAGCTGTCACAGACGCCCCGCCGCATCGCCTCCGTGTGCTCGGGCGCCTTCTACCTGGCCGCCATCGGGTTGCTCGACGGCCGCCGTGCCGCGACCCACTGGGCACTGGTGGACGATCTGGCCCGGGAGTTCCCCAAGGTCAAGGTGGACCGTGACGCGATCTTCGTACGGGACGGCAACGTCGCCACCTCGGCGGGTGTCACCGCGGGCATCGACCTCGCCCTGTCACTCGTGGAGGAGGACTTCGGACCGGCGGTGGCGCGCGCCACCGCGAAGTACCTGGTCGTCTTCATGGCACGCCCCGGCGGGCAGTCGCAGTTCAGCGTCCGGATGGACTCGCCCCCGCCGCGCAATCCCGTGGTGCGGACCATCCTGGACGCGGTGACCGCCGACCCGGGCGGCGACCACACGCGTGACACCCTGGCCGCACGTGCCGGCGTGAGCGTACGGCACCTGACCCGGCTGTTCCGCACCGAGCTCGGTACCACCGCCACCCGTTTCGTCGCACGGACCCGCGTGGAGGCGGCGACGGGACTCCTGGAGGCCGGCACCGACACCTTGGAGGTCGTCGCGCGGCGGTCGGGCTTCGGCTCGGAGGAGACGATGCGGCGCGCCTTCAAACGCGAGCTGGGCATCGCGCCGAGCGCGTACCGCGCCCGCTACCGCACGACGTACGTACGGGAGTGCCAGGCACGGCCCGACCATGAGGGTGCCCTTTGATCACTCGGCGGTGGCACTGACGGGTTCGGCGGACACGGGCTCGTGTACCGGAGCGCCGCCGCGGCGTAGCAGCAGGCAGAGGGCGGCACCGGCCAGCAGCACGGCCACGGATACGCCGAGCGTCGGGCGCAGGGCGGTCGCGAACCCGTGGGTGAAGACGTCCTCGATCAGGTTCCGGACCTGTGCGACCAGGGGCCCCGGCGTGTCACGTGGCACCTGCGCGATCGACTGGCCGGGGCCGATGCGCAGTCCGCCCGCGGCCGCGTGGGAGAAGGCGCCGGTGAACCCCGCGCGCGCCGTCGCCGGAAGGGCGGCGGAGTCGTGGACGGCACGGGCGTGCATGGCCGCGGTCAGGCGGCCGGCCATGACCGCGCCGGTGACCGCGCCGCCCAGAGTCGCTCCGAGCTGGCGGCCGGTGTTGAGGATCCCGGACGCCGCAGCGGCGTGGCCCGGCGGGGCGGCCCGCATCGCCTCCGTGGCCAGCGGGGCGAAGACGGCCCCCATTCCGAGGCCGCCGATTAGGAGCGGAACGGTGAAGGTGAGCGAGGTGGCGTCGGTGGAGTTCACCGCGGCGACTCCGGCGATGCCGACGGCATAGACGAACAGGCCGGTGAGCAGGACGAACTTGCCCCCGAAGCGGTCGGTCAGACGGCCGGCGAACGGCGCTACCCCCGACAGCGCGATCGTGAACGGGAGCGCGGTGAGCCCGGAGCGCACCGCCGTCATCCCGAGCGCCGACTGGAGGTTGATCGCATTGACCAGCATCATGCTGAGCAGGGCGAACTGCACCAGGACGTTGAGCACGACCATGATCGTGAAGGTCCGGTCGGCGAACAACCGCAGTGGCATCAGGGGCTCTGGGCGGTGCCGCTCCCAGACCACGAACGCGGCCAGGATCACCACGCCGGCCCCGATGATCTCGGGGATGGTGATGCCGTCGCGGATCTCCGCCCAGGAGTAGCGCTGGCCCTCGATCAGGCCGAAGACCACCGCGGAGAGGCCGAGCGAGGCGAGCAGCACGCCGACCAGGTCCAGCCGGTGGCGGCGCCCGGTCCGGATGTCCGGGACATGGATGAGGGCGAGCGCGATGCCGGCGGCCGCGATCGGCAGGTTGACGAAGAAGACCCAGCGCCAGTTCGCGTACGTCGTGAGGACCCCGCCGATCGTCGGGCCTGCCACCGCGGCCAGTCCCGCCATCGAGGAGAACACGCCGAAGGCGGCGCCCATCCGCTCCCGGGGGAAGACCGACTGAATGACGACCATGCCCTGAGGGGTGAGGGCCGCCGCACCGACCCCTTGCAGGACACGCGCGGCGATCAGCTGGCCGGGTGTCTGTGCCACCCCGCACAGCGCGGAGGCCACCGCGAACACCGCCAGCCCGCCGACGAACAGCCGCCGCGGCCCGAAGATGTCGCCCAGCCTGCTCGCCACGATCAACAGCGCGGTGAACACCAGCAGGTAGGAGTTGACCACCCAGACGGCCTGGTCGAGGGAGGCGTGCAGGTCCGTGATCAGGCTGGGGATCGCGACGTTCACGATCGTGGTGTCCAGCAGGATCGCGAACGTCCCCAGGCACAGGACGATCAGGGACAGCCAGGGGCGCGCCGTGCTTCGTTCGGTCATGTCTCCCACCGAGATCAGTTAGTCGCTTGAGGAGACTGAGCATGTCAGGGAGTGTAAGTCTTTACAAGAGACTTACTTTGATAGAGTCATCGCATGCGCTTCACGAGCCTGGCCGACATGCACTGCTCGATCGCCCGCACACTCGACGTGGTGGGCGAATGGTGGACGCTGCTGATCCTGCGGGACGCCTTCAAGGGCATCCGGCGGTTCGATGACTTCCAGAGCAGCCTCGGCCTGGCCCGCAGCGTGCTGACCGCCCGCCTGCGCCGCCTCACCGAGCACGGCGTCCTCGAACGCCGTGCGTACCAGGAACGCCCGGCGCGCTACGAGTACCACCTCACCGACAAGGGCCGCGCGCTGTTCCCGATCATCGTCGCGATGCTGAAGTGGGGCGACGACTGGGCCCCCGGCGAGTACGGCCCGCCGGTGATCCTGGTCCATGACACGTGCGGCGAGGCGATGCACCCGGTCCTCACCTGCCCGCACTGCCGGGGAGACGTCACGACCGCCAACACGCACGGCGAGGCCGGACCGGGCCGCCTGGCCCGCGAGAAGGCAACCACGGTACCCGCCGCCGACTGACGGCGGTCACCTCGATCGACGCCGTCGGCCGGCCGGGGGGCCGCCGGCTTTAGCGGCCGGCCGCGCGCAGGCCGTCGAAGACGACCGCCAGGGCGCGGGCGCGGACGTTCTGGTCGCCGCCGACGTGCTCGGCGGCCTGCGAGGCGCCGACCAGCAGGGTCATCACCTCCGGCAGGCCGACATCGCGGCGCACCGCGCCGGTCTCCTGTGCGCGGGTGAGCAGTGCGGCAAGGGCGCGCTTGAGGTCCTGACCGGTCTCGGCCGTGGCCTCGCGCACGTCCACGCCCGCCTCCATCAGCGCCGCGGAGAAGGCGTTCTTGTTGGCGGCGTGGCCGGCGACGCGGGAGAAGAAGGCGAAGAACGCCTCACCCGGCCAGGAGTTTCCCATGTCCGATCCGACCAGCCCGCGCGCGGTGTTCGAGCGTCTCAGCCGGGGCATCTCCGAGGGCCGCTGGCATGACCTCGCCGACCTCTACGCCGAGGACGCCGTGGTCGACCAGCCCTTCGTCTCGGCCGCCCCCGGCCACATCGAGGGCCGCGAGACCATCCGCGCCCACTTCGCCGGCGCGGCCGGGATGGGGCTGAGCCTCGTCGCGCACAACGTGGTGATCCACGAGACGGCGGACCCCGAAGTGGTCATCGCCGAGTTCGACTACGCCGTCACCGGCAGGGAGGGCACGGCCACGGCCGCCAACATCC
Organism: Actinoallomurus bryophytorum; assembly: GCF_006716425.1. Lineage (NCBI taxonomy): Bacteria > Bacillati > Actinomycetota > Actinomycetes > Streptosporangiales > Thermomonosporaceae > Actinoallomurus > Actinoallomurus bryophytorum. Next base: position 607,608 of record NZ_VFOZ01000002.1, read on the forward strand.
AGGTCCTACGGATCCGCGAAGGCCTGATCAGGGCCACCCGCGACTACCACGACCACCTCGCCATCGCCCGCGCCACCGGCGGCGTGCCCGCTCTGGTCACGGCGCTCACCGAGGCGACCGCATGAGGAGTCCGCGTGAGGTGGTCGAGCGACTCGTCGAGGGCGTCTCGCACGTGCGGTGGGACGAGCTGCCCGGCCTGTACGCCGAGGACGCCGTGGTGATGCACCCTCTCGATCGCGCCGGACCCCTGACCGGGCGTGAGGCGCTACGGCGGCACTTCGCCGCCGCGGCCGGCAGGCTGCCGTCACTCGTCGCGGCCGAGGTCAGGACAGGGCCCGCCAGCGGCTGACCAGGTCCCGTTCGCCGTCGCCCGTGAGCTCCCCGTGCAGGCGTACGCGGGCCAGGCCGCCGTCGGGGTAGATGTCGACGCGGGCGTGGGTCGCGGCCCGCCCGGTCTCCTCGAGGCGGAAGCGGTGCGCGGTGTCGGGCCGCAGGCGCGTCCGCGGCAGGAGGTCGAACCACGCCGCCTCGTCCTCCAGCGGCGCCGTGCGCGCGTCGATGCCGCGGATCCGTGCCTCGCCCGGGGCGTTGAACACCAGGTTCGTCGTGTCCAGCTCCACGAGCCGCACGAGCCCGGGACCGGCGAGACGCAGCACGATCCAGTCGTTGCCCTCGTCCCGGCGGCGCGCGGTCTCCCAGCCCTCGGCCTGGTGCCGGGCGAGGCCCGGCATGATCGCGTTCGTGGGCGATGAGTAGAACATGTCGGAGCACGCGGTGACGGCGCCGCCGTTCGCCAGCGCGGCGAGGTCGATCGTCAGCCCGCTGAGCAGCCACGGATCCGGCACGACCTCGCCGTGCACACGCAGTCGTGCGACGCCGCCGTCGGGGAAGATGGCGAGCCGCACATGGGTGAAGCGCCGCTCGGCGGAGACCCCGAACTCATGCGCCGCGTCGCCGGTGAGCGGGCTTCGCGGCACGATCTCCGTCCATCCCGTCAGCTCCTCGGCGGACGGATGACCCTCGGCCGCGCACGCCTCCACCGTGGCGTACGGCGGGTAGTTGCCGGTGAACCAGGCGGTGTCGACGACCACACCGCGTATCACCCCTGGCAGGCCGAGGCGTACGACCGCCCAGTCATGGCCGGCCGAGCGGCGCCGGCGGGTCTCCCAGCCGTCGTACTCCTGGCCCTTGACGCCGAAGGTGTGCTCGCGGAAGCCGGGCGGTCCGGGAGTGAGGAGGTTCTCCTTCGCCGCGAACGACTCGTCGCTCGCGGCCATCACGGAGCCGCCGAGCGTGCGCAGGGCGAGGTCGGGCAGCGCGGTGAAGCTCACGGCTCCCTCCTCAGCAGGCGGCCGGGCCGGTCCGTCGCGCCGCGCAGCCAGACCGTCTCGACCACGCCGGTCAGCTCCCGCCCGGCGTACGGGGTGACGGGATGCCGCTGGCGCAGCATGCCCGGGTCGACGACGAAGCGACGGTCGGGGTCGAACGCGACGAGGTCGGCGTCGCGGCCGGCCGCGATGCGCCCCTTGGCGGCGAGCCCGACCAGCTCGGCGGGCCCGGCCGCCATCCAGCGGACCACGTCGGCCAGGCCGTACCCGCGCCGCCGCGCCGCGCTCCACACGACCGGCAGGCCGAGCTGCAACGAGGAGATCCCGCCCCAGGCCGAGTCGAACCCGCCCTCTTTCAGCTCCGGAACGCACGGCGAGTGGTCGGAGACGACGCAGCCGATCACTCCACGGGCCAGGCCACGCCACAACCCGTCCTGGTTGGCGGCCGCGCGGATCGGCGGGCAGCACTTGAACTCCGTGGCCCCGGCCGGCACCTCCTCGGCGCTCAGAGTCAGGTAGTGGGGGCAGGTCTCGGCGCTGATCCGGACGCCCTCGCTCCGCCATCGCCGCAGCATCCGCAGGGACCTGGCGTTGGACAGGTGCACGATGTGCACCCGGCAGCCGGTCTCCCGGCTGAGCCCGGCCACCCCCGCGATGGCCGCGCCCTCGGCCTCCGGCGGCCGGGAGGCGAGGAACTCGGCGTACCCGGGCCCGGCCGGCTCGGACAGGCACTCCGGGTCCTCGGCGTGAACGATCAGCAGGCCGCCGAACGCGGCGATCTCCCGCATCGCGGCCCGCATCCCGGCCTCGTCCAGCGCGGGGAACTCCTCCACCCCGGACGGTGAGACGAAGCACTTGACGCCGAACACGCCGGCCTCATGGAGGTCGCGCAGGTCGCCGGCGTTGCCGGGGATCGCGCCGCCCCAGAATCCGACGTCGACCGAGCACAGGCCCTCGGCGGCGGCGCGCTTGGTCTCCAGCGCGTCCACCGTGACCGTCGGCGGCAGCGAGTTCAGCGGCATGTCGACGATCGTGGTGACCCCACCGGCGAGCGCGGCGGCCGTGGCGGTGGCGAACCCCTCCCACTCGGTACGGCCCGGCTCGTTGACGTGCACGTGGCTGTCGACCAGGCCGGGCAGCAGCGCGACGTCACCCAGTTCGACGGCGTCGTCGGCGTCGAGCGCCGCGTCGTACGAGGCGACCGCGGCGATCCGGCCGTCGCGCACCGCCACGGCCGCGGGCCGCTCACCGTCCGGCAGGACGGTACGGCGCGAGCGGATGACCAGGTCGTAGGTCACCGGGCCGCCTCGGCATCGCGCGGGTCGTCCAGCCAGACCTCCCCGATCCGCTCGGCGAGGCGTTCGAGCAGCGGGCCCGCCTGCTCCATGCACCGGGCCGGGTCCGGCTCGATGTCGGTGAGCGCGTACGCGTCGCGGAAACCGGCTCCCCGCAGTTCGTCGGGTGACAGCGTGTTGCGCCCGGCGACGGCGAGCACCGGGACGCCGGCACGTGCGGCCGCCCGCGCCACGCCCGCGGGCGCCTTACCTCGCAGCGTCTGCCGGTCCAGCGCGCCCTCGCCGGTGATGACGAGCCGTGCCCCGTCCAGGTGTGCCTCGAAGCCCAGCAGGTCGAGCAGGTACGTGATGCCGGGCTCGACCGTCGCGGACAGGAACACCATCGCCCCGAACCCCGCACCACCCGCCGCTCCGGCGCCCTCCCGCTCGGCCGCGTCGATGCCCAGGTCACGGCGGACGACCGCGTCGAGCCGCGCGAGGCCCTCCTCCAGCACCCGCACGTCGTCCGGCCCGGCGCCCTTCTGCGGCCCGAAGACCTGGGCGGCGCCGTCCGGCCCGAGCAGCGGGCTGTCCACGTCGCTCGCGACGACGACCGTGACGCCGGCGAGGCGGTCCGCCAGGGCCCCGGCCTCGATCCGCGCCAGGCCGCGCAGTGCTCCGCCGCCCTGCGGCAGCTCCCGGCCGTCCGCGTCGAGCAGCCGGGCGCCGAGTGCGGCGGCCATGCCCGCGCCTCCGTCCGTACAGGCGCTGCCGCCCAGGCCGAGTACGATCCGCCGGGCGCCGCGGTCCACGGCGTGGCCGATGAGGTCGCCGGTGCCCCGGCTGGAGGCGGTGAGCGCTTCGAGCCGCCCGCCGGGCAGCACCCGCAGTCCCGACGCCTCGGCGAGCTCGACCACGGCGACCTCACCCCGCATCGCGTAGGAGGCGGTGACGGTCTCGCCCGTCGGGCCGCCGGCCTGGGCGCGTACCCGCTCGAAACCCGCGGCCACGGCGGAGTCCACGGTGCCGTCGCCGCCGTCGGCCACCGGCAGCTCCAGGAGCGGCACGTCCGGCCGCGCCCGCCGAAGGCCCGCGCCGATGTGCGCGGCCACCTCGGGCCCGCCGAGCGAGCCCTTGAACTTGTCCGGCGCGATCACCACGTGCCCGGCGTTCATGCCCGGCCGCCGACCAGCCGGCGGCGGGCCCGTTCGCCCGCTCGTGCGGGGTCGGCCGAGGTGGTGCGCAGCTCTCCGCGCTCGACCACCGTTCGGCCGCCGACCAGCAGGAGCTCGACCGGCGGAGCGGGGCCGAACACGAGCGCGCAGACCGGATCCTCCACGGCGGCGCGGTAGCCGTCGACCCGCCAGACCGCGACGTCGGCGAGCTTGCCGGGCTCCAGAGTGCCGATCTCGTCCTGGCGGCCGAGGCAGGTCGCGCCGCCGAGGGTGCCCAGCTCCAGTGCCTGCCGCGCGGTCAGCGCGCGAGGTCCGCGCACCGCACGCTGGAACAGCAGGGCCTGGCGCATCTCTCCGGCGAGGGAGGTCAGCTCGCTGGACGCGGCACCGTCGACGCCGAGGCCGACCGGCGCGCCCGCGGCGAGCAGGTCGCCCACCCGCGCGATGCCCGCGCCGAGCCGCCCGTTGGAGGTGGGGCAGTGGGCGACGCCGGTGCCGGTCGCGGCGAACCTCCGGATGTCGGCGTCGTGCAGGTGCACACCGTGCGCGAACCACACGTCCGGACCCAGCCAGCCGAGCTTGTCCATGTACTCGCCCGGCGTGCAGGCGAACTGCTCACGGCAGTGCTCCTCCTCGTCGAGGGTCTCGGCGAGATGCGTGTGCAGGCGTACGCCCTTGCGGCGGGCCAGGGCGGCCGAGTCGCTCATCAGTCCCTCGCTCACCGAGAAGGGCGAGCAGGGGGCGACGGCCACGCGCAGCATCGAGGAGAACGACGGGTCGTGGTAGGCATCGATGGCCGCCTCGGTGGCCGCGAGGATCTCGTCGCGGTCCTCGACGATCTCGTCGGGCGGCAGCCCGCCGTCGGAGCGGCCCCGGTCCATCGACCCCCGGCACGGGTGGAACCGCAGGTGCAGCTCGCGGGCGGCGGTCACCTCGGCGTCGAACAGGTCGCCGCGGCCCTTCGGGAACACGTAGTGGTGGTCGGTGCTGGTCGTACAGCCGCTGAGGGCGAGCCAGCCGAGCCCCGCGACGGCCGCGTCGTGGACCACCTCCGCGTCGATACCGGCCCAGGTGTCGTACAGGCCGGTCAGCCACTCGAACAGGGTGGCGTCCTGGTAGAGCCCCTGCGTCGCCCACTGGTAGAGGTGATGGTGCGTGTTGACCAGGCCGGGCGTCACGAGGCAGCCGCTCGCGTCGACGCGCCGGGCCGGACCGGGGTCGGGAGCCGGGCCGGGGCCGACGGCGGTGATCCGGTCGTCCTCGATGACAAGGTGGCCGTCCGGGATCTCCGGGCCGCGTACGGGTGCGATGTGGGCGTTCTCGATGACGATCCGCGTCATATCGCCGCCTTCCGCCGCGCCGCGAGGCGTACGGCGTCGAGGATCTTCTCATAGCCGGTGCACCGGCACAGGTTGCCGGCGAGGGCCTCGCGGATCTCCGCGTCGGACGGGTCCGGCCGGCGTTCGATCAGGTCGTGGGCCTGGACCAGCAGCCCCGGCGTGCAGAATCCGCACTGTACGGCGCCGGCCTCGACGAACGCCTCCTGGATGGGTGCCAGCCGGTCGCCCTCGGCCAGGCCCTCGACCGTACGGACCTGGCGGCCCTCGGCCTGGCCGGCCGCGACGAGGCACGCGCAGACCGGCGTGCCGTCGAGGTAGACCGTGCACGATCCGCATTCTCCCTGCTCACAGGCGTTCTTGGAGCCGGGCAGGCCCATACGCTCCCGCAGGACGTACAGCAGGCTCTCGCCCTCCCAGACGTCGTCCGCGGTCTCCGACGCGCCGTTGACGATGAAGCTCACCCGCATCAGGCGGCCCCCCTTCCCGATCGTCCGGTGCCGCCGAGATGGTCGCGCCACGCCCAGGTCAGGGTGCGGCGCGCCATCACCGACAGCGCATGCCGGCGGTAGCCGGCCGTGCCGCGTACGTCGTCGATGGGTGCGGCGGCCGCCGCGACGAGGGCGCCGAACTCCCGCGCCACGGCCTCGTCCAGCGGGGCGTCCCAGTCGAGCTCCCGGGCGAGGAACTCCTCGGCGGCGGTCGCGCGGAGCGGCGTGGGCGCGGCCGAGCCGATACCCGTGCCGACACGGCGTTCCTCCGGGTACAGCGCGATGGCGAAGGAGCAGACCGCGATGACCATCGCGTTCCGCGTGCCGATCTTGGAGAAGTACTGGGGTCCGGCCGCCGGCGCCATCCAGAAGGCGCGGATCAGCTCGTCCGGCTCCAGCGCGCTGCGCTTGACCCCCCGGTAGAAGTCGGTGGCCGCGATCATACGGATGCCGCGGCGGGACTCCACCTCGATGACGGCGTCCCCGGCGAGCAGCGGCGGATGGCTGTCACCGGCCGGCGAGGCGGCACCGAGGTTGCCGCCGACCGTGCCGCGGTTGCGGATCTGCGGCGAGCCGACGGTGCGCGCGGCCTGGGCGAGCCCGGGCAGCCGGTCGCCGAGGGCGTCGATGACCGTGGCGTACGGCACCCCCGCCCCGACCCGCAACCGGTCCCCCGCCGGGTCCCAGCCGGTCAGCTCGGTGACCCGGCCCAGGTCGAGGAGTACGGCCGGCCGGCGCATGTCGAAGTTGAGCTCCACCATGACGTCGGTGCCGCCCTGGATCGGCACGGCGCCGGGGTGCTCGGCCTTGGCGTCGAGCGCTTCTTCCCAGGTCGCGGGTTGCAGGAATTCCACATCAGCTCCAGGCCGGACCGGGATCGGGCGCGCCGTCGCGTACGACGGCGCCCTCGATCAGTCCGTACGGCCGGTCGGCCGCGTAGAAGATCTCATTGTCGTTCTCCAGCGCGAAGGGCTCAAGGTCGACGGTGAAGTGATGCTTGTTCGGCAGCACCAGGCGTACTTCGCAGACGCCCGGGAGCCCATCCAGCAGCCGGTCGCCCATCGCGTACAGCGTCTGCTGGAGCGACAGGCTGTAGGTCCCGGCGAACGCCGCCAGCAGGTGACCTCGGGCCTCCGGATAGGACCCTTCCCAGTCGGCGTCGGCGGAAGCATGGCGCCACTGGGCGGTCACCTCGGTGGCGAGGATCCGGTCGCGGGTCTCCGGGAGCGTCGTGTACTCGTCTTTGACATAACCCCAGAACTCCGAGTCCGCAGAGTTGAGGACGACGAGGTCCTTGAGGCCGGAGACGACGTGCGTGGCCGCGTCGTCATGGTGGACGACCGCGGTACGCGTCTCGCCGCCGCGGCGCGCGAACGAATGGCCCGTCGCGGTGATCCGGTCCCAGGCGTGCTCCTCGATCGACACCTTCGCGTGGTGGATCGCCGGCTGGGAGCCCACGAAGTGCCGGGCGAGCAGCAGCCCGAACGCCTCGGGCGACTCGATGCCGTACTTCCCGGCGAACGCGAAGATGGTGTTCTTCTGCGTGTCCGTCGTGAGCACGGCGGAGTTGTCACCGGTCAGGTGTACCGCCTCCATGTCGCCGGAGATCGCGACGCTGACGGTGAGGTCCCTGATGTGGTAAGTCCCCCCGTCTCTCGTCACCCGGACGACGTGGGTCTCCGCCTTGCCGTAGCGGTTGGGGCCGAGCCGGCTCCGTGACATGGTCAGCTCCCGCGGTAGGTGGAGTAGGCGTACGGGCTGAGCAGCAGCGGCACGTGGTAGTGCTCCCCGGGATCGGTGACGGTGAAGGCCACGGCCACCTCGGGGTAGAAGTCGGAGTAGCCCGCGGTGTCGAAGACCAGGCGATAGATCCCTTCTTCGGGTGGCGGCAGGTCGCGTACCCGTCCGTCGTCGTCGGTACGGCCCTCGGCGACGCGGCTCCAGCCGTCTCCGCCGCGCCGTTCCAGGCGTACGGGCACACCGCGCGCGGGCCGTCCACGCGCGGCGTCCAGCACATGGGTGGTAAGGCTCATGCCATCAGCTTCCTCAGCCTCAGCTCGGTGATCTCGGCGAGCTCGCGGTGGACGACCGTGCGTTCGGTCTCGGGGTCGTTGGTCAGGCGTTCGCGCAGGTCGGCGAGCATCTCGCCAGCGCCACGCCCGCTCGCGCAGATCAGGAACACATGGCCGAAGCGCGTCTCGTAGGCGGCGTTGCCCTCGGCGAAGGCCGCCCGGTCCGCGTCGCCGACGCCGGACTGCTCCCCGCGCGACCACGCGGACGCGCGATCGCCGCCCGGCGGCCGGTCACCGATGCGCGGATGGGCGTTCAGCGCCTCCTCGACGTCGGGCCACTCCAGCGCGCGCACCGCGGTCACGGCCGCGGCGAACAGGTCCTCGGCTGAGCCGTACGGACGGCCGGCCGCGACGTCCGCCGCCCAGCGCCGCGACGCGCAGCAGGTGAGCAGCTCCGCCTCGGCCTGCGCACGTGACAGCGCGTTGAACCGCACCGGCCCTCCTCGTCTGTGGTCCCGCCAGTACACACACCCTGGTGAGCTGGGGTCCAGCGGAGAAACTCCGAACCAGACCGCCTCTTAACGGCAACTTTTCCCGTGTCGGAGGGAACATGCCCGGTTCGGGGCCGCTCAGTTCGTCTGCTCGGTCGGCCGGATGAGCATCTCGTTGACCGCGACGTGCCGGGGCCGGGTGACGACGTAGCCGATCGCGTCCGCGATGTCCTCGGCCCGCATCCGCTCCACGCCGCTGAACCGCTTCTTGATGCCCTCCAGGACCTCGGGCCGGTTGTGCCCGGACAGCTCGGTGTCGGTCGCACCGGGCTCGACCAGGGACACGCGTACGTGCCGGCCGGTGACCTCCTGGCGCAGCCCCTCGCTGAACGCGCCGACACCGTGCTTGGTGGCGTTGTAGACCGCACTGCCCGAGCGCGCCACCCGGCCGGCCACCGAACTGATGTTGACCAGGTCCGCGACGTGCCGCGGGTCGTCGTCGGCCGCGCTCAGCAGGTGCGGCAGCGCCGCGTGCGCGCAGTAGAGCAGCCCGAGCACGTTCACCTCGACCATGCGCTGCCACTCCTCCACCGGCGCGCCGACGACCGGGCCGAGGAGCATCACTCCCGCATTGTTGATCAACGTGTCGAGCCGGCCGAGCTCGGTGACCGTACGCTCCACCACCTCACGCGCCTGCCGCTCCACGGTGACGTCGCCGGCCAGCACCAGGGCCGTCCCGCCATCGTCACGGATCTTTCCGGCGAGCTCCTCGAGCCGCTCGGCGCGCCGGGCGACGAGCGCGACCGCCGCACCCTGGTCGGCGAGCGCCACCGCGGTGGCCTCCCCGATACCGCTCGAAGCCCCGGTGACGAGCGCCACCGTCCCATCCAGCCGATCGGACATCGCCCCTCCTACGGATCTGTGAACGCAGCGTTTCACGCGGCGCCGTACCCGGCACCTCGGGCGGACGCCGGGGCGCGTGGCCGCTCCCGGCCGGATCGACTCGATGATCTTGCTGCGGGGAGGACGCGGCCCTATCGTGCGGCGAGATCTTCCGCGGCGTTCCGTTCGCCACGCGGCCCCTGCACCGTAAGGAGTCCCCGGATGCGCCTGCGCCGATTCGTCTCGCTGGCGGCGGGTGCCGTCATGGTCCTCTCGCTGGGAGCCGCCGTCCCGTCGGCCGCCGCGTCGGTGCCCGACGACCGGCCGCTGCCGCCGTACACGATCAGCAACCCGCCGCTTCCGCCGCTGACCTCGGGCGGCCGGGCGACGACCGTACGCCAGGGCGTGTACCACCACGCGGCGTACGACATCGAGATCCCGGCGCGCTGGAACGGCGAGCTCGTCATGTGGGCGCACGGCTACCGCGGCCAGGACACGGTGCTGACGGTCGACCCGCCGGACTTCGGCCTGCGGGAGAAGCTGATCGGCGAGGGCTACGCGTGGGCCGCCTCGTCGTACGCGGACAACGGGTACGACGTGCGCGCGGGCGTCGTCGGCACCCACGACCTGGCGGGCCTGTTCGCGCGGTTGCGGCAGCGGCCCCGGCGCACCTACATCGCGGGCGTGTCGATGGGCGGCCACGTCATCGGCCGGTCGCTGGAGCAGTACCCGTTCGCCTACTCCGGCGCGCTGCCGATGTGCGGGGTGCTCGGCGATGACCGGCTGTTCGACTTCTTCCTGGACTACAACGTGGTCGCCCAGGACCTGTCCGGTGTGCGCGCCTATCCCCCGCAGGCCGACTACCTGACGAACGCGGTGCCGCGCATCGAGAAGGCCCTGGGCCTGGACGGCCTGACGCCGGGCGGCCCGGACACCACCAACGCCCTGGGCAAGCAGCTGCGCGCCATCACCGTCGACCGCTCGGGCGGACCACGGCCGGGCGCGGAGGCGGCGTTTTCGGTCTGGAAGGACTTCCTGTTCACCCTGGGAGCGCCGCCGACCGGCACGACCCTGGCCGAGGACCCGGGACAACTGGCGACGAACGTGGGCACCGTCTACTCACCGAACGCGCCGGTCGACGTGAACCGCACGGTGCAGCGCGTCCCCGTCGCCGACCGGGCGGACCGCGAATCGGCGCGTCTCTCCCAGATCCCGCGCGTCTTCGGCCTGCCGACCGCCAAGACGCTGACCCTGCACGGGCTGGGCGACATGTTCGTCCCGTTCTCGATGGAGGAGACGTACGGGTCGGAGGTCGCACGGCACCACCTGTCCGGGCTCGTCGTGCAGCGGGCCATCCGCAGCGCCCAGCACTGCGAGTTCTCCCCTTCGGAGGCCGGGCGCGCATGGGACGACCTGGCCGGATGGGTGCACGGCGGGAAACGCCCGGCGGGCGACGCGGTCACGAACCCGCGGGCGGTCGCCAAGCCGGACTTCGGCTGCCGCTTCAGCGACCCGGCCGCCTACCCGACCGGCACCCGCGGCCTGTTCCCTCCCTGCCCGGCCGGCGCCGGCCGGCGTCAGAACTGAGACGGGCGGCCGGCGACCTGTTCGCAGGCGTGTAGGTAGTCCAGGACCAGCCGTCGGTGGTCGTCGCTGCGGCGTGCGACCGCCAGCCGGCTCGGGGACAGGCCGCGGACCGGGCGGGCGACCACGCCTTCGAGGCAGATCAGGGGCACGTTGCCCTCGGCCACGAGGCAGATGCCCCGGCCGTCGGCGAGGGCCTCGTACGTTTCGTCGGTGCCGGCGATCTCGGCGCCGATACGCGGCGGTGAGCCGCCACGCGCGTCGGTGGCGAGCCAGTGGTCGCGCAGCGGGCCGGCGCTCTCGGGCAGCGCGAGAAAGGGCTCGTCCAGCAGTTCGGCGAAGTCGACCGTCTCGCGGCCGGCCAGCGGATGGGTCTCGGCCATCGCGACGAGGCGGGGTTCCTCGGCGACCACGACCCACGTGAAGCGGCCGGGGCCGGGGACCGGCAGCCAGACGAAGGCCACGTCGGCCGTGCCGTCCGCGAGTCCGGCCGTCACGTCCTCCCAGCCGGCCTGGCGCAGGTTCACCGTCGCCTCGGGGTGCGCGGCGCTGAACCGGGACCTGATCGCGGGCAGCAGGCCGCCGCGCCCCGGACTCGTGCTCATCCCCACGACGAGGGTCGACCGCTGCTCGCTCCTGGCGCGCTCGACGGCCGCCCAGGCGGTGTCCCATTCGGCCAGCACGCGGCGGGCGTGCGGCAGCAGTGCCGCTCCCACGGGCGTCAGCCGCACACCCCGGCGGTCGCGCTCGAACAGCGGCGCGCCCAGCCGGCGTTCGAGCATCCTGACCTGCTTGCTCAGCGCGGGCTGTGAGACGAACAGCCGCTCGGCGGCGCGAGTGAAATGCAGCTCCTCGGCCACCGTCACGAAGTAGCGCAGATCCCGTACATGCACATCCATAACCATCGGTTATCACCTTAAGTCTTGGACGCGCCTCTCGAGGCCCGGCAGGGTCGTGACCACAGGGACACCGAGCGAACGGAGAGCACGATGAACAGAGTCTGGCTGGTCACCGGAGGGAACAGCGGTTTCGGCCGGGCCATCACCGAGGCGGCGGTCACCGCCGGCGACGTCGTCGTCGCGACCGCCCGCCGGACGACGACGCTGGACGACCTGGTGGCGGCCCATCCGGACCAGGTCGAGGCGGCATACCTCGACGTCACCGACACCGGCGGTGTCGAGGCGACGGTACGGGACGTCGTGCGGCGCCACGGCCGGATCGACGTACTGGTCAACAACGCCGGGCGCACCCATGTCGGCGCGGCCGAGGAGACCACCGACGAAGAACTTCGCTCGCTGTTCGACGTCCACGTGTTCGGTCCGGCGGCGCTGGTACGCGCGGTGCTGCCGTACATGCGCGAGCGCCGGTCCGGGGCGATCGTGCAGATGAGCAGCATGGGCGGGCAGCTGTCCTTCGCCGGGTTCTCCGCGTACAGCGCCACGAAGTTCGCGCTCGAGGGGATGTCCGAAGCGCTGGCGGACGAGGTGGGCCCGCTCGGGATCAAGGTGCTGATCGTGGAGCCGGGCGCCTTCCGCACCGCGCTGTTCGGCGACCCCGGCTCCAGCGAGCCGATCGCGGACTACGCGGCCACCGTCGGGCCGACACGGGAGATGGTCCGTACCGGCGACGGCACGCAGCCCGGCGACCCGGCCAGGGCCGCGGCCCTCATCCTCGCCGCGCTGGACGAGGAGAAGACTCCCCTGCGCCTGCCGCTCGGCGACGACGCCGTCGACGCCATCCTCGGCCACCTCGACGGCGTACGGGCGGACGTCACGACGTGGGAGAGCCGCGCGCGTGACACGCGGTTCGCGGACTGAGGGGGCTCACACCCGGTCGAACGGCTCGGGATAGGCGAACATGCCACGGACCCCGGGGTCGTACGCGGACAGCGCGCGTACCTGGAAGTGCGGCCGCCACTCCGGCACCGCCGGGACGATGCCGTACTCCTCGGCGAGCCGGAACCCGAACCGCTCGTAGTAGCGCGGGTCCCCGAGCAGCACGACCATCGGCTCGCCCAGCGCGTCCGCCGCGCCCAGCACCGTGTGCACGAGCGCGAGTCCCACGCCGCGCCGCTGGTGGCCGGGGTGCACGCTGAGCGGCCCGAGCGCGAGCACCGGCGCGGAGCCCACCCACCCGCGGCTGCACACGACATGGCCGACGACACCCGCGGCGTCCGCGACGAACGACAGGGCGGGCAGCCACGCGTCACCGGCGCGCAGCTCGGTGAGCAGGCGCGCCTCGGGCACCTCCCCACCGGACCGCGCGAACGCGGCGGCGGTCACGTCGTACACGGCCGCGACGTCCCCGGCCGTCTCACGCCTGATCAGCATGGCCCCACGCTGCCGAACCGGCGCCGCACGCGTCAACGCGTTATCTGGGATTCCAATATTTGAGACCAACTATCCCAATCTACGAGACGCAGGTAAGGTGATCACGAAAGGCAGGGTGATGATGATGCTCCGAGAATGGGACGCCGAGACGTACGACTCTCTCCCGTTGCCGCACCTCCGCTGGGGAGCGCGGACGCTCGAACGCTTCTCCTTCGCCGGCGACGAGACCGTGCTGGAGGCGGGCTGCGGCACCGGCCGCGACACCGAGGCGCTGCTCGGGGTGCTCCCCCGCGGCCGTGTCATCGCGGTCGACGGATCGGCCCGCATGCTGGAACGCCTGCGCACACGGCTCGCGGGCCGGCTCGACCGGGTGGAGGCGATCCAGGCCGACCTCACCGCGCCGCTGCCGCTCACCGAGAAGGCCGACGCGGCGTTCAGCGTGGCGACGTTCCACTGGATCCGCGACCACGACGCGCTGTTCGCGAACATCGCCGGCGCGCTACGGCCCGGAGCACGGTTCGCGGCCGACTGCGGAGGAAAGGGCAACGTGGCCGCCGTGCAGGCGGCGATCGACGACGTCCTCGGCGAACGGACCGACACCTGGAGTTTCGCCGGGGCCGAGGAGACCGGTGAGCGGCTCGAACGCGCCGGGTTCACCGACGTCGAGGTGGCCCTGGTGCCCGACCCCGCCCGGCTGGAGCCCGGTGCGCAGTTCCACAGCTTCCTGGCGACCGTGGTGCTCGGCGCCCATCTGGACCGGATGCCGCCCGCCGAGCACGAGGAGTTCGTGACGGCGGTGGCGGACCGGCTCTCCGAGCCGGTCGTGGACTACGTGCGGCTGGTCTTCTCGGCGCGGCGAGCCGGCTGACGGCCGCGCCGCTCACTGCGCCGGATCGGGCTCGATCAGCAGCCGCGCGTAGTTGGCCATCGAGCGCTGGTATCGCGGCAGGTGCCGCGCGAGCGCGCCGACGGCGAGCGAGACGGCCTCGCGCTCGCGTCCCACATCGGTCAGCGCCAGGGCGAGCGTGGCGCGTACGGCGTCGTCCAGGTGGTCCGACCCGGCGTCCAGCTCGGCGGTGAGCAGCGCGACGCTCTCCTCCGGCCGGCCGAGGTTACGCAGCGAGCTGGACATCTGGATCACCGCGCGGCGCCGGTTCTCGCCCGTCAGCCCGGCCTCCAGTGCCTCCCGGTACAGCGGCACCGCGCGATCCGAATGGCCGGTCGAGTCGAGCGAGCACGCGCGCTCGAAGGCCGCCCGTGCACTGCCCGGCGGCAGCTCGGCGGCGAGTCCGTCGATCAGCGCCAGGAACTCCGGCTCACTCCGCTCGTCGATCGACGCCCACGCGTCGGCCACCCGCCGTTCCCAGTCCGCATCGCTCATCGGCCCAGCCTCACACATGCCCCGGTCCGTCATGATCACCGGGTCAGTCCGAGAGCTGGGCCACCTGGCGCATCTTGTTGATCGTGTCGAGGGCCGCGACCTTGTAGGACTCGGCGAGCGTCGGATAGTTGAACACCGCGTCGACCAGGTAGTCGATCGTGCCGCCGCAGCCCATCACGGTCTGGCCGATGTGCACGAGCTCGGTCGCGCCGGTGCCGAAGACGTGCACCCCCAGCAGGCGGCGGTCCTCGGGTGAGACGAGCAGCTTCAGCATCCCGTACGAGTCGCCGATGATCTGGCCACGGGCGAGTTCGCGATAGCGGGAGATGCCGACCTCGAACGGGATGCGCTCGGCGGTCAGCTGGTCCTCCGTACGGCCGACGAAGCTGATCTCGGGGATCGTGTAGATGCCGATCGGCTGGAGTTCGTGCATCTCACGTGCCGGCTCGCCACACGCGTGGTGCCCGGCCAGCCGGCCCTGTTCCATCGAGGTCGCGGCCAGTGCGGGGAAGCCGATGACGTCGCCGACCGCGTAGATGTGGGGGACGGCGGTACGGAAGTACTCATCGACCTGGATGCGCCCGCGCGCGTCGGCGCTGAGGCCCGCCTGGGCCAGGTCGAGGGCCGTGGTGGCGCCCTGGCGGCCGGCCGAGTACATCACCGTGTCCGCCGGGATCTTCTTGCCGCTCTCCAGGATCGTCATGGCGCCGGACCTGGATCCGCCGAAGGACCTGCGCTCGACCGCGGCGACGGTCTCACCGAAGCGGAACGTCACCGCCAGGTCCCGCAGGTGGTACTTCAGCGCCTCGACGATCTCCAGGTCACAGAACTCCAGCATCCGCTCGCGGCGTTCGACCACCGTCACCTTGGTGCCGACCGCGGCGAACATCGAGGCGTACTCGATGCCGATGACCCCGGCCCCGACGACGACCATCGTCTGCGGCAGATGGTCGAGGCTGATGATGCCGTCCGAGTCGATGATGGTGGTCTCGTCGAACTCCACCGTGTCCGGTCGCGCCGGTGACGTGCCCGTGGCGATGATGATCTTGTCGGCGCTGAACTTGTTCTCGCGGCCCGTCAGCGGGTCGCTGACCTCGATGGTGTGCGGGTCGGTGAAGCGCCCGGTGCCATCGAGCACGGCCACGTGGTTGCGGGACAGCTGGCTGCGGATGACGTCGATCTCCCGGCCCACGACGTGCTGCGTGCGGGCCGCCAGGTCGGCGACGGTGATGTCCTCCTTGACGCGGTAGCTCTGGCCGTACAGCTCGCGCTGGTTCAGGCCGGTCAGGTAGAGCACCGCCTCGCGCAGCGTCTTGGACGGGATGGTGCCCGTGTTGATGCACACCCCGCCGATCATGTTCCGGCGCTCCACGATCGCGACGCGGCGGCCGAGCTTGGCCGCGGCGATCGCCGCTTTCTGTCCGCCTGGCCCGGAACCCAGGACAAGTACGTCGAAGTCGTGCACAGCCCCAGTCTGGCGGGCCCGGGCCGCGTGATCCAGAGCCCGGGGCCCCGGATCAGACGGGAATCGTGAGAAGAGTCGCGCCGCTCTGGTCCCGTACCTCGAAACGCCGCAGGTCCGAGCGCTGGAGGGACGTGCCGCCGTGCACCTGGAGATGGTCCGGCGCACCGGGCTCGCCGTACCCCGTAGGAGGAACGGCCCATTCGGTCATGACGTGCGCCGCGCCCGACTTGGAGATGGCGACCAGCCGGCAGGTCAGCGGGCCCTTGACGTGGGTGAGGTCCAGGGCGGTGTGCGTGCCCCAGCCCTTGTGCTCCATCGCGACGATCCCCGCGACGCCCGTCCTCGCGTCCGTGGCCCGGCGGGTCTCGCCCCAGGCCAGCAGGTCGGCCGGGACGTGCCCGTGGCCGGACCGCGACCCACGGTCCGCGACCGTGGCGCCGACGACGGCTCCCCCGGCGAGCAGCGCGATCCCGGCCGCGAGCCCGATGACGGCCGTGCCGCGGCGCTGGCGCCGCTTGGCGGTCCTGCGGCGGCGGAGCAGGTCGCCGACGTCGCCGGTACCCCGCGCGGGCGGCGGATCGTCCGCGCCGGGCTCGACCGGGTCCAGGGCGGTGAGCAGCTCGCGCATGCCCGAGAAGTCCGCCAGCTCCTCCATGCACCGGTCGCAGCCGGCGAGGTGGGCCTCGAAGGCCCGCTGGTCGTCGGCCTCGAGGAGCCCGAGCGCGTAGGCGCCGACGTCGGTGTGCTCGACCTCCCCGCCGATGTGCTCCGTCACGTCGTCACCCCCTTCTCCTCCAGTACGACGCGCAGGGCCCGGATGGCGTAGTAGACCCGTGACTTGACCGTGCCGACCGGGATGCCCAGGACCTCCGCCGCCTCGTTCACCGTGCGGTCGCGCAGGATCGTCTCGTTGAGGACCTCGCGGTGCGCCGGGGTCAGCGCCCTCAGCGCCTCGGTCACCACCACGGTGCGCAGGAGCTCGTCCATTCCGTCCGCACTCTGCAACGTCTCCAGCGCGCCTTCGCCGGCCTCGGGCGGCCGGGCGCCCTTGCGCCGCCGATCATCGATTACGATACGACGGGCGACCGTGGCGAGCCAGGGCAGGAGACTTTCGGCATCGGGATCCAGCTGGTCGATGCTGCGCCAGGCGCGGATCATCGTCTCCTGAACGACGTCCTCGGCCCACTGGCGGTCGCCTCCGGTCTGGCGCGCGACGAGGGACAGCAACGGCCGGTGGTATTCACGGTAGAGCTCGGCGATGGCCAGCTCGTCGTCGGTGTCCGTGACAGGACGCAGGCTCGTGACCAAGCCGCGCTTCTTCGTCTTGCCGCGGAATCCCGGAAATGCCATGGCGGGGGTTCTCCGGAAAGTGGGAAGGGAATCGCCCAACCTTAGAGCTGGCTGAGTGTCCGCGCCAAACGCCGGCAGCCGTCCCCAGGTCCCGCGCATCCGCGCCGTCACACGGGCCCGTGTACGTCCCCGTGCCTGGTGAGCGTCACCTGCGGGAACGCGCGGCGACCGCGGACGGTTCGGCGACGGCGGTGGTCCACGATCCGCGGGGCCGGGTTTTCGGTCTCTTCGATCTCCCGGCTCACAGGACCTTGCGCAGCCACTGCTCCACGCCGGCGATGTGCACGGTGGCCAGCGCACGGGCGATCTCGGCCTGCCGGCCGGCCAGCGCGTCGAGGATCGCGTGGTGCTCGTCCAGCGTGCGTTTCAGCGCGCCCTCCTGGGTGAGCCCGCGCCAGACCCGCGCCCGTATGGTCGGCCCGCAGAGGGTGTCGACCAGGGAGTACAGCACCGAGTTTCCGGCGGCCTCGGCGATGCGGCGGTGGAACTCCAGGTCGTTCTCGACCAGATCCTCCACGGACGACTCGTCGGTGACCTTGGCGAGGTGGTCGCGTAGCGCCTCCACGGTCTCGAGGCTGATCTGGTGCGCCGCGAGCGCCGTCGCGGCCGGCTCCAGGATCCGCCGTACCTCGAAGAACTCCAGCACCGTCGTGTCATGGTGCAGGTCGACGATGAAGCTCAGCCCGTCGAGCAGGGCCTTGGGCTCCAGGCTGGTGACGTAGGTGCCGTCCCCCTGGCGTACGTCGAGGATCCGGACCAGCGACAGCGCGCGTACGGCCTCGCGGAGGGAGTTGCGCGACAGGCCCAGCTGGGCCGCGAGGTCCGCCTCCTTCGGGAGGCGGTCGCCGGGGCGCAGCTCACCCGAAACGATCATCCCTTTGATCTTCTCGATCGCCTCGTCAGTGATCGGCATGCGCGCTCTCCCCTACCCGGCTCCTCAGGTGAACGCCCCAGGGCCTGTCTCGAAGTCCTCCGTCTGGAGCCGCCCCGTCTGGAGCCGCCCCGTCTGGAGCCGCCCCGTCTGGAGCCGCCCCGTCTGGAGCCGCCCCGTCTGGAGCCGCCCCGTCTGGAGCCGCCCCGTCTGGAGCCGCCCCGTCTGGAGCCGCCCCGTCTGGAGCCGCCCCGTCTGGAGCCGCCCCGTCTGGAGCCGCCCCGTCTGGAGCCGCCCCGTCTGGAGCCGCCCCGTCTGGAGCCGCCCCGTCTGGAGCCGCCCCGTCTGGAGCCGCCCCGTCTGGAGCCGCCCCGTCTGGAGCCGCCCCGTCTGGAGCCGCCCCGTCTGGAGCCGCCCCGTCTGGAGCCGCCCCGTCTGGAGCCGCCCCGTCTGGAGCCGCCCCGTCTGGAGCCGCCCCGTCTGGAGCCGCCCCGTCTGGAGCCCACCCGCCCGGGGGTGCCATCCCACTCTCATTGTCCAGCGAGAACAGCGGCGCGCGGAAGTAGAGCGGGGTTCTGTGGATAACGCCGCCCAAGCGCCGCCCAAGCGCCGCCCCAGGCGGCGCCATGTGGCAACAGCATGACTATGAGACGGACCCTGGACCGTTCCGCCTCGCCCAGGATCCCATGTGGCACGGCCCGGCCACGCCTTGACCACTCTTGACTCCGGCGTAAAGACGTGGTTCGGTTACCGCTGGTTAAGAAAGTTTCCTAACCGAAGACCCGCACTCGGACAGGCCGGACGAGAGCGCGTCGGGGGCCGCGCACGACCGGCGGAAGGGAACG
Organism: Actinoallomurus bryophytorum; assembly: GCF_006716425.1. Taxonomy (NCBI): domain Bacteria; kingdom Bacillati; phylum Actinomycetota; class Actinomycetes; order Streptosporangiales; family Thermomonosporaceae; genus Actinoallomurus; species Actinoallomurus bryophytorum. The sequence goes on from NZ_VFOZ01000002.1 coordinate 626,424, forward strand.
CCCATGCCCGCACGTTCACGAACCCTGCTCGCCGTGGCGACGATGGCGCTGGCCGCCGCCCAGGTGGCGCTCGCCACGCCCAGTCAGGCCGCCTCGCCCGGCGTCGCCGTGGCACCGTACGAGTACCTCGGCTGGGGCAGCCCGCAATCGCCCACGTCGGTGATGTCGGCGACCGGCGTGAAGTGGCTGACACTGGCCTTCATGCTGTCGGACGGCGGCTGCAACCCCAAGTGGGACGGGAGCCGGGCGCTGACCGGCGGCTCCGACCAGTCGGCCATCAACGCGATCCGCTCCGCGGGCGGCGACGTCGTCGTCTCCTTCGGCGGCTGGAGCGGCAACAAGCTCGGCGAGCACTGCACGAGCGCGTCCGCCCTGGCCGGGGCCTACCAGAAGGTGATCGACGCCTACAAGCTCAAGGCGATCGACATCGACATCGAGGCCACCGAGATGTCCAATGCCACCGTCCGGCAGCGCGTCATCGACGCGCTGAAGACCGTCAAGTCCAACAACTCCGGGATCAAGACCTACATCACCATGGGCACGACGCCCAGCGGCCCCGACTCGGACGGCACCGACCTGATCAACAAGGGTGCCGCCGCCGGGCTCGCCAACGACGGCTGGGTGATCATGCCGTTCGACCTGGGCGGCCACAGCGGTTCGATGGGCAGCGTCAGCACGACCGCCGCGGACGGGCTGAAGAACGCGGTGAAGAACTCCTACCACTACACCGACTCGGTCGCCTACACCCACATCGGCATCTCGTCGATGAACGGCAAGACCGATGAGTCCGACGAGACCGTCACCACGGGCGACTTCAACACGATCCTGTCCTATGCCCAGTCGCACCACCTGGCCCGGCTCACCTTCTGGTCGGTCAACCGGGACCGCCAGTGCGCCTCGGGCGGCGCGAGCGACTCGTGCAGCGGAGTCTCCCAGTCGGCCTACGCGTACACGAAGATCTTCGCCCAGTACACCGGCTGACCGGCCCCGCACCCGCGCGATCCCTGAGGAGGATCATGTACACCGTCTCGAATCCGCCCGGGATCGTGCCGGGGCGGGGGGCCGCCGTATGAGGCGCCCCGTACGCGCCGCCGTCGCGCTGGTGCTGGCACTCGCCGGCCTGACGGCGGCCGGCCCGGTCCAGGCCGCGGACACCGGCTGCTCCGCCTGGATGGACACGCACCTGTCGCCCGACCGCCGCGCCGACCTGGTGATCGCCCAGATGACCCTGGACGACAAGGTCGGGATGATGCACGCCATCTCCGACAGCACCCACGACCGCGAGATTCCGCCGATCCCCCGCCTGTGCGTCCCGTCGCTGCTTCTCAACAACGGACCGGCCGGCGTGGGATCGAGCGGGCCGGTGCAGGCCCAGACGACGGCGATGCCCGCGCCCCTCGGGCTCGCCGCGACCTTCGACCCGTCGATGGCACGCGCGTACGGCGTCATCGAGGGACGCGAGACCCGCGACACCGGGCGCAACCTGATGGAGGGCCCGGACATCAACATCGCGCGTACGCCCCTGAACGGGCGGACGTTCGAGGCGTACGGCGAGGACCCCTACCTCGTCGGGCAGATCGCCGACGGCGACATCGCCGGCATCCAGTCCCAGGGCGTCATCGCGGACGCCAAGCACTACCTCGCCAACAACCAGGAGGTGAACCGCGACACCGTCGACGAGCACATCGACGAACGGACCCTGCACGAGATCTATATGCCGGCCTTCGAGCAGTCGGCCAAGCACGCCGGCTCGGTCATGTGCTCCAAGAACAAGGTCAACGGCGCGTACGCCTGCGAGCAGCAGGACCTGCTGCAGGGCGTGCTGAAGAACGACTGGGGCTACAAGGGCTTCGTCGTGTCGGACTTCAGCTCGTGCCACGACACCGCGCGGTGCGCCGTGGGCGGCCTCGACCTCGAGCTGCCGAACGGCGCGCACTACGGCGACCCGCTGAAGGCGCTGGTGCAGACCGGCCAGGTTCCGGCGGCCACCGTCGACGAGCACGTGCACCGGATCCTCACCACCATGTTCCGGTTCGGGCTGTTCGACCGCACGGAGACCACGACGCCGATCGACGCCGAGCGCGACGGCGCGGTCTCGCGTGCGGCCGCGGAGGCCGGCACGGTACTGCTGAAGAACTCCGGTGGCGTGCTGCCGCTCCGCAAGGACAAGAAGGTGGCGCTCATCGGGCCGGGCGCGGGCACCGCGGTCGCCACCGGCGGCGGCAGCTCCGGAGTCGCGCCGATCTACAAGGTCAGCCCGCTCGAGGCGTTCAAGAAGCGCGGCGTCAAGGTGGAGTACGCCGAGGGCATGCCTCCGGTGGATCTCGGCCCGCAGCCGGCACTGCCCTCCTACGCCGTGACCGCCGAGAGCGGCGCGCACGGCTGGACCGCCCGCTACTACGCCAACACCACCTGGTCGGGCGACCCGAAGCTCACCCGTGTCGACCCGTGGATCGACACCGACCCGACCGGCGGGATCCCGGCGCCGGGTCTGCCGCCCAACGGCTGGTCGGTCCGGTGGACCGGGACGTTCACCGCGCCGGTCGACGGGGACTACACCTTCAACCTGACCAACCACGCGCACGCGACGCTCTACCTGGACGACAAGAGCGTGCTCGACAACGGCGGCGGGTTCCCCGGTGTCACCAAGTCCGTCACGGTGCACCTGACCGCGGGACAGCCGCACCCGATCCGGGTCGACTGGGCCAAGCCGCTCAGCCAGGCCATGATCGAGCTGTCCTGGACTCCCCCGGCGAACACCCCGGACGTCCAGATCGACGAGGCCGTACGCGCGGCGAAGAAGGCCGACACCGCGGTGGTGTTCGTCGCGAACAAGGACACCGAGGCGATCGACCGTACGAGCCTCGCCCTGCCCGGCTACCAGGACAAGCTGGTGGAGGCCGTCGCGGCGGCCAACCCGCACACGGTCGTCGTGCTGAACACCGGTGGTCCGGTCGCGATGCCCTGGGCCGGCCAGGTCGCCGGCGTGGTGCAGGCCTGGTATCCCGGCGAGGAGGACGGCAACGCCGCGGCGGACGTGCTGCTCGGTGACACCGACCCGTCCGGCCGGCTGCCGATCACGTTCCCCAAGAGCCTCGCCGACACGCCCGCCAGCACGCCCGAGCAGTATCCGGGGGTGAACGGCGTGGCGACGTACTCCGAGGGTCTTCGCGTGGGCTACCGCCACTACGACGAGAAGAACATCGACCCGCTGTTCGCGTTCGGGCACGGCCTGTCCTACACCTCCTTCTCCTACCGGCACCTGTCCGTCCACGGCCACGGCGGCGACGTCACGGTCGGCGCGGACATCACCAACACCGGGCACCGGACCGGCACCGAGGTTCCGCAGCTCTACCTCGGGGCGCCGGGCGAACCGCCCGCCCAGCTGAAGGGGTTCACCAAGATCGAGCTGCGACCGGGCCGTACGAGACACGTGACGTTCCACCTGAACCCGCGGTCCTTCGCCTCCTGGGACACCACGTCGCACGCGTGGCAGGTGACCGGCGGCACGTACCGCGTCATGCTCGGCGCCGGCTCACGGGACATCCGGCTACGAAAGTCGATCGCCCTGCCGGCGATGAAGGGCTGACGTCGCGCCGCCTCACCCGCCGGGTGAGGTGACACCGCGGCCCGCCACGCGGCGGGCCGCGGCCGTCGTGGATGGCCGGGCATCACGAGTCGCGAGCGCCGTAGTCGTAGCCGGCGCCCTCGGCCGGATCGATGTCGCTCTGGTCGCGGCCGGCCAGGGTCCGGCCGCGCGAGCCGGGCGCGTCAGGGCTTCGGGACGCGGTAGCGCAGGTGGGTCACGGACCCCCCGGCGGGTTCGCCCTCCGGGATCAGCTCCGCCCGCTCCCCGTCGAACAGCGGCGTGCCCTCCCCCATCAGCACGGGGACGAGGTGGATGCGCACCTCGTCGAGCAGGCCCGCCCTGAGCAGCTGCCGGGCGACGTCCGCACCCAGCACCCAACATCCACTCGTGCAGTCATTCGCCGCCGTCCCCCATGGGCTCCTCCGCCCGTACGCTCGGTCCGGCCGTGAACCCGTCCAGGGACATCGACACGTCCAGCACCACCTTGCTCATCGCGAGGCTCCTTCGCTCCGGCGGCGCCGCCATCCGGCGCCGTCACAGGAAGGTCGGAGCCGCCCCGGCCGTCTCGACACCGACCACGGAAACCGCCGGGACCGGCGTTTTCCCGGCCCCCGGTATCGGCCGATCGCTTGTGATGCTCACCGGTTTTGGTGGAAACTGATCCACCAATAAGCGTGGAATCGGACCAATGCTCCGGACCGCCCTTTATGCAATGAAGTGCACGCGGGGATCGAGCACGAACGAGGGCCAGTTTGCTGGGGGACGCAGGAGTCGGCCGATCGATGAGCCGTGAAGAGATCGACCGCAGGCTCGAACGCCTCAAGGGCGAGCGCGAGCAGATCACCCGGGTGCTGCTGGAGCTCGAGGCGCATCAGGGTTACCAGCTGCTGAAAGGCGCCCGGCTGACCGGCGTGACCGAGCGCCGCTGGATCGACATCAATGGCCGGATGGCCACGCTGTGGAAGCTTTTCGACGCGCACGGAAAGGTGCTCGGCGAGGCCGAGGAGCTGCGCGCCCGCCACACGAAACCCGGCCAGGTCCAGCTCGCCGAGCTGACCCGGCTGCTCACCGGCACCTCCGTCGAGCTGGTGAGCGGGGAGATCCCGCTGGAGGAACGCACCCTGCTCGGCCCCACCGGCGAGTGGCTCACGCTCGAGGGCGTGGTGCAGCGGATGACCCCCCTGTACGAGGAGACCGCGGGCATGGTCGCCTCGGCCGACGAGATCTGGTCGGCGCTGCTCACCCGGCTGGGTGAGGTCGAGGAGACCGCACGGGCGGTCGAGGCGCTGCACGGATCCCTGGCCATCCGCGAACCGGACTTCGACCGGATCGCCGGGCTGCTCGCGGCCGTGGGCGAGACGGCGCGGTCCGACCCGCTGTCGCTCTCCTCCGGCGGCCGGGCCGACACGAGCCGGATCGACGAGATCGGCCGCGACCTCGCCGCCCTGCGCGGGCGGCTGGAGGACGCGGTACGGATCCGGGACGAGCACGACGAGCGTGCGCGCGCCATCGCGAACGCGATCGAGCTGGTCGAGACGGCCGAGCACGAGGCCGCGCAGGCGCGAGAGACGGTCCTGGCCAAGATCGCTTCCCCGGCGCTCCCGGACCTGCCGGCGGTCTCGGCGTCGCTGCGCGACCGGCTCGCGGCGCTGGAGGGGCTGCGCGGCGACGGCCGCTGGCTGGAGCTGGCGACACGCGCCGCCGAGCTCGAACGGACCGTCGCCACCGCGCTCGACCAGGCGCGTGAGACCACCGGGCTCGTCACCGGCCTGCTGGACCGGCGCGAGGAGCTGCGCGGGCGGCTCGACGCGTACAAGGCCAAGGCGGGCCGTCTCGGGCTCGCCGAGGACACCGCGCTGACCGAGCTCCACCAGCGGGCCCACGACCTGCTCTGGACGTCTCCGTGCGACCTGCGGGGAGCCACGGTGGCGCTGGCGGACTACCAGCGGGCGATCGCATCGCGCGCGGAGGGGACGAGCCGATGAGGTGCACCCAACCGGGATGCACGGGAACGGTGGAGGACGGGTACTGCGTCCAATGCGGTATGGCACCAGGTCCCGTGGCACCGAGCGCGTCGCCCGCGAGCTCCCCGGCGGGCCGGTGTACCCAGCCGGGATGCGACGGCGTGATCGAGGACGGCTACTGCTCCACCTGCGGCATGGCCCCGGCCGCGGCCCCCGCCCCTGCCCCCGCTGCGGCCCCCGCCGCCGCCGTCCCCGCGGGATCGCGGGCCGGCGACGGGGTGCGCTGCATGCAGCCGGGATGTGCCGGGACGATCAGCGATGGGTACTGCGACCAGTGCGGCATTCGCGCGCGGGGGCCGTCGTCGCCTCCGCTGGCGACCCTGCTGGACCTGGCCCCCGCCACGGGCGGTTCTCGTACCGGTGGCACGACGCCGTCCGGCCGTAGCGTCCGCACGGGTTCCACGCGGTCGCGGTCCTCCGGGCGCGGAATGCTCGGCATGGGCCTGGTCGAGGTGCCCCGCGTTCCCTACCGCGACCCGTCCACGGCCATCAAGCAGAACCCCGAGGTCGCCGAGAACAAGAGGTTCTGCAGCGGCTGCGGCGAACCGGTCGGACGCTCACGCGGCGACCGGCCGGGCCGTACGGAGGGGTTCTGCCCCAAGTGCGGAGCCGGGTACTCCTTCAGCCCCAAGCTCGGACCGGGCGACCTGGTCGGCGGCCAGTACGAGGTGCTGGGCTGCCTGGCGCACGGCGGTCTCGGGTGGATCTACCTGGCACACGACCGCAACGTCAACGACCGGTGGGTGGTGCTCAAGGGCCTGCTCGACACCGGTGACGCGGACGCGCTGGCGGCGGCCGCGGCCGAGCGCTCCTTCCTGGCCGAGGTCGAGCACCCCAACATCGTCAAGATCTACAACTTCGTCCAGCACGGCGGCTCCGGCTACATCGTGATGGAGTACGTCGGCGGCAAACCGCTCAAGGACGTGCTGCTCGAACGCCGCGAAGCAGGCGAGGAGTCGCTGCCGATCGGCCAGACCATCGCGTACGGGCTGGAGCTCCTGCGGGCACTCGGGTACCTGCACGGGGTAGGGCTGCTCTACTGCGACCTCAAGCCGGACAACGCCATCCAGTCCGACGAGCAGCTCAAGCTCATCGACCTGGGCGGGGTGCGCCGCGTCGACGACATGGACAGCGCGATCTACGGGACGGTCGGCTACCAGGCTCCGGAGATCGCCGAGCTCGGCCCCTCGGTCAGCTCGGACCTGTACACCGTGGGCCGTACGCTCGCGGTGCTCAGCTTCCCGTTCAAGGGGTACACGAGCACCTACGCCGACCGGCTGCCCGACCGCGCCGACGTTCCGCTGCTCCAGCGGTTCGAGTCCTATGACCGGCTGCTGCGCCGCGCCACCCACCTCGACCCGGGGGCGCGGTTCTCGGACGCGGCGGACATGGCCGACCAGCTCACCGGCGTGCTGCGGGAGGTGCTGTCGGCCCAGGACGGCCGGCAGCGTCCCGGGCCGTCCTCGCTGTTCGGCATGGAACTGCACGCCGTCGGCACCGAGATCGCCTCCGGCGCGGGCCCGGTGCTCGCCCCTCCCGGCCCGGCCGAGGTGGCCGCGGCGCTGCCCACGCCGCTGGTGGACGGCGCCGACCCCGCCGCCGGCTTCCTCGCGGGCCTCACGACGGCCGTGCCGGACCAGCTCGTCGCCGCGCTCACGGCCGCCCCCGACCCCTCGCCGGAGGTACGCCTGACGCTGGCGCGCGTCCGCATCGAGGTCGGCGAGGTCGGCGAGGCACTCCGGCTCCTCGACGAGCTGGCGGCCGAGCGTCCCGACGACTGGCGGGTCCCGTGGTACCGCGCGGTCGCGGTGCTGGCGTCCGGGAACGCCGGGCAGGCCGAACCGCTCTTCGACGCGATGTACTCCCTGCTGCCCGGCGAGGTGCCGCCCAAGCTGGCCCTGGCCTACTGCCGCGGTCACCGCGGCGACCGCGCGGGCGCCGCGGACCTGTACGAACGGGTCTGGCGGACCGACAACGGCTACATCAGCGCCGCGTTCGGACTCGCCCGCTCGCGGCTGGCCGCCGGCGACCGTGCCGGTGCCGTACAGGCGCTCGACTCGGTCCCGAGCATCTCCAGCCACCACCTCGCCGCGCAGATCGCGGCCGTGGCGACCGCGATACGCGGCCGCGGCCCGGCCGAGCTGACCGAGCCCGACCTGGTCGGCGCGGGTGGAAGGCTGTCGGCCCTCAGGCTCGACGGCGAGCGCCGCGGGCGCCTCGTGGCCGAGGTCCTGGAGACCGCCCTCGCCTGGGCGCGCATGTCCGGGATCCGGGAGCGGCGCGGGACGCTGTTCGACGCGCCGCTGACCGAACGCGCGCTGCGCGGGCGGCTGGAGGAGACGTACCGGGCGCTGGCCCGCCTCGCCGACACACCCGCCGAGCGCCACGACCTGGTGATGCGCGCCAACGCCGCGCGGCCGAGGACACTGATCTGATGGACGCGACCACTGAGGAGCGGGTCTGCCCCGCCTGCGACATGCCCGTCTACCCGGGCGAGGGCTTCTGCGAGGCGTGCGGCCATCGCCTCGACACCCCGGTACGCCGCTGCACGGGCTGCGGCGCGAACGCCATCGGGGAGGACGGCTACTGCGAGCAGTGCGGGCTGCGGCAACCTGACGGCACCGACCACATCGAGATCGAGCTCGACGGCGTGAGCGCCGGTGTCAGTGACAAGGGGCTGCGGCACAGCCGCAACGAGGACGCGATGGCGATGACCGTCACCGGTGACGGCGTCGCCGCGGTCGTGTGCGACGGAGTGTCGTCCTCGTCGCGGCCGGAGGACGCCTCCAGGATCGCCGCCGACACGGGGGCGGCCGCCCTCGCCGAGTCTCGCGCCGCGGGCGAGGACGCCGAAGACGCCACCCGCACCGCGATGCGCCGGGCCGCCGGCGCCGTGGCCGGGCTGGTGGGCGGCGGCGAGACGACCCAGCCGGCCGGCGAGCCGCCGTCCTGTACCTATGTCTCGGCGCTGACGCACGGCCGGTCGGTGACCGTCGGCTGGGTCGGCGACAGCCGCGCCTACTGGCTGACCGCGGACGGCGGCGGCTCCCGGCTGACCGACGACGACTCGTGGGCCGGTCAGATGGTCACCTCGGGCGCGATGACCGAGGACGAGGCCGAACACCACCCGAACGCGCACGTCATCACGGGCTGGCTCGGCGCGGACGCCCCCACCCTGGACCCGCACGTGAAGACGTTCACGCCGGACGGCGCGGGCGTGGTCCTCGTGTGCAGCGACGGGCTGTGGAACTACCTGCCCGAGGCCGCCGACCTGGCCGCGGCCGTGCCCACCGCCGCGTCGGAGCCGCTGGAGGCGGCCCGCTCGCTGACCGGCCTGGCCCTGGACGCCGGCGGGCGCGACAACATCACCGTCGTCGTCATCCCCTTCCCGCCGTCCCCCCACCCGATACAGGAGCAGGCCGAATGAGCGAGCGGAGCGGCAGCAGAGCGCCGCTGGTCACTCCTCCGACGAAGGAGGTCGCATGAGCGATCCGGATTTCACCCTCACCATCGACCAGAACAAGTACCTGCCCGAGGGCGGCCGGGAAGTCCACGCGATCGTGACGGTCGAGGCCAGCGGAGTGCCCGCCGCCGGTGCCGTGCGCACGACGTCCGCCGCCGAGGTCATCATCATCGACACCTCCGGGTCGATGGACTATCCCCGCACCAAGATGTCTGCGGCGATCAGGGCCGCGCAGACGGCGGTCGACGCGCTGCGCGACGGGGTGCACTTCGCGGTGGTGTCCGGATCGGCACGTGCGCGGATGGTGTACCCGCCGGCCGAGCAGCTCGTCGCCGCCGACGCGCGTACCCGGCACGAGGCCAAGGCGGCTCTCGATCGCGTACGCCCGGCCGGCGGCACCGCCATCGGCTCGTGGCTGAGCCTGGCCGACCGGCTCTTCGCTCCGTACCAGGGCGGCATCCGGCACGCGATCCTGCTCACGGACGGCAAGAACCAGCACGAGAGCCCCGAGCAGCTCGACGCCGTGCTCAAGGACTGCGCCGGGCACTTCGTGTGCGACTGCCGTGGCGTCGGCACCGACTGGGAGGTCGCCGAGCTGCGCAAGGTGGCCTCGACGATGCTGGGCGGTGTCGACATCGTGGCCAGCCCGGCCGACCTGGTCACCGACTTCCGTGCCATGACCGAGGCGGCCATGGGCAAGGCGGTCGCGGACGTGTCCCTGCGGGTGTGGACACCGCAGGCCGCACGCCTGCGCTTCGTCAAGCAGGTGACGCCGACGGTCGAGGACCTGTCCGGCAAGCGGGTGGAGGCCGGCCCGCGCGCCGGGGACTACCCGATCGGCGCCTGGGGCGCGGAGAGCCGTGACTACCACATCTCCGTCGAGGTGCCGCCGGGGATGATCGGCCAGGAGCTGCGGGCCGCCTGGGTCAAGCTGGTGCTGCCCGGCGCGAAGGGCGGCGCGGAGCAGGTGCTGGCCACCGGCAACGTCCTGGCCGAGTGGACCGACGACGAGGCCCAGTCGACCCGGATCAACCCCAAGGTGGCGCACTTCACCGGGCAGGCCGAGCTCGCCGACGCCATCCAGCAGGGGCTGCAGGCACGCAAGGACGGCGACCTCGACACCGCGACGGCCCGCCTCGGCCGCGCGGTCGCGCTGGCCCACGAGTCGGGCAACGAGGCCATCGCCGGGCTGCTGGACAAGGTCGTCGACGTCGAGGACCACGCGACCGGCACCGTACGGCTGAAGAAGGACGTCGACAAGGCGGACGAGATGTCGCTGGACACCCGTTCGAGCAAGACGGTGCGCACGCGCAAGGGTGGAGTCTGACCATGGCGACCTGTCCCGCCGGGCACACATCCGGCGCCGACGACTACTGCGACGTCTGCGGGGCCCGCATCACGGGCGCGCCGTCGGGTCCGGTGTCCGCGGGCGCGCCGTCCGGGAGTCCGGCTCCGGCCGCCGGCGGGGCCGGCGAGCCGTGCCCGGACTGCGCGGCGCCGCGTACGGGACGTTTCTGCGAGGGCTGCGGGTACGACTTCGCCGTCGGCGCGGGCCGGCCGTCCGCCACCGGGCCGATGCGGACCGCCGCGTCCGGCGGCTCGGTCCCCTCCACGCCCTCGGTACCCTCCACGCCCTCGGTCCCGCCCGCTCCGGCCGGCGCGGATCTCGACGAGGAGCCGGTGACCGGGCCGTTCCGCGGCACCCCCATTCCTCCGGCGGCCGTCTGGACGGCCGTCGTCGGCGCGGACCGCGACTACTACGAGGCCGTCCTGCGGCAGAGCGAGGAGAACGGCGCCTACCCGTTCCCGCCGTACTGCCCCGAACGCACGATCCCGCTGACCGGGCCGCAGGTCCGCATCGGGCGGCGCAGCGTCTCGCAGGGCACCGTGCCCGAGATCGACCTGAGCGAGCCGCCCGAGGACCCGGGCGCCTCGCACACCCACGCGGTGCTGCTCGCCCGGCCCGGCGGCACCTGGTCGCTGGTCGACCCCGGCTCCACCAACGGCACGACGGTGAACGGGGGCGAGGACCCGATCCAGGTCAACGTGGAGGTGCCGCTGCGAGACGGCGACCGCATCCACATCGGCGTCTGGACCACCATCACGCTGCGGAGAGGCTGACGCCCGGTGACTCTGACATCCGCCCCACCCTCACGGCCGCCGGACCGGCGCTCCGGCGTGGCACGGGTCGTACGGATCCGTACTCTGCCGGGACGGATCAGGGCGCTCGCCTTCCTGGCGGTCCTCGCCGTCGCCGCGGTGTTCGCGGTGTCCGGTCTGGCGGTCCAGGACGCGCGGGACGGCCTGCGGGTCATCGGCCACGACGCGGGCCCGCAGGTGGTCGCCACCGGCGACCTGTACTTCGCGCTCAGCGACATGGACGCCCAGCTCGCCGCCGTACTCCTGATGGGCAGGGAGAACCTCGGCAGCGGCCGCGCGCGTGCGCTCCAGGTGTACGACCAGCGCCGGTCCGAGGCGCACCGCGCCCTGCTGCAAGGCTCCAACCTGGCACGTAACGATCCGGCCGAGCAGCAGACCGCGCGCTCGATCCTCGACGCGCTGGGCCGCTACGAACAGCTCGCGGGCCAGGCACTCCAGCTCGACCAGCGGCAGAGCCACGCCGCCGGGCCGCCGAGCAAGGAGGTCGGCGACCTGTACACGCAGGCGACGAACCTGATGAAGCTCGACGTGCTGCCCAAGGCGTACAACCTCACGCTGGACAACGGGACGACGGTGCGCCGGACGTATGAGTCCAAGCACTCGGAGGTGCTGGCCGGGCGTGCCTGGGTGCTGCTGGCCGGGCTGGTGCTCCTCGTCGTCCTGGTGGGGCTGCAGATCTACCTGGCGGTGCACTTCCGCCGCCTGGTCAACCCGGTGCTCGCGCTGGCGACCGTCGCGTCGGTGATCCTCATCGCGGCGACGGTCGGACTGCTGACGAGCGAGGCGGGCCACCTGAGCAAGGCCAAGAACGACGGGTTCGACTCGGTCCTGTCGCTGTCGCGGGCCAGGGCGATCAGCAACAACGCCGACGCCGACGAGACCCGCTATCTGCTCGACCCGGCCCTCGCGGACACCTACGAGCAGGTCTATCTCGACAAGTCGCAAGAGATCCTCTACGTCCCGGCCGGCAACCTCACCGAGTACTACAAGCAGCTCGACCAGCGCGTGGCCGCGCGCTCGGGCTACATGGGCTTCCTCGGTATCGAGGCGCAGCACGTGACCCTGCCGGGGCAGAGCACGGCCGTCGACCGTACGCTCCGGGGCTACCAGGGCGTCCAGCACGACGACAGCCGCCTGCGGTCACTCGCGACGAGCGGCGGACGGCACGACGCGATCGTGCTTCGCATGGGCACGGCGTCGCAGGACTTCACCACCTACGACCAGGCGCTCGTGCAGCTCACGGCCATCCACCAGAAGGCGTTCCAGAGCGCCATCCGCGACGGTGACGACGGGCTGAGCGGCTGGAACATCGGCCTCCCCGCCGCCGCGGTCGTCATCGCCCTCCTCGTCCTGGCCGGCGTGCGGCCGCGGCTGTCCGAGTTCCGGTAAGGGAGCGAGTCATGCGAGTAGGTCGAACTCTCGGCGCCGCGCTTGTGCTGGCCGCGGCCCTGGCCGGGTGCGGTACGGGCGGCGGCGCGAAGTCGGTCGCGGGCAAGGACACGCTGGTGGTCGGCGTCTCGAAGGACCAGCCGGGGCTCGGGCAACGCCAGCCCGACGGCACCTTCAAGGGCTTCGACATCGACGTGGCCTCCTACATCGGCGCGCACATGGAGAAGACGCCCAAGAAGGTCGTCTTCAAGGTCGTGCAGTACTCCGAGCGCGAGAAGGCCGTGCAGACGGGCAAGGTGGACCTCGTCGTCTCGAGCTACTCGATCACGCCCGAGCGCAAGACCAAGATCGCGTTCGCCGGGCCGTACTACGTCGCCCACCAGGACACCCTGGTCCGCCGCAGCGACACCGCGATCCACAACGTCCGCGACCTGTCCGGCCGGCGTCTGTGCGCGGTCAACGGCTCGGTCTCCTGGCAGCGCGTCACCGTCGAACGTAACGTCCCGGCACACCTCGTGCAGGCCGCGACGTACGGCGACTGCCTGACCAAGCTCACCGACAACAGCCTCGACGCCATCTCCACCGACGACCTGATCCTGGCCGGGTTCGCGCTGGAGAACAACGCGGTGCGGTTCGTCAACGCCCCCATCTCCGACGAGAGGTACGGCGTGGGCATCCGCCAGGACGACGTGACCGGCTGTGAGGACATCAACAAGGCGATCACCGAGATGTACCTGGACGGGACCGCGGCGAAGCTGCTGACGAAGTGGTTCGGCAAGACCGACCTGAAGCTCACGACCACGGTCCCGCAGTTCGAGGGCTGCGGCTGACGCCGTTCCGCACGCCGGACGTTCGGTCGGCCGTTGTCGTCCGAAGTGTCCTGCCGCCACGTCCCCGCCGGCGTCACGGACGGGCCGGTGGTGCGCTCTCGATGCCCGATCGGGGGTGAAACCGCAGGTCGGGAGGCCGGGAATGAATTCCCGCCGACGTAGCGGTGAACAGACTCGCCAGGCAATCGGCCTCTTCCGGACTTTGGTAGCGTGCCGATCGTTGAAGAGTCAACTACCGTCGCTTCCGTCGTCTCCGCGGCGATCGGCGCGGTGAATCGGAACGGGGTCCCGATGAAAAAGCTGAGAACGTCCATGATCTTCGCCGTAGGGGGCATCGCCGTGGCCGCACCGGTCATCGCGGCGACCACGGCGCAGGCCAAGGCGTCGACCACGGTGTACGTGTCGGCCCACGCGGCCGGCCACGCGTCGGACCGCGGCTGCGGCACGGCCGCGTACCACTCCATCACCGCGGCCTCCGCCGCGGTGGCCGAGGGTGGCACCGTGATCGTGTGCGGCGGCACCTACAAGGAAGACGTCGCCGTGACGAAGGCGCTGACGATCCAGGGGAGATCGAACGCGACCATCGACGCCACCAAGCTGACCAACGGTTTCCTGGTCACCGCGTCACACGCGGCGATCAGCGGGTTCACGGTCAAGAACGCGGTCGGTGAGGGCATCCTCGTCAACAAGGCGAACTCCGTCACCGTCCAGAACAACGTGGTGAGCAACAACGACCTGGGCGGCCTGCCGGTGAACCCGGTGCCGAACACCTACGCGTCATGCGCCGCCCAGGGCGGCGTCCCGGGCGACTGCGGCGAGGGCATCCACCTGATGGGCAGCTCGCATTCCACCGTCCGTAACAACGTCAGCACCGCCAACAGCGGCGGCATCCTCGTCAGCGACGAGACCGCTCCGGCCGCGCACAACCGCATCTCGGGCAATGTCGTCGCCCGAAACACCTATGCCTGCGGCATCACCGTCGTCGCCCACAGCCCGCTCGGCGCCCCCGGGGGCAAGCCCGCTCCCGACGCCGCCGGCGTGTATGACAACGACGTCGTCGGCAACACCATCTCCGACAACGGCACGCAGGCCGAGGGCGCCGGCGTCGTCCTGGCGACGGGCCTGCCCGGCGGCGCGGTCTACGACAACACCGTCGAGGGCAACAGCATCAGCGGCAACGGCCTGTCCGGCGTGACGCTGCACAGCCACATCGCCGGCCAGTACCTGAACGGCAACGTGATCCGCGGCAACCGGATCGGCACCAACAACCTGCGCGGCGACAAGGACATCGCGGAGCCGTTCGACACGGAGACGACCGGCATCCTCGTCGGCACCGTCGACCCGCTGTCGATCACGATCTCCGGCAACGTCATCGGCAAGGACCACTACGGCGTCTGGACCACCGGCCCGGTTACCGCGAAGAACGTCCGCGACAACCACTTCACGGGCGTCACCGTCCCGGTCATCACGCACTGAGTACGCGAAAGAGGCTCCCCGGCGACGTCGCCGGGGAGCCTCTTTCGTCATGGGGCGCGAGGGCTACGGAGCGGCTTTGTAGTGCCAATTCTGGGCCCAGTCGTCGCTGGACCAGTTGTCCGAGACCATCGTGAAGCGCGGGTTGAGGAGGTTGCGCTTGTCATCGAGTGTCTGGGAGTCGCCGAAGCAGTCCGAGGCGAGAGTTTCAGCCTGCCCTTCCAGCTTAGCCATGGTCGCGGCCATTGCGGAGAATCGGGCGCTCATTTTCGCGTAGATGTAGCTGACATTGAAGGTGAACAGGACTAGCGCGGCGTAGGAGAATATCGGCCGGAAGGGCAAAGGAGCAAGGTTGATGAGGAGCAGCTGAAACGTCATCTCGATGAGCATGTGAAGCCAAAGCCCGTTGATCTTGTCCATTCCGGCGGCCATCTCGTCGCAGAGGTCGCCCATGGAGCCGGCCAACGATTTGAGTTCGTTCAGTGCCGGCAGGAACCTAACGTCCATGTGCGCGTTGAAACTGGCGGCGGCATCGCCGTCCCAGGTCCGGATCGGCACGATCCTTCCCAGCTTCTCGCACAGCGGTTGGAGATTGCTGTCCGCGATGGCACGCCAGGTGTCACGCGCGGCACGGAACGGGCCGGACTCACGGATGTTCGGCTCGATGAACAGCGCATCGATCACGAGAAACGCCGGCAGCAGCCCGGTGGGGCGCGCGGTGAGTTTTACCAACTCCCGAGTTCTCCACAGCCTGGCGGTCAGCGCGACAGCGATCACGTTTTCGGCCACCGGCATCACAACGACAGTGGCCAAATTTTCGGCCGTAGTCCTGGAGCCGTAGCCCGCCCCGTGGCGCAGGTTAGGCGGCGAGCCGGCCTGGATCGAGGAGTGATATTCCGCGTCGGCGTAATGACGGGCGACGGCATCGAGGTTTTTGGCCGTCGAGTCACTCGCGCCGCGCACCGCATCCGCGGCGTCTTCCGCGGTCGACGATGCTTTTTTGTACGCATGCGCGGCATCATGGCCCGCCTTCGGCCAGTTACCGTAGGCGATGTGGGTGCCGGCCACGAATCCCTTGACGCTGGCGAAGGTGTCGGTCATCTCGGCGAGATTCTGCGTCAGGGCCACGAGATCCCGGATCTGCACGTCAAGCGATGGCGCCATTTCAACACCCTTTCGTGATCACCGGTAGCCTATCCGGGACACCTCATCGCCAGGGAGCTTTCCCGGACCATCGCGGTTTTCTCTCTCATGGGTCCGGTCCCGTTCGCTTGGATGGACCTATGGCGATCACTACAACGTTCACGGTCGAGTCCTGGCTGGAGGCCCTGCCACGCGACCGGCTCCTGGCCCTCCTGCGCGAGCGGCTCGCCGAGGATGCGAGCCTGCGCCGCCGCCTGGAGGTACGCGCCGCGGCCGAGCGAGCGGCCGGTGACACCGACATCGCCGGGCTGAGGGCCCAGATCCTGAAACTCCTCGGCACCGCGCCCTTCGCCCGGTACGACTACGTCGAGTACGCGGACGTCCCCGGCTATGCCGCACAGGCGCGTGAAGCAGTGGACGCACTGCGGTCACTGGTCTCCGCCGGAAGGGCGCACGAGGCGGTGACGCTGACCCGGGAGGCGATCCACCGGCTCCACACGGTGTACGAGCAGATCGATGACTCCTCCGGCGCCGTCGGCGAGGTCGCGGCCGACCTCGAAGAGACGCACCAGGCCGCCTGCGTCGCGGCCGACACCGATCCGGTGCGGAACGCCGGGTGGCTGGCCGCGCACATGCTGGGCGACTGGTCACACGTGCCGGAGATCGAGCTCGGCGACTACTGGGACCTGCTGGGCGACACGGGGCGGGCCGCCTTCTCCGATCTGGTCGCCGAGAGGTCGCGGCGTCGCCCGTCCGACTGGAACGTGAAGCACGTCCGGCAGGAGCTCGCCAGGGTTCAGGGGGACGTGGACGTGCTGGTCGCCGTCCTCGCGTCCGACCTGGCTCCGTACGGCGGCACGCACCTGACCATCGCCGAGGAGCTGGACCGCGCGGGCCGGAGCGCCGAGGCCCTCGCGTGGGCCGAGCGCGGGCTGCGCGACACCGAACGGCCCCCGTTCGCCGACGACGGGCTGGCCTCCTACGTGGCGGGCCGGTACGAGCGGGACGGGCGGCTCGCCGACGCGGTCGCGGTCCGGCGGGACCGGTTCCATGCGTCGCCCTCCCTGGGCGGCTACCGGACCCTGCGCGACGCCGCGCGGACGGCCGGATGCTGGGACGCCGAACGCCTCGCCGCCCTGGACCTGCTCCGCGAGAGACCATCTGGCCGTACGCCGTTCGGCGAAGGGTCGCTGCTGGTCGACGCCCTGGTGGACGACGGAGACGTCGAGGCCGCGTGGCGGGCCGCGGAGGGACGGGCGAGCGATCGCCAGTGGCTGGCGCTGGCCGACCTGGTACGTGACGACCGCCCGGCCGACGCGCTGGAGGCGTACCGCCGGGCGGTCGAGCCGCTCACCCGGCTCACCGGAGACGGAAACTACCGGGAGATCGCCCGGCTGCTGCTCCTGGCCCGCGACTGTCACCGCCGGCTCGGCACCGAGCAGCAGTTCGAGGCCGACCTCGCCACCCTCCGTACGGACCAGCGACGTAAGCGGAAGCTGATGAAGACCCTGGATGAGAAGGGCCTGTGACCCTCCATCTCATGCGGGCCATTGCCGTGCCGAACGGTCGCACTTTATGATCACGCCGACCCGGTCATCTTCCGACAAACGTAGCAAGGCGTTGCCGCGCCCGCGGCGCGATCGAGCGTGATCATCTGACGTGGGGTAGGGGCTGAACCCCAGGAGGAGTCCGATGTACGCGGAGATCCACCAGCTCGTCGACTCGGTGGCGGCGAAGCTGTCGCGTCCGGCGATCGTCGAGGACCGGCGACAGCGGCTGGTGGCCTACAGCCGGCACAGTGAGCCGATCGACGCGGTGTGCCATGCCTCGATTCTGCAGCGCTGCGTGTCCGCCGAGGTGATGGCCTGGCTGGGGCGGTTCGAGCTGGCCAAGGCGCGAGGCCCGGTGCGTACTCCCCGGAATCTCGTCCTCGGCATGCTGCCTCGGGTCTGCGTACCGATCCGGCACCGTGACCTTCTGCTGGGGTACCTGTGGTTCATCGACGAGGAGGAGTCGATGAGCGAGGAGCAGCTCGCGCTGGCCGAGACCGCCGCCCAGGGCTTCGCGCTCGCGCTCTACCGCGAGGTGCTGGCCGGCGAGCTCGCGTCGAGCCGGGAGACGGAGGCGATCCGGAACCTGCTCCTCGCCGAGAGCGACGCCCAGGCTTACGCGGCGCGCACCCTCATCGACGGTGGTCACTTCGACCCGTCCCTGGGCGTCGTCGTGGTGGTCGCCCGGCCGGTGCTCGTGCACGACGTCATGCCGGATGACCAGATACGGCTCGCCGTCGAGCACGCGCTCGTCAACATCCGGCACGAGTTGCCGGCCAGGCATGCCCTCCATCTCGTCTCCTACAGCCACGGACTGCTGCTGTTCGGTACGGAGGGCGAGGCCGCAGAGCCGACCGTGGACCGCTGTGTCTCACAGCTCGACCATGCCCTGCAGAGCGCGCTGTCGGGACTCGAGCAGGCGTCGTCGTTCGTCATCGGGATCGGAGGACCACGGTCGTGTCTGGAGGAGGCGCACGGCTCCTATCTCGAGGCGAGTGAGGCCGCGCGCATCGCCGCCTTGATGCCCGACGTCAGCAGGATCGCCCGCTGGTCCCAGCTCGGCATCTACCGGGTACTCGCCCAGGTGTCCAGCCGCGACCTCGGCGAGCTGGTGATTCATCCCGGGCTCGAGCGGCTCCTCGCCGACCCGGAGGCGGGCCCGCTGCTCCAGACGCTGGAGGCCTACCTCGATCTCGCCGGCAACGCGCTCGCGACCTCCGAACGCCTCCAGCTGCACCGCACGTCGCTGTACTACCGGATCCAGCGCCTCGAGCAACTGGCGGGGACCGACCTCAAGGACGGGAACGAACGTCTCAGTCTCCACCTCGGGCTGAAACTCGCCCGGCTCACCGGCCGCTACCGGCCCGCCGGCTGAACGAGTCGCGGATCACGATCGCGGCGCACGCGAGCGCGACGAGCAGAGCGGCCGACGACAGTCCGATCGCCCAGTGCGCGGTGCGGGTGCCCGCCGGGTCTTCCGGGACCCGGGTCGGTTCGCTCGCGGCTTGCGCGGCGCCGGTCGCCGATGGCGGCAGGAGCCTGAGCACGGGAGCGGGTCGCTCCGGCTCGGGGGCGTTCGGCCGCGGCTCCTGGATCCAGCGCACCACCTCGCCGTCGTCGTAGTACTGCAGCGCCTTGAAGACCATGGAGTCCGCCTTCGGCAGGGGTCCCACGCTCACGGCGAACTCGTCGTACTCGTCCGGCCGGATGCCCGCCTTCTGGTCGTCCGCGGTCCAGATGATCTCGCTGACCGTCTCGGTGACCTTGGCGCCCTCCGCCTCCACCGGCCTGGCCGGCTTGGTCTTCCTGATCTCGTACGACCAGCCGGGATGCGGCTTCACACGGACGGAGGCCAGCGGCTGGTCCGCCGGCAGCAGCACGTCGACCTTGACGGTGTTCGCGTCGTCCCGCTCGCCGGGAACGCGGAAGACCAGTGCCGCGTACCCACCCTGCGTCGCCGCCTCGGCGGTGACCGTCACGTGCGCCGACGCCGCCGTCGCCCCGAGCCCGACGAAGAACACCGCCCCGGCCGCGACCACAACGCCTCGGATGGAACGCCGCCACATGTTCTCTCCCATTGGTCGCCGGACCCGCGAATCAGCCGAGCCGGTCAAGAGTGGTCTTGATGAGCTTGCTGAGCTTCTCGCTGGAGTCGGCCCGCTGCCCGGTCTTGTGGATCTGGGCGAGCTGCAGGTAGACGACGGCGTTCGCCCTGTGGGCGACGACGGTCGCGAGATCGTCGTACGTGCCGGTGCCCAGGTCCGGCGGTGAGGTGTGCGCCAGTTGCTGCGCGAAGCCCGTCCAGGCCCCCGATTTGAACGTCCGGCCGTTGACCTTGTAATCACCGACGATGATCGGTGGTCCGCCGAGGATGCTGAAGGAGTCGGGACACTTGGCCGCCTCGGCCATCACGGTCCTCATCCCCGCGTCGGCGAGTGCGTCGTTGGTGAAGACGACCGCGCCCTGGGTGACGACGGGAAGGGCGGACCGGTCCGGATTGGGCGGCCCGACGATGAAGCGGCCGGTCGAGTTGCCGCCCACCAGCTCGACGGCCGGCTGCACCTGCACCTTGGTGTCGTCGGCGCGCTGGACGTAGGAGCAGGTCGGCACGCTGTCCGGCGGGGTGTAGATCACGTGTGAGCCGTGCCCGGAGTCGTCGACCCGGATCGCACCCTTGCCGACGTCCTTGGTCGTGGCGAATCCGTACTGGACGGACTTCACGGTGTACGGCGGGTGCGCGAGGTCCTTGCCGGAACCGGAGCCACAGCCGGCCAGGACCACGGCCGCGCCGGCGGCTGCCATGAGTCCGGGACGCCGCTTCCTCCTGCCACGAAGACCCATCGTTGTCATCCTTTCAGCGCGCCGTGAAGGGGAAGTGCACCGGCACCTCGTCGAAGTCGGAGGTCCGGATGTCCAGCCACAGGACCCACCGGCCCGGGTAGGGAATGGACATCGCGCTCGCGACATAGTGGCCCGGCTCGGCCGCGGACACCTTGACCGGCAGGGCGCCGATGCTCGTGCCGGCCGATTGCAGCCGGCCGGAGACCTCGGGGACGTCGACCAGCGTCTTGTCCTTGGCCACCAGGTAGATGTCGGCGACGTTGGCGCCTTGCTTCGCCGGGGTCAGCTCCACTTCGACGCGACCGCCGTCCAGGCGGGTGCGCGTACCGGCCGTGGCCGGAAACGCGACCTTCGCCCGTACCGGCGGCGCGTAGGTGGTACGAGCGGGTGCCGTGTTGACCAGGACCGCGGTCAGGGAGAGGACGCCGGCTCCGAGGACGACCTCGGCGGCCACCGAGCGGCGCAGGGCCCTGGCGTCTCCCGGCTCCTTCGCGTGGTGCCGGACGAACCGCCGGCCTCGTGACGCGAGCGCCACGATGACGAGGACGACGCCGAACTTCACGAGGAGCAGCCGCCCGTACGCGGTCCCGGCCAGGGCGCCGAACGTTCCGACCTGCCGCCAGGCCAGGTAGAGGCCGGTCACCGCGATCATCGTGAAGCAGACCTGCGCGAGGCGGGAGAACCGGGTGAGAGCCGGGTCGAGGGGGCGCACGCGCTCGTCGCGGCGGGCGGCCGGGCCCACGACGCACGCCGTGAGCGGGACCAGGCCGCCGAACCACAGCGCTATGGACAGCAGGTGCACCCCGGTCGCGGGGACGGCCAGCCACGACTGCGCGCCGATGTGCGCGTGGTCCGTGAGCGGCCAGGTCGACACCAGCGCCGCACAGCACAACGCTCCGAGTACGACCACTGGCGTGTCCGCGCCGGCGTCCCCCCGTTTCCGCCGCCGCAGGACGGTCGCGAGGATGACGGCGAGCACGAGGGCGACCCCGAGGCGTACCAGCAGGGCCCGGCCGATCCGCGTGGCCAGGGTCAGGCGCAGGACGTCCGGGTCGAACGCCGTCGCCGGCCCCTCCCCCGTGGCGTACGGGCCCTGCGCGAGGAAGACCATGGCGGTCCCGAGGCCCAGCGCGGCGAACCCCGCCCAGACGATGAGCCGGCCACGCCGGTCCCGTGCCCCGGCGGGCCAGAGCATGACGAGGAAGACGGTGCCGCCGAGCGCGAGCGCCAGGCCCAGGAACGCGAGGCCCCGCCCGACGGCGTGCACCGTGGGCGTCAGCCGGCCGGGCCCCTCGTCGTGGACGGAGGTGAACGCGCTCGGCGCGCCGACGCTGAACCGGAACGCTCCGGAGATGACGTGTGAGTCCGCGGAGACGACGCGCCACGCGACCGTGTACGTGCCTTTGCCCAGGTCGGCAGGGAGCGACGCCGCGACGGTGTTCGCCTTGCCGTCCGCGTGGCCGGGGGCTCCGATCCCGACCTTGTCGCCGGCCGGGTCGAGCAGCTGGATCGACTGTGGGGTCAGCGTCACCGCTTCGTTGAAGCGAAGCCGTGCCTGCCGCGGGACGGCGGCGACGACCGTGTTGTCAACGGGCGAGGACTCGACGAGCACGGCGTGCGCGTAGGCGGGGCGGAGCGCCGCGCCGAAGGTCACCTCGACGACCAGACCGCTCACGACGAACGCCGCGACGAGCAGGACCCGGAGGGCCGCTCCGCGGTGGCCGCTGCGTCTCACCGGGCGACCCTACCGGTCGCTACGGGCATCAGGCCGTACCCGTCGACGCCGGACCGGACCGGCCCGCCGGCGCTGCGCGCCGGCGGGCCGTCTTTCATGATGTCACTTGTCGCAGGAGTTCCAGCAGATCTTCTTGTCGGGCCTGCCGGCCAGCTTGCCGTCGTAACGCAGGACGTCGACGCCACGGCTGTAGTCGGCGACGTAGACGTAGCCGTTGTGCCAGTAGGCGGCCGAGGCCGATCCGGCGGTCACACTCGCGTCCCCGGACGGGATACGGAAGTACCCCACCTGCTTCGGGTGCTTCGGGTCGGACACGTCGATGAAGCGCGTGCCCTGGGCGTACCACCCTTGCGCGACGATGTTGCCGTTCACCGTGAACCAGTGCGCGGAGCAACTGGCGGCCGTCGTGTCCGAGCCCTTCTGGCCCCAGGCCGTCCAGCTGCTGACCAGGTTGAGCCGGAACGGGTTCTCCGGAGTGGACCTCCAGCTCTCGCCGTCGTAGCTGCCCTTGGTCGAGGCGATCATGAGGTCACCGGCCTGGGAGCAGGTGCGGATGTCCTCCTCGGTGATGTAGAGCAGCTCGCCCTTGTCGTACTTACCCAGCTTCTGGGTGTTGTGGTACGCGTTGTGGTCGAAGTAGGACACCGGCTCCGGGTCCACGACCGTGCCACCGGCGTACGGCACGGGGTCGGTCGCGGTCGCGGTGCGCCTGACCTTCTTGACCGGGTCGTAGTGGCGGCCCCTGGTCCAGTAGCCGCGTACGCCGCCGGCGCCGGAGGTCCACGCGACGCCGTTCTTGTCAACGTCGACGCTGTGCACGTAGTCCGTCAGCTGGTCGAACCGGTTGAGGTCCAGGGCCGTCTGGTACGTGTGCGGGTGGTCGATGTCGCGCACGTCGGTGACCCAGACCGGCACGCCGTGCCAGCTGGGGTCGTTACCCGCGGTACCCGTGTTGTAGGGCCCCACCGACCACAGGTAGTCGCAGTCGTTGATGCAGGTGGCCGTGTGACCCGCCGGCACGGACTGGAAGGTGACGATCCGCGGCTTCCACGGGTTCTTCACGTCGATGATGTAGAAGCCCGACTGGCCGGTGGTGAGGGTGCCGCCGAAACCCCGCGGGTCGCGGGTCATGAAGATCAGTTTGCGCTTCGCGTCGACGGTGAGGTTCTCGCCCTCCCAGAACCGGTCCTGGGTGTCGCCGGGGCGGCGGAGTTCGGCGGCCGTGACCTTCCCGACCAGTGCCGGGTGCCGCCGGTCCTTGAGCGACCAGATCGCCAGGCCACCGGTGCCGTTGGCGAACATGAAGTCGCCGTAGTTCTTGTAGTCGATGAAGTTCAGCGCCGAGTAGCCGCTGACACCCTTGACGTTGTCGACGAAGGTGACGTCGCCCGCGACCGCGTTCGTGGGGTCGTTGTGGGTGTCGTCGAGGACAGGACCGGGAGTGCCGTGTCCCGCGTTCCCGAGGGGCAGGCCGGCGGGGGTTTCGGCGGACGCCGCCGTCATGCTCGGCAACTGCAGCGTCGCGGCCACCGCGATCGCGGCCAGACCGGCCACAAGCGATTTCATTCTCAATGCGTACTCCTGTGGGGGCTGTCTCGCCGGACTACTGGCGTCTTCCTTCCGTCGATAAGGCAGGCGGTAACTAAGTACCGCGGCCGCTGCGCATTCAGACAATAATGATCATTTTGGTCACTGTCATCGAACAACTGTCGAAGCCGCCGGGCCTGCGGCATGACAGACGTCGAAAGGCCGGGGCCGGCACGGTGAAGGGCCCTCGCGATGTCGGTGCCCCGCCAGGTATACGCTCCGGCAGATGCTGAACTCGGAGGCTTACTTCCCCGGCCGTGACGGCGTGCGCCTCGTCTACCGGGAGGTGGGTGAGGGTCGACCGCTGGTCCTCTTGCCCGGTTTCAGTGTGGAGACGACGTTGTGGCTGGCCAACGGCCTTGCCGACCGGATCGCGGCGCATGGCCACCGCGTGATCATGCCGGATTTTCGTGGCCTCGGCAGGAGCGCGAAGCCCCGTGACGCCGCCGCCTATCCCCCCGACGTACTGACCGACGACGGTTTCGCTCTCCTCGACCACCTGGGCCTGGACGACTACGACCTCGGGGGGTATTCGCTCGGCGGGCGAATCGTGGCGAGGATGCTCGTACGCGGCGCGACGCCGGGCCGCGCGGTGGTCGCGGGCCAGGGGCTGGCTCAGATGCTCGGCGCCGAGGGCGGGGCGGGCTCGTACATGCGGCGCATCGTGGCCGGCCTGGGCACGTTCGAGCCGGGCTCACCGGAGGAGCAGGCCGAGCAGTGGCTCCGGGCGAACGACGCGGAGCCGGCCGCGCTGCTCCACGTGCTGGACTCGATCGTCACCACACCGGTGGAGGCGCTCGGCCGGATCCAGGTACGGGCACTCGTGCTGATGGGCGCGGACGACGAGCGCGCCGCGTCGGTCGACGAGCTGGTCACGGCGCTGCCACTGGGTACCAAGGCCATGGTCCCCGGAGACCACAAGACGGCGGTCGCCACGCCGGAGTTCGTCGCCGCGATCGTGGACTTCCTCGCCGGCCGTTGACCGGGCCGCGGGTCCCCGCTGTACGGGGACCCGCGGTGAGGAGGATGAGGCGCCGTCTTCGTGGAACTGACGGTCCAGGCTTGCGGGTCAGCAGTCGGTGTCTTTGGGGTGCCGTGTGGAGGCATAGACGAGGTGCACGGTCCGGCGCGGCTGATTGACGAGGTAGCGCACCCGGCCACCGGCGGTCACCTCGTGCTCCCATTGCGGTGATCGTCAGCGGGGAGGGGGGCGGTCAGCTGGGCCGTCAGCTCGGGGTCGGCGAGAATACGCGCGGTGGCCCGCCACTCGGTGGTGACGCGGTGCAGGTTGGAGTGGACGTCCAGCTCGGTGGCGTCGCGGATGGCGTCCACTAGGTCGACCACGAACTCGCGCACCTCCGCGGTCGAAAGATGCCGGACCCAGGGGAACACCTGAGGAAGTGCGAGCAGGATGGCCCGGGCGCCCTCATCGCTACTGATCAGCGCGGTGAACAGACGGGTGGTGACATCGGCGGTCTCTTCACGCTGACGGTCGTGCCGCTCGGTCGTGAGGTAGAGGTCCTCACCGTCGCGCCGTGTGACATGGACACGTTGAGCGCGCTCGACGGTCTCGGCGACCCGCTTTGAGTTCTTCGACAGCTCGGAGAACGAAACGGTGTGGGTGGACATGACCACAATCTAGTTCGGAATACATTCCGAAGTCAAACGTGCCCGTCTTCTTCAGCCATGTGCACCACCGCGGACCGCGGGCTCCCCGGGTGGGGAAGCTCGCAGCCCGCAGGGAACGACGCGCGTGCGCGTCAGGGGAGGACCTGCACGGTGTCGCCGACGGGGCGTTCGCCGGTCGTGTCCGAGGGTTTGTTGACCAGGGCGCCGTTGACCGCCATCGCCGTCGAGCCTCCGCCGTCGAGGTTCAGTGCGTTCACCGCGCCGAGGCCGCGCATGAGCTCGGCGGCCTCCTGGAGCGTCGCGCCCTCGCTGATGCCCGGCTCGCGGCCGTCGATGGTGACGAGCAGGAGCCGCCCGCGGGAGTCCGTGCCCGCGAGGGTGCGGGGCTGGCGCTGTTCCGCCCAGGCGTAGCCGAAGGAGAGGTCCTTCGGATCGACGACGCCCTCCGTCGTGGCGTCGATGGACGGCCGCCCGTCGCGTACCAGGATCGGGCCGGCGCTGACGATGCCGGTCCTGCCGGTCAGCGGCACCGTCCTGCCGGAAGAGTCGCGGACCTGCTCGTCCACGGCCAGCCGCCGTCCTGCGACGGCGTGGGTCTTCAGCCACGTCGCGGCCGTACCGATGCCCTGGAGCACCTCGCCCCCGGCCGGGACCGTACCGCCGGTCTCCCCCGCGCCGACCACGCGGCCGCGGTGGTCGAGCACGGCCTGTGCGCCGGCCGCCGTGGGCAGGTTCGCGCCGAAGTCCGGGGTGAACAGCACGAGGTCATCGGCGCTGGTGCAGGTGAAGTCCTGACGCGGCAGTGTCGTCGGGGACACTCCCGGCCGGCCGCAGTCGCGGATCTTGCCCGGCACCCGGTTGATGCCGTTGACCGTGAAGGACGACCTGCCGTCGCGTACGGTCGCGCGGGAGACGAGGTTCGCGACCCGGCCGCGGTCGCCTCCGAGGATCAGGGCGGCCCGGGCGCCGGCGGACTGCGCGTCGAGCGTGCCGCGGTAGGCGGCGAGTCCCGACTGCGTGCCCTGGACGCCATCGGCGTCGGAGGTGATGAAGAAGCCTCCGTTGACCGCGAGGACGGAGCCGGCCGCGCGCGCCTGGGCCGAGGTCGTCGAACGCCCGGCGACCGCGCCGCCGTGGTCGGCGACGACGCTGCCACGGAACCGCACCGGGTCCACGATCCCGACGTGGACGTTCTCCCGGTCCGGCGCCTGGTCGACGTCGTATCCGGTCCACTCGACGGCCGGGTGCAGACCGGCGGCGGTGACCGCGGTCGCCTTTTGCTGCGCGTCGGCCTGGGCGGCGAAGCCTCCGACCCGTACGCGGTAGCCCTCGGTGCCGTGCGGGGTGTCGGAGAAGGCGGCGGGCCACGGCACCCGGTCAAGACGCGCGTCGATCCCCGCCGCCGCCAGCCGCGAGACGGTCGTCGTACCCCACTGCGCGTCCCCGAGCTCGGCCCAGGTGGCGGCGCCGGTCAGCCGGTTCACGGCGGGAGCCTGCACGGTCACGGTCCACACGGGCCGCGCCTGCGGTACGGAGATCGCTCCGGTGCGTACCTCCACGCCGGGAGCCGGTGACGTGGAGGTCCACGTCACCGTCGCCGATTTCCACGGCAACGGCGTGCCCGCCGTGGCCGGGCCGGCGACCGCCGTCGTGGACGCGGTGATCAGGGCGATTCCCGCGACGATCCATCTTCGACGCGCCATGGACGACCTCCATCGAGACGTGAACAAGCCTTCGCGACACAGTCGAGCGTTGCCACCCATCAAAGCCGAAGACGATCACACCACCAGCGGGTGAACTGCCGCTTAAAGGCTCAGCCTCCCGGCGTCGCCAGGTGGCGGGGATTGGCGACGAGCAGCTTGTCGGTCACGGCGTCGCGGACGGCGGCGGTGACGTCGTCGAAGCGGTCGTCCAGGCCGCCGTCGCGGATCGCCCGTGCGAGCTCCGCGTCGTCGCGGCACCCGAGCGATTCCAGGCGACGGCGATGTGCGGCCCCGTGCTCGTCCCGGAGCAGGAGCTCGCGCTGGGCGATGCCCAGCATCGAGGCGGCCACCAGGCCGTGGAAGCGCAGGCGTTCGTCCTCGCCGGTCGCCACCTCCTCCTTGAGGAACGCCCGCACCGCGTCCATCAGGCTCGACGCGTCCGGGCGGTCGTGTGGTCCGGCTGCTTGGACGGGCCTGTCCGGGAGCGGGTCCGCGGTCCGCGGCGCGGTCAGGCCGAGGATGAGCAGCAGGTCGTGCTCCTGCTCGCAGACCCTGCGTCCCAGTGCGGCGAGCTCGATCGACGAGTCGGCGCCGGAGAGGTATCGCTCGGCCTGGTACCGGCAGAGGATGGCCCAGCGCAGCGTGCCGTACACCTCCCACCAGTGCAGCGCCTCCGCGGACGGGGCGTCGCCGCCGGCCGCCGTGTAACCCTCGACGAGGTCGGCGCGGGTGCCGAAGCCGCCGACCGGGCCGGTCGCGCCGAACCTCCACGCCTTGACGCACAGCCAGCCGAGGTCCTCGATCGGGTCGCCCCGGTGGACCAGCTCCCAGTCCAGGACGCCGCGTACGCCGTCCGGGGCGATCATGAGGTTTCCGTTGCGGAAGTCGCCGTGCACGATCGCGTCGCCGCCGGCCGCGGGCCGGTCACGGGCGAGCCATCGCAACGCGATCTCGATGGCCGGGCGTGGCTCGCCGAAGTCCTCGTACATGGCGACCAGGTCCTCCAGCGGGTCGCCGGCGGGCAGGCCGGGGACCTCGTCGGGAGGGAGGGCGTGGATCCGGGCCAGGATCGCCCCGAGCGACCGGGCCAGACCGGGCCGTACGCCCGCGAAGCGCTCGTCGCGCAGGAGCCGGCGCGGGATCGTCTCGCCGGTGAGCCGCTCCATGATGAGGTACGGAGCGCCGATCGTGCCCGCGCCGTCACCGTGGTCGACGAGATGAGGCACCGGTACGCCGCCGCGCGCCGCGACCGTCAGCACCGCGGCCTCGCGCGCCATGTCCGTGTGCGCCGGCGCCACCGGAGGGTCGCGTCGCAGGATCAGCGGGCGCCCGTCCGCGTCAAAGGCCCAGGTCTCCCGGCTCGCTCCGCCCGAGAGCCGGTTGAGCCCGGTCACCTCCACGGGCTCGCCGTACACCTCCGTCAGCCGGGCGGTGAGGTGTCCGGTGAGCGCCGGGACGTCGTTCATGTCCGCTCCTCCAGGCCGAGCGCCCGGATGGCGAGCGCGTCCAGCGTGTCCAGGAAGCGCTCGGTGTCGTCTCCGTCGCCCTGGACCAGCCGGAGGTAGAGGGCGTGGTCGACCATCGCGGCCAGCGCATGGGCCGCCATCTCGGCGTCGAGCCCTGCGGCGACGAGCCCCTCGCCCTGCCAGCGGCGGATCGCGTGGGCCGACCGGCCGACCGACGTCGCACGGTGCCGGCGGCGCATCTCGCGGAACTCCTCGTTGAACGTCGCGACCTGCTCGATGATCGCCATCATCCGCGCGTTGCGCAGGTACGCCTCGTAGTAGGAGCGGTTGGCGCGGCGTACACGCTCCGCCGGGGAGGCACCCCTCAGCGGGAGCCGGCCGGGTTCGGTCATGTCCGTGAAGAGCCGGTCGGCGATCTCGCGGAACACGGCCTCCTTGGAGTCGAAGTAGGTGTAGAAGGTGCCGTACGCGACCTTCGCCCGCCGCGTGATGTGGCCGACCCTCGCGTCGAGGAAGCCCATCTCCTCGAAGATCTCCCGGGCGGCCTGGATCAGCCGCTCCCGCGTGCGCACGCCGCGCTCGGTGAGCGTGGCCTCTTCCGCCATCCGCCTTCTCCTCGCCCCAGGGTCTTGACGATGGAGCCTCCATGGCACATCGTGGCGATCATCCATATAAGTTGACGTGACTGTCAAGTCAACTCGTGCCGCAGAGGAGCGAATCGATGACCAGGTCGAACACTGAGTTCCAGCTCGGCGGGATCAACCATCTGGCGCTGGTCTGCGCGGACATGCAGCGCACCATCGACTTCTACTCCGGCGTGCTCGGCATGCCACTGATCAAGACGATCGACCTGCCGGCCGGCATGGGGCAGCACTTCTTCTTCGACTGCGGCGGCGGCGACTGCGTGGCGTTCTTCTGGTTCCCCGGCGCACCGGACGGCGTACCGGGCGTCTCCGCGCCCGCCGGCCGGCCCGAACAGGGCGACCTGGTGAGCGCCGTCGGCTCGATGAACCACGTCGCCTTCCACGTCCCGGAAGAACTCTTCGAGGAGTACCGCACGCGCCTGGCGGCCAAGGGCGTCACGGTGAGCCCCATCCTCAACCACGACGACAGCCCGTTCGGCGTCGCCCGCGAGATGTACGACGGCGTCTTCGTCCGCTCCTTCTACTTCCAGGACCCCGACGGCATCCTGCTGGAGTTCGCCTGCTGGACCCGCGGTTTCACCGACGCCGACGTCAGCCACACGCCGAAGACCGCGGCCGACCGGCACGCGACCGCACACGCCTGAGAGGACGTCCATTGCCCCGCCTGCGAGAGGTGCCGCGCGCCGAGGTCACCGACGAGCGCGTCCTGTTCTTCTACGACCGCCTGTTCGGGCCCGATCGGGATCCGGCCGTCGACCATGGCACCGCTACCGGCTCGCCTGGCGACTGGTGGACGGTCTTCGCCCAGTCCCCCACGGTGTTCCGGCACGCCGTACGCGGGTTCGCCCTGTACCGCGACGCCAAGGTCGACCCACTGCTGCGCGAACTCGGCCAGTGCCGCGCGGGCTGGGCGCGCGGCAGCCAGTTCGTCTTCTCCCAGCACTGCAAGCAGCTGCGGGCCATGGGCGTCCCGGAGGACAAGATCCAGGCCGTCGCGTACTGGCAGACCGCGGACTGTTTCTCTGCTTTGGAGCGTGCGGTTCTCGCGTACACCGACGGGATCGTGCTGGACGGCGGGCGCGTGCACGACGAGGTGTTCGCCGTGCTCCGGCGGCACCTCTCGGACGAGGAGATCCTGCTGCTGACCTACATCACGTGCCTGTACGAGATGCACGCGACGATGAGCAAGGTGCTGCGGCTGGAGTTCGACGACCGGGACGAGCCGGTCGTGGAGATCGCCGCGCCTTCGGGGTACGGAGGGCGTGACATCGCCTCTGACCTGGGGGGCGACCGATGACGTTTTCGGTACCTTCGCACGTACGGCCTGTGCGCGACGCCGTGCACGCGTTCATGACCTCGCGAGTCGAGCCGGCCGAGCCTCTGCTGGTCTCGGGCGATTCTCAGGCGCTCCGTGCTCTCCAGCAGGAGGCCAAGGACGCGGGCCTGTGGGCGCTGGGCCATCCCAAGGAGCTGGGCGGCGGCGGTATGCCGTTCCTGGACTACGTGTACGTGAACGAGGTGCAGGGCCGCAGTGAGTGGGGTCAGCTCGCCCTCGGCACATTCACCCTCCAGGACTCGCTCATGCTGAACGAGTACGCCGAGCCTGAGTGGCGGGAGCGTTACCTTGCGCCGATGGTCGCCGGTGAGATCTCGCCGAGCTTCGCGATGACCGAGCCTGAGGCGACCGGCTCCGACCCCACCGGGATCCGCACGACCGGCACCCTGGAGGGCGACGAGTGGGTGATCCGCGGCCACAAGTGGTTCACCACCGGGGCGGCGGCCGCCGCGTACACGACGGTGATGTGCCGTACGGAGCCCGAGGACACCCCGCCCCACCGCGCCTTCAGCATGATCATCGTGCCGACCTCCACGCCTGGGTACCGGATCGTGCGCGAGACGCCTGTCCTTGGTCTTAATGGCGGGCACTTTGAGGTGCTTTATGACGACGTACGGGTCCCCGCCGGGAACCTGCTGGGGCCGCGCGGGCAGGGGTTCCGCATCGCCCAGCAGCGTCTCGGCCCCGGCCGCATCTTCCACTGCATGCGCTGGCTCGGCCAGGCGCAGCGGGCCTTCGACCTGCTGTGCGGCCGGCTGAACTCGCGCTCGGCCTTCGGCGGGCCGCTCGCGGACAAGCAGCTGATGCAGCAGCACGTGTTCGACTCGTACGCCGAGATCCAGGCCGCGCGCCTGCTCACCCTGCAGGCCGCCGAGCAGATCGACGCCGGCGACGAGGCGCGTGTGGAGATCGGCGTCATCAAGGTGGTCGGCGCTCGGATGCTGCACAACGTCGTCGACCGTGCAATCCAGGCGTACGGCGCGGCGGGGCTGACGGACGACACTCCCCTGTCGCGGATGTACCGGCATGCGCGGGAGGCTCGTCTCTATGACGGGCCGGACGAGGTCCACATCCAGAGCACCTCGCGTCGCATTCTCCGTGAGTACCGGAACGGCGGGAACTGGGAGTTCGGCCTGCGATGAGCGATTCTGTTTCCGGGCCGCTGGCGGATCTGCGGGTGGTCGAGATGGGCCAGCTCATCGCCGGTCCGTTCTGCGGACAGCTTTTGGGCGACTTCGGTGCCGAGGTGATCAAGCTGGAGTCGCCGGGCGCCGGCGACCCGATGCGCCAGTGGGGCCGCGAAAAGCCCCACGGCCAGTCGTTGTGGTGGCCGGTCATCGCCCGCAACAAGAAGTCGGTCACGTGCGACCTGCGTACGCCCGAGGGTCAGGACCTGGCCAGGCGGCTCATCGACCAGGCCGACATCGTGGTCGAGAACTTCCGCCCCGGCACACTGGAACGCTGGGGCCTGGACTTCGAGCGGCTTCGTTCTTCGAATCCCGGCCTCGTGCTCGTACGGGTCACCGGCTTCGGCCAGACCGGCCCGTACGCCCCTCGCGCCGGTTACGGCTCGATCGGTGAGGCGATGGGCGGTGTCCGCCATGTCATCGGTGATCCCGGCAGCCCGCCGTCCCGTGCCGGGATCTCTTTGGGCGACTCTCTGGCCGCGGTGTTCGCCACCCTCGGCGCGCTCGCCGCCGTACACAATCGGCATTTGACCGGCCGGGGGCAGGTCGTCGACTCCGCCATCTACGAGGCCGTCCTGGCGATGATGGAATCGCTCCTGCCGGAGTGGGCCGTCGCCGGCTACCAGCGCGAACGCACCGGCCCCGTGCTGCCGAACGTCGCGCCGAGCAACGTCTACCCGACCAAGACCGGCGAGATGATCCTGGTCGCGGCCAACCAGGACACGGTCTTCGCCCGCCTGGCCGCCGTGATGGACCGGCCAGGGCTTGCCGGGGACCCTCGCTACGCCACCCACGCCGCCCGGGGCCACAACATGGACGAGCTGGACGAACTGATCGCTGGGTGGACGGCAGGCTTCGGCACCGGGGAGCTACTGGGCAAACTCCACGACGGCGGCGTCCCGGCGGACCGCATCTACACGGCCCGCGACATGTTCGAGGACCCCCACTTCGCCGCCCGCGAAGCGATCATTCGGTTGGCGCATCCCGACTTCGGCGAACTCCCGATGCACAACACATTCCCCCGCCTGAGCGAAACGCCCGGCTCCGTACGCCACCTCGGCCCCGAACTCGGCGAACACAACACCAACGTCTACGGCGGCCTGCTCGGCATCGCCGAGGCCGACCTCGCCGCCTTGTCCGAGCGCGGGATCGTCTAGCCCCGTCCCCGGGCCGTACGGGCAAAGTTCGCAGCGATATTGACAGCCATCGCCACGGCGCCGCCCTACCGGTTCGCAGGAGGCGGTTACTGGAAGGCGATGCAAGGGGACATGGCGGCTGGTTCGAGGTACGCGTGGACGGCCCCGAGCCGCGCGGGGGCCACGGCCGGCACCATAACTGCCTGTACTGCCTGCTGGATTACGACGCCAAAGAGGTCGACAAGCCAGTGCTGGTCATCGTGGCCGGGCTCGACAAGCCCTTTCGGACGAAGCCAAGCGCATCGGACTGTGCCCGAGTCGAGTCGGGTTAGGACTTGAATTGCCCGACGCCAACAACCGACGAACCGCCGCCGGCTCTGCGCCGATCGCTCTGGCCAGCTCTGCCTTCGACAGACCCTCCGCAAGCCAGGCATCGTCCAGCACATCCATGATCGTGTCCACGGTGGCGATGCGGACGGACTCGCGGACGTACTCCCGCAGGAAGTCTGGATCCTCCAGGTCGTCTGCAAGGTCCTTCCGGAACTGGCTTGCCATCACCGAGAACGCCAGGGCCGCCCCCAGCCTGGAGGGCAGAACGGTCGAGGCCATCGGCGGCGATGCCGAGTGGGTCGTGCTGAGCCGCTCCTTCCTGGCGTGGCTCAGGGAAAAGGTCTGTCCCGGTCAGGATGAGCTGATGTTGCGCCTCATACCGTGACGACCGGACTCGCCGTGGCCGTGCCGTGAAGGCCCGGCGGCTCGCTGGGATCGCCCTATCGAGCTCATCGGCCGGGCTCGCCGTCGCGCTCTTTCCGAGCACCGGCTTCAATGGCCGGGACATAGATGGGTTGGTCTGCGTCGATGGAGTCGATGCCACCCGGGTTACCGCTGAACAGCGCCTTGTTGCGTGGATCGTCGGCGATGTGGGTGTAGAGCCTCGGGTCGCCGTAGACCTTGCGAGCGATGTCCCACAACGAATCGTAGGCGCCATCGTGCCACCTAGTCGTGATGACCGGCTGCTCCGCTCGCACCGGGTCCCAGCCACCGACATATGCGCGCGGCGCGGGCGGTGCCGGCGGTGCGGGCGGTGCGACCGGCGTTACCGGTAGTGGAGGCGTCACTGGCGAATCGGACGGCGTCGTCGGCTGTCCGGCTGGATGGCCGGGTGGCAGGCCGCCCGGCGAACCTCCCGGTGGTCCGGGCAGCGACGTCGTCGCGGGCGGCGTGTAGTGCTGAGCCGGAGCCATATTGATGACGTGATTCGGCGGGAACGGGTAGAACACCCGGTAGCCAGTGGTGTGGCCGACGTCCAAGAAGGAAACCTTGGTATAGCCGTCGAAGTTTTTCACCGTTTGCACCATGGGACCGACCCCTGGCACGCCTTGCGCGGCATTGACGGATCTCGTCCAGGACGCGGGGGCCTGCGGCCTCACCCAGAGACCGGACTCCGTTCGCCGGTAACCGGATGCCGCCGGGTCGTTGACGACTTCAAGTTTTCGCGGGGTGTACACGGTCTTGTTCTGAGACGTGGTACGCCAACCCAATGAATCTGATGGAACCGTGGAGCCGTCTGGCGCTTTCGCCATGCGCGCCGGATCGGCGGCCCGCCATTGCCTGGGATCGACCTGGACCGGGACCAGATCCCCGGTCAGCGGATTGTGCCAGACTCCATACTTCTGCGGTTTGTCCATCGCTCGCGCCGCGACGACCTCGTCGGCCGGAAGGACCTTTCCGATGCCGCCCAGGTAAGGGCCGAGAGTCGCGAGGTCGACGCCGGTGGCTATAAGCGACTGACCCAATGATTTACCGTCCCACCAGTGATTGGTGTAGAACACCGGAGCCCCGATTGTGACCGGAATAACCACTCCGGAGTCCCAGGCCGTGCTGCGCCGCAGACCCAGGAAGCGTTTGGCCGGATCTTGGAGGCTCTTGGACCACTCGGCCTCGGCCGCCGGAACATTGAGGCCGGCCCCAATCATGGATATGGCCACGGCGTCAACGAGGTCGGCCGGGGAGTTTTTGAAAGGATTCACCCCTTCATGGTGGATCCAATTGTCGGAGACCTCCTTGGCCCCGGTGGTGCCCCACAGAACCCCGCCGACGGCCCAACTGGAGGTCCGCGCCTGGCTGACCCCCAGCCTCGCGATCGCCTTCCAGAAGGTAGGCTGACCCGCCACGTCCTTGACGACGAACGGTTTGAACATCGGCCGGGCGAGTCGCAACATCCGCATACAAAGATCGCAGAACCATTTCCAAGCCTGCACGATGCGGCTGCCCGCCTTAAGCACGACGCTGACCACCTCGGCCGCCTGCTGCCGAGCGAGTAGCCCTTCGAAGGCGTTGCACATCGCCAGCACAGAAAGGAGCGTGAGGTAGCCGATGAGGAATTGAATGAGATGCTTCAACGCGTCTCGAGTTTCTTTGGACTGCTTAACGGCCTGGTCCAGAAATCCGGCCACCGCCTCACATCGGTCGACCAGATATTGCTTGTACTCGTCAACGAGATTGTGCCGATTGAACCAGTCCTGAAAGGTACGTGCCGCAGGCCCGTCCCATACATCGTGCCGCACGAGTTTCGCGTATGCCGCGTCGATGGGTGTCCACAGCGTCTCCAGTTGATGCTGCAGACCGGCCGGCGGGTCATTGTTCTTCTTCACGAAGCCGGTAGCCACGCGCATCTGCGTCAGTTTCTCAATGTCCACGGCCGCACTCGTGTGGGCACGCCACAGCATCTCGATGGCGTCCCAGTTTTCGTAGATGAACAGGCCATAGGTGACACCCCCCAAGCCCACGCTACTCAGTTTGGGGGCGCCGATAACCCGAGGGATGCCCATCAGTTACTCCTCACCTGTGGCCACAGGACACAACCACGTCAATGGCCGTCGAGCAGAGTCAGCCAATCGGCATCCCGATATGTCGCGTGACTGGCCACGAAGGCTTCAGACGCGTAACTCAAGGTCTCGCGTAGAGTGGCCAGCGCATGCCGCATTGTGTTATGAAATTCCTCGTATTCCTTGTAAAGCTCGTCGGACGCGCCAGAGACCAGCCCGAAGCAGCCCGGGGTGTCGCTGGCGTCCGCACCCTCATAGGCCTTCTCGGCAGCCGTTACATCAGTCGCCGCGTCCGCGAAGAGCCTGCTGGCTTCGAGGAGCGCATCGCGCCTGACCAGGATAGATTCTGCATCCGAGCCCATCGTTGAAGTATATAACGCAACGATTGGAGGACTCCGCAACTTCTCACAATCATGAGGTTCTGCGACGCCCACTTGAATCCGTCGCCTCCGTGTCCGCCGACTTCGAGCAGGTCATCTCGGCGGAAGGCCTCGAGCGGCTGCTCCGGTCCCTCGTACGGCTACTGGACGAGACCCACCTCATCTCCCACGCAACGCCGAAGACCGGCTCGACGGGCCGGTCAACCACCCTCGCCGAGCGAGCCGGAACTCACCTACCGATGCGCGGCCCGAGCCGTACAAGCGAGGTGTACCGAAGTTCCCAAAGCTCGGACGTCCAGCGTCCGTAGAGATATTTCAGCAAGAGCAGCATTTACTTCGGCAAGGGCCAGTCCGGTCGAGCTCGCAGTGGCTTTTCATATCCGCGCGATGCCATAATGTCTCCCCGACGTCGACGAACGAGCGCTTCGAGAGCTGAAGTTCAACGAGGCGCTGCCCGATCGCCTTGCCGTGGCCACTCTCGCCGCCAGACTCGCCGACCTCCGCAGCGCCTCAACCGCACTATCAGAGCGGGTCAGATTCCTCGCCCATGAGTAGGGCGGTCCACCTTTTGGCTCGGCTGTATTGGTCACAGACCATAGCCAAATCGACAAAATCATGGGACACGGACTCCGTATCCGAAGAGGAGCGAAGCATCCCTGACCTGAACCGGCCGGGCTAGGAGGGCCTGCCATCGCGCTCGACTGCGGCCAGTGGTCCACCGGCACGTGTCTTAGCGAGCCGGGGGCGAGTAGGTCATTAGCTGTCCAGGTCTGTGTTCGGCGTAGGCGACGTTCTCGGCATCTCAGCTGTAGTCTGCTCACTCGTTTGGTAATGCGGCCCGACGGGCTTTCGCTGGTCTTTACTGATCGCGGACATGCCCCCACCCGCACGAGTTCTTCGTGCTGCCTGGGGGAAGTTCGTGACGGCGCTGCGCGTCTCCGCCGAGAATCTGGTCGGCTCACCGATGGAACGACAGCTCGCCGGCATCATTGCCGATCATCTTCGGATGACGACGGGGCGATCCACCTCCGAGTCCGAGAAGAAGTCCTGGCGGCGGAGTCTGCCGGTCCTGGCGCGCGATCTGGTCGAGGCGGGGCTCGGCAAGGTCGAGATGCTCATCGAATACCAGCTCCCTCTCACCAGCATGCGAGCGGATGTCGTGCTGGCCGGGGTTGACGCGCGTACCGGCGGTGATCGGTACGTGGTCGTGGAGCTCAAGCAGTGGAGCCAGGCCGAGCTTTACGAGGACGACGAGTACCTCGTGCTGGTCCCCGGCGTTTACCGTGCGCTCGGGCATCCGCTGCGGCAGGTCGAGAAGTACTGCGAGTACATCGCCGACTTCTCCAGTTCCTTGAGCGAGCATCCCGACGCCGTCCACGGTGTCGCGTACCTCCACAACGCGGAAGACTTCGACGTACGGGACCTCCTCGACCTGGCCACGACCGAACGCACGCGGCTCTTCACCAAGACCCGGCGAGGCGGCTTCCTCGAGTACCTGCGTGGACAGTTCGCCGCCGAGCCCGGCGTCGATGCCGGGGACCGGCTGCTCGACAGCACGCCGCGCCCGTCCAAGCAGTTGCTCAAGCACGCGGCTGCGGAGATCAAGGACCGGGAGCAGTTTACGCTGCTGGCGGAGCAGCAGGTGGCGTACGACCTCGTGCAGCACGCGGTGCGGAAGGCTCGCCAGTCGGACTCCAAAGAGGCGGTCATCGTCACCGGTGGTCCGGGCAGTGGGAAGAGCGTCATCGCGCTTTCCCTGCTGGGCGACCTGGCACGTCACGGGCACACCGTTCTGCACGCGACCGGCTCGCGGTCGTTCACCCAGACGATGCGCCGGCACGTGGGCAAGGGGTCGACCCGGGTCCAGAACATGTTCAAGTACTTCAACAGCTTCATGCAGGCGGAGAAGAACTCGTTCGAGGTACTGATCTGCGACGAGGCGCACCGAATCCGCGAGACGTCCGCGAACCGCTACACACGGGCTTCGCAGCGCACGGGGCGGCCACAGGTGGACGAGTTGCTCGCCGTCGCCCGCGTGCCGGTCTTCCTTCTGGACGAGCACCAGGTCGTGAAGCCCAATGAGATCGGGACGGTCGAGGCCATCAAATCTCAGGCCGCCAGGCTGGGCATCCGGGTCCATCACATCCCGCTGGACGGCCAGTTCCGCTGCGGCGGCAGTCGCAAGTACGAGGATTGGGTGCTCCGCCTTCTCGACATCGAGCCTGGAGGGCCGGAGGAGTGGAGCGGTGACGATCATTTCGAGGTACAGCTCGTCACGTCCCCGCGCGAAATGGAGGAAACGCTGCGGGGCAAGCTCAAGGACGGCTATTCGGCGCGCATTTCGGCCGGTTACTGCTGGCCGTGGAGTGACGCGCAGGACGGCCACCTCGTGGACGACGTCCGCATCGGTGACTGGGCGAAGCCGTGGAACGTCAAGGGCGAGCGGGCCGTCGGCGACGCGCCGCCCAGCGCCCTGTGGGCGACCTTCGACGGTGGCTTCGAGCAGGTCGGCTGCGTCTACACTGCCCAGGGCTTCGAGTACGACTGGTCAGGGGTGATCCTCGGCCCCGACATCGTGGCCCGCGACGGTCGGCTGATCACGGTGCGCGAGGCCAACAAGGACCCCGACTTCAAACGGCGTTCGGTGACCGACCTGCAGTACGCCCGCCACATTCGCAACATCTACAAAGTGCTGCTGACACGCGGGATGGTCGGGACCGTCATCTACGCGGTCGACCCGGAGACCCAGGACTTCATCGCCGGTCTGCTCAAGTCAGACGTGGATGCGGGACGTTCTCAATAGATCTTCACCCAGCTCTTCCGGCGGTGAGTTACGTGTCGACGGCACTGGAGTTTCTTGGAAAAGACTGGAAGCTTGGTACGCTGATCATGTGGAGGACGCACTCGATGCTCTAGAGCACCGCATCGCGCAGCTCCGCCAGGCGGTACGTGAGGCCGTGGCCCAGCGAGAAGCCGGGCGCGCCAAGGAGCTGCGGGCGGAGTTGCGCCGTGCGGAGCGTGCCTGGGACGCCCTGATCAGCCCGCCTGAAGTTGATGAGTCCGAGGACGACGCCGCACCCGACGCCACCGGCCGAGGCCGATCAGTCGCGACGTCGATGCTCCCCGTGCGCGAACAGGTCCACCAGGCGCTCACGCTGCTCGGCGTGCCGGCGGCGCCCAAACTGGTCGGCGCCGTACACGAGGCCTTCTTCACCGGCACACTGCCCACATCAAGGCTCACCAGCCTGCGGCGAGACGAGGAGCGGTCCTACCGGTCCGCTCCCGGCGCCAGGCCGTACTACCTCTGCCCGGCGCTGACCTACGACCATCTCGCGCCCGCCCGTGCGCTGCTGACCGTGAGCACGTGGCCGATGGAGGACCGGGTCGTCGGCCCGCTCAGCCCTCGCGTGCACTTCCTCTCCGCGGCGATCAGCATCGCCGGCGCCGTGACCACCCTGCCCGCCGTCGCCGAGACCGGCGAACACGGCGCGGCAGGGGCGGAGCGGCTGCTACAGCAGTTCGCCGTGAACATCCCGGGAGCGACCACCGCCGCCCCGAGCAAGGACATGCGAGGCGTCGATCCCCACCTCGTACGAGCCGCCGCGAAGGCCGAGCTGGACGTCCACTACGACGCCGATCGCGACACCCGGGTCGCCACGGCCCGGCGCGCTCGAAGACAGATGGACGACGCCGAGCAGCTGTTCGGAACGCGCCTGAAGACCATTCGCGGTGTTGCCCGCCAGGGCTGACCAAAGCCGCGACTTCCCCTCTCAAGGACCGACGTGACCCTAGACGACCGACTCGACACGCTGCGCGGCGACGCGAGGCCGCTCAACTACAGCGCGCGCGCAGTGGCCGCGCTGACCATCAACCCTGGATGCGGGCGCCGCTCCGTCATGGACGCCGCCGGCGTCGACAAGACGAAGATCGCCGCCCAGACGGGGTTCCCGGCCCCCTTCGGGATGTCGACGTTCGCGCTCGCCCGCGGTAACGCGTTCGAGGCTCAGGTCAAGGCGAACGGCTGTGCCGAGCTCCTGCGGCTGCTGCGGGACAAGCTCGCTCTGCCCATCCCCGAGGTCTCCTACATCCCGCTCGATACCGTCGGTGACCTGGTCGACCGCAACGTCCGCTACCTGCGTACCCGTAACGCGCTCCTCGAGGCCGCGCGGAGCAAGGACGACGAGCCGCGCACGCTGTTCGACCACCCGATGTTGCGGCTAAGGGTGGGCGGCCACGACGTCTTCCTGGAACCCGATGTGATCACTTTCCAGATCGGCGGCCAGTTCCACGTCATCGAGATCAAGTCGTTCGCTGTCATCGACGGTCAGGCCGACGGTGACCAGGTCGCCGCCGCCACCAAGCAGGCCACCGTCTACATCCTCGCCCTACGCGAGCTGCTGGCCGAGGCGGGTGTGCCCGCCGAGGCGGTGTCGCATGACGTCATCCTGGTGACGCCGGAGAACTTCTCCTTCCGTGCCACCGCCACGTTGATCGACGCGCGTCAGCAGATCGGCGTCCTGCGCCGCCAGCTGTCCCGGATGACCCGCATCGACACGCTGCTGGACGCGCTGCCGGACGGCGTCACCTTCGACCTCGCGCCGGACGAGCACGGCACCCCCACCCGCCCGAGCGACGAGCTCGCAAAAGCGCTCGGCAGCGTGGACGCCCGCTACCAGCCGAGCTGCCTGGCGAACTGCGAGCTCGCGGGCTTCTGCCGCGACGAGGCACGTACCGCCCAGTCCGTCGACGTGCTCGGGCCGACCGTACGCGACGACCTCGGGGGGCTGGACACGATCGGTACGGCGCTCGACCTGGCCCGCGGCACCCGCACTCCCTCGGCGGACCAGATGGAGGTCACCCGGGCGCTGCGGCACGCCGCCGGCCTCCGGGACGCGCTCCTGGGCGGCGCGGCATGACCCTGCTCACCACGCTGGCCCACCTGCACGCGGCGCAGACCGGGCATGCCGAGCAGCTCAGCACCGTACGGCACCGGCACCTCGTCGACCGGCCGCTGGTCATCGTGCCGTTGAACCTCGCCGGAGAGGCCGCCGCCCCGCTCGCCGCGATGGTCGGCACCGACCGGCGTGAGCCGACGCTGCTGACCGTGCCACAGCCGCGCAACCGCGACCTGCGCTTCGGCTTCTTCGCCGATCTGGCGCGGATCGTCATGGCGTACATCGACGCGTGCCAGGCGCGTACCGAGGTCCTGCCCGCGACCAGGAACCGCGAGGAGCAGGACATCTTCACCGATGCCCCGCAGACACTCGTGCCCAACCGGGTGGCCCTGTCCTATCTCGGACTCCTGGGCCGGTCGACCCGGTTCCGGCGTACCGACGGGCCCAACCCGGTCGACGCCTCGGTCCCGCTGCTCGGACAGTGGCTGACCTTCCTGACCGAACGCGCCGAGTACCCCGACTCGGCCATGCTTCTCCCCCTCACCGACCTGCTGGGGGCGCAGTGGGCCACCGGGCAGAGCGCTCTGGAGGACGCCAACCTCGCGGCGCTGCTCGGCTGGATCGATCCGCCCGCCGGGATGAGCGGACTGCGGGCGGCGAAGGTCGCCGAGGACCCGCTGCAATGTCCGCCCGCGGGGCCGGCCACCGATCCGGGGTTCGACGGAGCGATCCTCAACCCGGCCATCGAGAGGTACGAACTGGCCGTGGGCGGCGGCAAGCCGAGCGCCGTCGAACGAGCCGTCGCCGCGTTGTCGCGCGAACTGGAGACTCAGCTGAGGCCGACCTGGGACCTGATGTGGCGCGGTATCGGCCTGCTGCGTGCCATCCGCGAGGCGCCTAGCGCGGAGATCCGGTGGCGTGCCGACCGGCAGGTGTTCACCGCGTTCAGCGCCCATGTCGCCGAGGGTGGGCGCCCGCAGCCGAGCCGCGACCGTGCGATCACCGCGGCCGCCCGCCTGCACCGGCTGGAGCGAGCACAGGCCGCGTACGACGCACAGCGCGCGCTGGAGGACCCCTTCGTCATGGCCGAGCTCCGTACCGGCGGCGAGGCCTTCGGGGGTACGGTCGTGGACCGCGAACCGACGCGGACCGCGGCCAGCGACAAGGGCCGTCCCCTGCTGAGGCCCCGGTTCACCGTCCGTACGAACGACCCGATGCGCATCGAGCCGGGAAGTCCGGTCGTACGCCCGGAACGCCCGAAGGACAAGGTACGGATCTGCGGCGTCACCCAGGACGACGACGCCTGGCTGGTCGCCCTCGAGGTGACCAGCGGGATGGGGACGCCCGGCAAACCCCGGACCGAGGCCGTGCCCTTGTGCGGGGACGAGGTCGTCTACACCCACGACCCCGGCTGGTCGAGCCCGCGTGAGTTCCCACCGGTCGAGGAGACGCCGTGGACGCACGGCGGGCCGCCGGCCGACGAGTCCCGCGACGACGTCGAGGAGTGAATGGTGAGCATCCAGTACGTCGCCGATCCGGTGGCCGCGGCCGAGGACACCGTCCG
Source organism: Actinoallomurus bryophytorum (assembly GCF_006716425.1). Taxonomy (NCBI): domain Bacteria; kingdom Bacillati; phylum Actinomycetota; class Actinomycetes; order Streptosporangiales; family Thermomonosporaceae; genus Actinoallomurus; species Actinoallomurus bryophytorum. The sequence continues at coordinate 668,976 of NZ_VFOZ01000002.1, forward strand.
TACGATCCTCGCCGACATGGCTGACATGGCGGCAAGCGGCCGGCGCGGCCTCGTCGTCGACTCTCCGCCGGGCGCGGGAAAGACCACGCTCGTGGTGAGGGCCGCGATCACGCTGGTCGAAGGCGGCGAACGCTGCATGATCGTGGCGCAGACCAACAACCAGATCGACGACCTCGTCCTGCGGCTCGCCGCCGAGCATCCGACGCTGCGCATCGGCCGCCTGTCGGCCACCGAGTACACCGCACCGGAACGCCTGCTGGCCCTGCCCAACATCACGATCGGGAGGCGGGCCGACGACCTGGGGCACGCCGACGTCGTACTGGCCACCGCGGCCAAGTGGGCCACCGTCAAGGAGCACCGCTGGGCCTGGGCGATCGTGGACGAGGCGTACCAGATGCGCTCGGACATGCTGCTGCTCATCGCCGGGCGCTTCGACCGCGCCCTGTTCGTCGGTGATCCCGGGCAACTGGACCCGTTCTCCATCGTCGACACCTCGCGCTGGATCGGCCTGCCGTACGACCCGATGCAGAGCGCGGTGGCGGTCGTGCTCACCCAGAACCCCGAGCTCGCCCCGCCACATCGCCTCCCGGTCTCCTGGCGGCTTTCCTCCTCGGCTGCGCCGATCGTCTCCGCCGCGTTCTATCCCTTCGCCGGCTTCAGCGCGGCCACCACGGACGGCACGCGCCGTCTGGAGTTCACCGCGGCCGGGTTCGGAAGCGCGGTCGACGAGACCCTTACCATGGCCGCCCGTACGGGCTGGGCCCTGCATGAGTTGCCCGCGCGCCATACCCTGCGCACCGACGCGGAGGCCGCCGACGCCGCGGCGCAGATCGCCGCGCGCCTCCTCGCCCTGGGAGCGGTCGGCGTCTGTGAACGTCACCCCGGAGGCCGAGACATCGGACCCGAGCGCATCGCGATCGGCGTCGCCCATCGCGACCAGGCCGACCAGATCCGCCGCGCGCTCGCGCGCGTCGGTGCGGCGCAGATCACCGTGGACACCGCCAACCGGCTACAGGGCCGGGAGTTCGAGGTGACCATCATGGTCCATCCTCTTTCGGGACGCCGCGACGCCACGGCGTTCCACCTCGAAGCCGGCCGCCTGTGCGTGCTCGCCTCTCGCCACCGGCAGGCCTGCATCGTGGTCGCCCGCGCCGGCATCGCCGACCTCCTCGACGCCCATCCCTCGACGGAGCCCGTCCATCTGAACGTGCCGGCAAAGTTCCCCGACGGGTGGGAGGCCAACCAGGCGATGCTGGCCCACCTCGCCGATCACCGCGTACGGGCTCTTTGACCCGCGAAATCCGTCCCATGGCCGTGTCCCGGCGCAGTCGAACTGGTGGAAAGAAACTGATCTTCCGCCTGGTGAGCCCGTCTAAGTGATCTTGGCCGTATGTACGCCGGCCTCGTTCGCTAGGCTCCCGGCATGCGGATCCTCGAAGGTGCGGGGGCGTGGACGCCGCTCGCCGGGGCGGCCAACGACTGGGCGGAGCAGCTGCGGACGCCGGACCTGTCGGTGGGAACGTACTGCATCCCGGCCGGCGGGCTCGACGATCAGAGCCCTCACACCGAGGACGAGATCTACGTGGTCACCACGGGACGGGGCAGGATCGTCACGCCGGACGGTACGGCCGACGTAGGCCCGGGTTCGGTGATCTTTGTGCCGGCGGGTGAGGAGCACCGGTTCGAGGTGACCGAGGACCTGGCGCTACTGGTGGTGTTCGGACCTGCGTACGGCTCTCGCGCGCAGGGCTAGTGAACGGTGCTGCAAGCATCGGCTCCAAATCACCGGACGTGCCACGTCAGGGACAGATCCTCCTCTGGAGATGGGTATCGGTAGCCGAACCCGCCGCCATCTCCTCGATCGACACGCAACCACGAGCACTCCGGGGTCGTCATTGCTCCGAGCGAACCACCGGGCGGGCGTCCACGCCGAGCCGGCTGGAGAACGCTGGAAAGGACTGGACTCGGTACGCGGTCAGGACCAGGGCGACGTCCCTGACCTGCGTTCGCGGTCAGGGAGAGACCGCGTCCAGCAGCTCACCGGCCGCTCGCGCCCAGGGGCGCGCCGCGGCCATCACAAGGCGCGCGCTCTCGGCGGTGGCGAACGCCGCCGCGCGGTCCCGCATGACACTGGAGATGAGATTGCCCCAGCGGCGAGCGTTCTCGCCGTCGTCCCGGGTCACGGGTACGACCATACGGGCGGCGATCTCGCGGGGCAGCTCGTCGTCCAGCAGCTTGCCGAGCCCGCTCCGGTCGCTGACGAGCACCGGGGTGCCCGCGACGATCGCCTCCAGGCCGACGAGGCCGAAGCCTTCGGCCCGCGAGGGCATGAGCACCAGGCTCGAACGGGCCAGGTCGTCCGTGATGCGGTCGAACTCGGAGGAGTAGGGGTAGATCGTCACGTTGACCGGCGTGTTGCCGAGCCAGCCGAGAAGGGACTCCCGGAGCGGCCCGGACCCATTCGGCGGCGCACCGCGTACGAGGAGGTCCCACTCCGTGCCGGGCGACATCAGTCCGATCGCGTCGGCGATGCCTTTCGCGGCGATGTCCAGCCCCTTCACCTGCCGGTCCTCCATACGCCCCAGCATGAGGATCTGCGGCCGGCCGCCGGGCGGACCGGACCGGTCGGCCGGTACGGGGCCGTCGAAACCGGGGTCCAGCCGCAGGAGCAGGGGCGGGCGGCGTGACCGCGGCTCGCGCTCCAGCCACTCGAAAAGGCGCGGCCCGACGGCCACCAGGCCAGCGGCACCCAACGCCAGCTCCAGTTCGAGGCGGCTGCGTTCCTCCGCGCGCATCCCGGCATCGTCGTTCCGGTCGAGCTTGTGCCACTCAACCTCGTCGGCGTGCATGTGCACGAAGTGCAGCCGCGGCGTCCCCGGATAGAAGTCCTCGGCGATGGCCTTGGCGACGTCTCCGGTCACCCGGCCGTGCCCGACCACGACGTCGGGCGTGGTTCTGCCGGGGAGGGAGGGCCTGCGCAACAGGCGTTCCCGTTCCGAAAGGCCGGGGGCCGCCGAGGCCTCCACCAGCCGCACCCCGGCCGCGTCCGCGTCGTCGCGCTCGGGAGTCGATGACCGGGGGACGAGGCAGGACACGTCAGCGCCGGCTCTGACCAGCGCCATGCAGAGATAGCGGTTGAACGCGCTCAGCCCGCCTCGCGCGGGGAACCACTCGTCCGCGACGCAGAGGAAGTGGAGCCGCGGCCGCTCGTCACGGGGCACCCGCACCTGCACCGTCGCGCTCGGGAGCTCGGCGCGTCCCGTCTCGGTCATCTTGCGGGCTTTCTCGTACTGGATTTCGGTGAAGTGGATGTCGTGCACCAGCTGACGATCGAACCACCTGGCCAGGTCCCGATCAGCGCCGAACGGCCCGAGATCGTCCGCGCCTGCGCCGAGGTCGGCGAGCGCGGACTCGGCGTTCTCCCATGTGGCGTGCACGGCCTGCCGCATCGCCTGCAACCGGGCGGTCGTTACCGCACTGTTCCGCAGCGCGGTCGCCGGGGACGCGGCATTCCCGGACACGTCGGCGCGCGTACGAACGTCCCGCTGGTACCGGATCTTCGCGACGTGCAGGAGGTAGCGGGCGAGCGGCGGCATGTCGGCGTGACCGGGTACGGCCCAGGCGCACCGGCCCAGCTCGTCCTGCGCGCCCGGCGGGGCGAGGACCACAAGCCGCCGTTCGCGGCCGTCGTCTCGGGGCCGGGCGTCCCACAAGGCCAGGCCGCCGGAGACCGTGACGCCGTGATGCCACCACTGGCCGACTTCTTCGGTAGCGCCCAGCAGTTCCGCCGCGTCACGACCGAGTTCGGGACCGGCCGCTCCAGTCGTAGTCCCGAGGTAGAGCCGGGCGACGCCGAGCAGCGCGGCGCCGTCGAGGACGGTGTCCAGCTTCGCGTCGAGGCCGGTCCAGGTCGCCGTCGGCCCGTCCGTCAGCAGGACGGACAGGACGAGGATGTCGCCGGTTCGCCGCAGGATCACCTCGACACGACGATCGGCATCCTGGCACGCCGCCACGGGGACGTAGCCGCCCAGCCTGCCGCTCGGGAGGGTGGTGGGGATCCGCGCCGGCAATCCGGTCCGCGCGACCTCCTCGGTGGTGGACAGGTGACTACCGCAACCGTCCCAGAGGGCGCGTACGGCCGCTTCGGCGGAAGCCTGCGTGGGACCGCTCAGCAGGGCGAAGGCGTGAGCCACCAGCTCCTGGTCGGTCACGGTCGGCACGCTGATGTCACCCCCGCCTGACCTCCCCGTCGGTACAGTTGTCGCCGTGCAGTCCGATTATGGCCCGCTCGGTCCTGGTATCGACCGCGAACACCGCGACGAGGCGAAGGTCGTTCTCGACGACCTGAGGCACTGGCGGATGCCGCCCGAGGCGTGGCATGAGGTCGAGGGCCTGGTGAACGATCTGGTCGCGGCAATGACGTCGGGCGACCAGGCCACGGTTCGGCGCATGACGGTCGCCCTCGAACTCCTCAGCGACGAGCGCGTCGGCCGGGTGGGGGACCCTGCGGACGGCCCACCGCCAAAGGTCCTCATGGACCTCTCGGTCCGGCTGGTCCACTCCCTGGACGAGGACGCGGGGGACGACGAGGGCGAAACGCCGAAACGGCGGTGAAGCGGCGACTACGCCTCTGGCGCGCTCTGCGCCGGGCACGGGCCGCGCAGAAGCAGGCCGTGCCGTCCTCCTCGGCGCGGCTCATCACTCGCGCGCTCACCGCGAACCCCGGGATGGACGACAGGCTCGTCCTGCTGACCGGGCTCGCGGCAGTGTACGAGGCGTCCGGCGACCTGCCCCTGGCGATCGACACGCTCGCCACCGCCGCGGACCTGGCGCTCCCGGACCATCGGTACGCCGCGCCGCTCCTGCTCAACCTCTCACTCGCGTACGACCAGGCCTACGCCGTCACGGCGGACCGTGCGTTCCTGGACGATGCCGTCTCAGCCGCGCGCCGCGCCAGGCGTGCGGTCGGCGAGACGCATCCCGCGCGTGCCGACGTCCTGAACGGTGTCGTCGCCGTGCTGGTCGAGGCCGAGGAGGTCCTAGACCGGCCCGAGCTCCTGGACGAGGCCGTACGCGCGGGTACGGAAGTGGTCGCGGCGGGCGACGGCGGGCGGCACAACCTGGCGGTGGCGTACCGGTCCCGATACGAGCGTCACGGCCATCTGCCCGACCTGCACGCAGCCCTCCGGCACGCCGAGGACGCCCTCGACCGGGCCGGCGCCGAAGCGGAGACGGCCGCGGAGCTCGGGCATATTCTGCGGCTGCTGTACTCGGTCACCGGCGCCGAGGAGGACGCGGCACGAGCCGTCGCCGCCTGCCGCGCGGCGGTCGAGTCGACCGAGCCGGACGACGAGGAGGGCGTCGCACGCCGCGCGATCTTGGCCGGCGCGCTGCTCGACGCGTACCAGGCGGGCGATCAGGCCGCCCTGGAGGAGGCCGTAGCGTACGCGCGGGCCGCGCTGACGGCCGACCGCGACGAGCGGGCTTTCGTCGCCGCTCAGATCGCCGCGACCGTGCTCACCGTCTGGGCACGGCGGCATCGGGACATCGAGGTCGCGCACGAGGCGGAGGCCGCCGCCACCGCTGCCGTACGCGCGACGGTTCCGGACACCGCCGACCGGGCGGTCGCGCTGGACACCCTGGCCACGGCGCTATACGGAAGGTTCCAGCTGACCGGGGACCCGCAGCCTCTGGACGAGGCGATCGAGACCGGCAGGAATGCGCAAGCGATCCCGACCAGTGCCACTGACCACGCCGGCCACCTGGGCAATCTCGGTACGTCGCTGTTCGACCGGTACACCGTCACCGGTGACCGCTCCGACCTGGAGTCCGCCGTCGAGCTGGACCGGCAGGCCGGCGCGCTGCTCGACGAGGCGCATCCAGAACGCGGGATGTATCTCAACAACCTGAACGTCGCGCTCCGTCACCGGTACGAGGTGACCGGAGCGCACGCCGACCTCGAGGAGTCGATCGCGATCGGCCGGCTGGCGACGCGTGACGCCCCCACACCGGACCGGCCGCTCCGGCTGAGCAACCTGGGCGGCTCGCTGTTCGTACGCTACGAGCGATTCGGCGACTTGGCCGACCTGGACGAGGACGTCGCCTGCCAACGCGAGGCGGCGGAGCTACTGCCCGACGGCTACCCGGACGCGCCCTCCGTGCTCGGAAATCTCGGCCTCGCGCTCCAGAGCCGGTACCGCAGGCTGGGCACCGAGGCGGACCTGAGTGAGGCAGCGGAGGCGCTAGGCGACGCGGTCGCGGCCGACGCGCTCCCGCGTGACCGCACGGCGATCCGTAGTCTCTACGGCCAGGTGCTGCACTCCCGGTGGGAGGCGGGTGGAGAGGAAGCCGACCTTCGCGGAGCGATCGAGCAGGCCAGGCTCGCCGTCGAGGCGACCCATGCCGACGATCCCGCGCTGCCACAGCGCCTCGGCAACCTCGTGACGATGCTGGAGAGCGCTGCCGGCGACTCGCCCGCCGCAGCGGAAGAGGCGGTCGCGGCCGCTCGACGGGCACTCGCGGTGCTGCCGGACGGGCATCCGGACGCGCCCGGGCTGAGGTCCGGCCTCGCGCTCGCCCTCAGCGCGCGTGGCGACACCGGCGACGCGGTACGTGAGGCGCGCGCGGCGGTGGAGGAGACACCGCCGCGACATCCCGACCGCGCTCAGTTCCTCATCAATCTCGCGTACGTCCTGCGGGAACGGCGCGCGGAGACCGACGACGTGATCGCCGCACTCCGCCAGGCCGCTCTCCTCGACACGGCGCCGCCGGCCGTCCGGCTGCGGGCAGCCCAGGCGTGGGGCGGCCTCGCGGCCGAGCGCGGATCGCACGCGGACGCGGCCCGCGGGCTGAGCCTCGCCGTCGAGTTGCTTCCCGAGGTCTCGCCCCGGCGGCTCGGCCGTACGGACGCGCAGCGGTGGTTGGCGGGGTTCCCCGGACTGGGCTGTGCGGCGGCTGCCGCCTGCCTGGCCAGTGACGAGCCCGAACGCGCTGTCCGCTCCCTCGAGCTCGGCCGAGCGGTGCTGCTGAACCGTACACTTCATACCCGCGGCGACACCTCGCCGCTACGCGCGGTGGACGGGGCGCTCGCCGACGAGTTCGAGCGACTGCGCGATCGCCTCGATGCCCTGCCGGAGGAGGAGGCCACTCCGTTCTCGGTGGGACCGGCGAGCGGCGCGCACGGCGGAGACGCTCACGCACGGATGGCCGCCGCGCGGCGTCGCGAGCGCCGGAGCCAGTTGGTCGAACGCTTCGCCGACGTCGTACGCCGCATCGAGCGCCTGCCAGGCTTTGGTGGGTTTCTCCGCCCGCCCGCGGTGGACGAACTGCTGGCGGAAGCACGCACGGGACCGGTTGTCATGGTGAACGTCGGCGACGACCGTGGTGACGCACTGCTGCTGACGGCCGCCGGGCTGCGCCACGTACCGCTTTCCGGGTTGCGGGCGGAGCGGCTGAACGAGATCGCCTTTGAATTCCACCGCGACGTGGCGCAGGCGCACGACCGGTCGGTCGGCCGCGCGGCACGCGAGGAGGCGGAGGGACGGCTCGCAGACGTCCTCGACTGGTTGTGGACCACGATCGCCGCGCCCGTACTGGCCGAGCTGGATCAGGCGGGGTACGCGAGGAGCGGCCGGACGATCTGGTGGGTCCCGACCGGGATGCTCGCCTTCCTGCCTCTACACGCGGCGACGCGGAGGGACGGCGGCGACTCATTGCTGGAACACGCGGTCTCGCGGTACACGCCGACGGTCACCTCGCTCCACCTGGCACGCCGCACGATGGCGGCCGGTGCCGAGCCTCGCGCCGGTGTCATCGTCTCCATGGGTGAGGATCACGCGGACCGGTCCTGGGCCGCCGCCGGTGTCGAGGCGACCCGGTTCGCGGAGCGGTTCGGCGTACTGCCGCTGGACGCCGCCACTGTCACCCGGGCGGAGGTGACGGAGGCCATCCGCACGTGTTCTGACCTGCACATCGCGCTACACGCGCGATCGGACGCCGACGACCCGTCGCGCAGCTGCCTCCTCCTGGCCGGCGGCGAGATGGCCGTCCCTGAGATCGCGGCGATCCGCAACGAACGGGCTCGGCTCGCCTACCTGTCAGCGTGTGAGACGACACTGACCACCGCGGCGCTCGTGGACGAGGGGATCCACCTGACGTCGGCCTTTCAGCTCACCGGGTTCCCCCAGGTGGTCGGCACGCTGTGGGCCGTACGAGGACTCGTCGCCGCCCACGCCGCCGAACGGTTTTACGACGAGCTACGCGAGGCGGGTGGCGACGCGGGGAGAGCCGTGCACGAAACGGTCCGTTACCTGAGGGACCGGTACGCCGGGTTCCCCTCCGCGTGGGCCGCGCTGCACTGCGTGGGCGCCTGACCAGGAGCAAACGCGTTAACGCCGAGGTGGGCTGGGGCGCCGCCGGAGACGTCAGTCACTCGCCTCCGGCGGCTCTTCCCCCTCCGAGAACGTCGTGACGGTCCCCCACCGCCGCCGCTGAGCGATCCCTCCGCGCTCCGCATGGAGAGACCGCCTGCCGGCGGATAGCCGACGTTTCCCCTCAACGAGACCATTTGAGGAGAATGATGGTCTAGCACGGCTGGAAAACGCTTGAGAAGTCTGGAGCGCCGCGGTGGAACGAAACGGGGAGTCCCAAGGCCCCTTAACGGCCGACCAGCGGCTCGCCACGGCACTGATGCGCTCGGTCCTGCACGCCGAGCAGCGATTGCAGCGGAACCTGGACCGCGCGGCGATGGCCCGCCGCCTCAACATCTCCCCGGCGAGCCTCTACGCGTACCTGAACGGTACGACGCTGCCCCGCAGCGCGGTCCTCGATCGGCTGCTGGACGAGCTCGGCGTCTCCGGCCCCGAGCGGGGACGCCTGAGCACCCTGAGAGACGAAGCCGAGCTGGCCCGTCGCCTGGCACGTGGCTCCGGAGAGCCGCGGCACGTCCCCAGGCCGTTGCCCCGGCCAGAGCAGCTGCCACCATCCTGCCGGCACTTCGTCGGCCGAGCGGCCGACCTGGCCCGTCTCACCGAACTCGCCGAGTCGGCGTCGACCGCACACACCGTGGGCATCTGCGTGATTCATGGGACGGCGGGTGTCGGCAAGACCACGCTCGCCACGACGTGGGCGCACCGCTCCGGGTCCCGCTTCCCTGACGGCCACCTGTACGCCGACCTGCGCGGGTTCGGTGCCGGGCCGCCCGCAGACCCCGGCGAGATCTTGTTCGGGTTCCTGCACGCCCTCGGGACGCCGCTGTGGGAGATCCCGCCCACCACCGACGTACGGGCGGCGCTCTTGCGCAGCCTTCTCAGCGAGCGGCGCATGCTCGTGGTGCTGGACAACGCGCGGTCCACCGAGCAGGTACGTCCGTTGATCCCGTCCGGGCCCGGCTGTCTGGCCGTCGTCACCAGCCGCGACCGGATGGAGAGCCTCGTCGCGAGGGAGGGTGCGGTCCGCATCTCGCTCGACGTGATGGAGCCGGGTGAAGCCGAGGACCTGCTGGCCGCGCGCCTCGGTGCTGGACGGCTCGCGGCCGAGTCCGAACGCACGCGAGAGCTGATCGACCTGTGCGCCGGTCTGCCGCTGGCGCTCGGCATGGTGACGGCCCGGCTCGTGGACCGTACGGAGGAGCCGGTCTCGACGCTCGTGGCCGAGCTGCGCGACACCCACGACCGGCTCGAACTCCTCGCCTCGCCCGACACCGACCTGGACATCCAGACGGTCTTCCAGTGGTCCTACGACGTGCTGTCGCCGGACGCCGCGCGCCTGTTCCGGATGCTCGGCCTGCACCCGGGTCCGGATGCCGACCTGACCACGTGCGCCGCACTGGCAGGGACGTCCGCGCCGCCCAGAAAGGCGCTGCGCGAACTGGTCCACGCGAACCTGCTCGACGAGCGGCCGACCGGCCGGTTCCGTAGCCACGACCTGCTCCGCGCATACGCAAGGGCCTGCGGCCGGCGCGAGGACCTGGAGCCGGACCGGCGCGATGCGCTGCGGCGGCTACTCGACCACCACATGCGGGCTGCCGTAGGGGCCAACGCCGCCATCCAGCCCAGCGACGGGGAACGGCTCACCGAGGACACCACAGTCGGCCCGACGCCTGCGGTGGATACGTACGCGGAGGCCATGGCCTGGTTCACCGTCGAGCACGCCGCGCTGCGTGCCCTGGTCGACCTCGCCGCGGTGGAGGGCTTCGAGTCGCACGCCTGGCGGCTGGCTTGGACGTGCATGGTGTTCCTCCGGCGTACCGGCCGACACACGAGCCGCGTCGAAATCCAGCGGAGCGCAGTGCGCGCGGCCCGTCGGGCCGCCGACAGCAGGGCCGAGGCGACGTCATTGCGGCTCCTGGGCGACGCGCTGGCGCGGTCCCGCCAGGGCGATGAGGCGCTGCGCCTGCTGAACGAAGCACTGTCGATCTTCCTCGACCTCGGCGACGAGGCCGGACGCCTGCACACGCACCTGTCGTTCGTACGGGCGCTCGACGCCGCGGGCGACCATCTTCACGCGCTCGACCACGCCGAGCGAGCGCTCGCGCTAGCCGGACAGAATACGGAGCCGCTCCTGCGGGCGGACGCTCTGGCGGCCACGGGCCGGCAGCTGACGTGTCTGGAGAAGCCGGCGGAGGCACTGTCGGCAGGCGAGCAGGCGGCGGCGATCTACTCCGCCGAGAACCACGCCGAGGGCCTGGCCTCGATTTTGAAGGTCATCGGAGACGCCGAGCTGGTCGAAGGCCGTGTACGGGAGGCGATCCTCACGTACGAGCGGTCCCTCGAGCTCGATCGCAGGCTCGGCGACCGTTACTGGGAGGCGCACGCACTCAGCCGGCTCGCCACCGCGCACGAGAAGGCCGGCGACGAGCGGACCTCCGCCCGCCTGCGCGGCCAAGCCATCGCCCTGCTGGAGTCCCAGCACCACCCGGATGGGCCGGCACTGCGCGACGCGCAGTCGCACTGACCGCGGCGAACGCATCGATGACCGGCGAGGCCCTGGAACGTTAGAGCGAGCGGGCCGTTGACGAGGCAGCTCCTAGGCGGCGAGGCGGGAGAGGCCGGGTCCGTGAGTTCGGCCGGTCGTACGGTGAACCTGATTGACGGTCAGGGCGTCTCGACGCCGAGGCCACTTCGGGGCTGTCCGATACCGCGCGTGTGGAAGGCCGGGGCCGTGACGGCCCCGGCCTTCGGTGAAACTGATCAGCGGCTGCGGGAGACCCTCAGCGGGAAGGTGCCATTGCCGACGTTGCTGAGCGTGGTGGTGTACGCCGCGAGGTACTGATCCAGGTACGGCGAGCGGTCGCCCTGGGTCGGTACGTCGAAGCGCGGGTCCAGTACGTCCAGGGCGAGCCGTGCGCCGGAGACCGTGATCGTGTGGCCCGAGGGGACGTCCAGCCAGCCGTTGGAGGTGATGGTCCCTATCTGGATCCCCAATTGGTGTCCTTGCGCGATGGTCCAGTCGGTCGACTTCAGGTCGAAGGAGATCCGGCCGCTGTGATCCAGCAGGGCGACGTTCTCGTCGAACATCGTCGCGGTGCCGTCCGGGGCGACGTCCCACAGGCGTGCCATCACGTTGCCGGTCGTGCTCGCGTTGAGCGTGATCTGCGGGGTGGCCGTCAGCCGCACCGTACGGGACGCGGGTGTGGACCAGGTCCAGAAGCTGGACGTGGTGGCGGCACTCCGCTTGGCGGCGGTCTTCTCGGGGCCGGACAGCGGCTCCAGCCGTGGCGCTCGCTCCATGTCCCAGCGCCCGCTGTTCGCCGCGCTCGCCGACGGGGCGGCGCCACCGCCGTCGTCGACGTACTGGCCCGAGGAGAGGCGCGCATCGTACGACGTCGTGGTCACCGGCCAGGTCGGCTGGGCGCGCCAGTGGCCGAGGCTGTCCTCGATGGCGTACGCCTGGTCGTGCACAGACGGCCTCGTGCCGCGCAGGTACTCGTCGTAGAAGCGCATCACCTCGTCGAACCAGCCGGCGCGGCCCTGGGCCAGCCGGCCGTTCGCGTCCACGTCGTTGCCTCGTACGTGCTCCCACTGGCCGAGCCAGCCGCGTTCCCGGCCGTGGTGGTCGTCCAAGTACTCCTCCGCGTCCTCGGGCTTGGTGTTGGGCTCGATCATGCCCTGGGTCACGAACAACGGCGTGCTGGTGCCGCGCGCGTGGGCGGCCAGGTTGCGGGCCTTCCAGTACGCCGAGTCCAGGTCCGGATTGTTGTTGTTGGTGATGTTGTCGCTCAGGCACTGCGGATGGCCCGTCTCGTACTCCGCGGCGGCCTTGTACCGGTCGCTGTCATCCGGCATCGGCGGCATCGTCGCGATCGAGTTGTACGCCTCCGGCGTGCCGGTGACGTTCGGGCGCGGTACCTCGTTGCTGAACAGGTAGTTGTACATGTTCCAGACGGGCTCCTGCGCGACGACCGCCTTCAGGCTCGGCAGCTTGAGGTCATTGCCCACGAGCCCCGTGACTGCGTCGTACGACTTGCCGTACATGCCGACCTTGCCGGTCGACCAGCGTTGGGCGGCCGACCACTTGATGGCGGCGCGGACGTCGGCCTGCTCCCCCGGGCCGACCCAGTCCAGACACCCGGTGCTCCCGCCGAAGCCGCGCAGGTCGACCATCACGAAGGTGTAGCCGCGCGCCATCAGGTGGGCGCCGTCGACGAAGTCCTGGAAGCGCGCCGACGGTCCGACCCGGTCCCAGCCCTCGGGACCGGTCTGGCCCGCGTGCGCGAAGTACGGGCCGACCGAGAGGATCACCGGCGTCTTCGCGCCGGCCGGCAGGTTCGCCGGGCGCAGCACGTCGGCGTGCAGCACGACACCGCTGCCGTCGGAGGACGGGAAGTACGCCTCCGTCCACGCCGCGCCTTCGGGAACCCGCGGGTTCTCGTCATGGGTGACCGGGGGGTCGGACGCCGGTGCGGCCTGTGCCACCGCAGGCGAACCGCCCGCGACGAGGGAGGTGACGATGGCCAACGCACCGGCCGCCGCGATGGCCGATGCCTTCTTGCGAAACTTCATATCCGCTCCGCCGAATCAGTTCTCGAGGGGCCCGCCTGGGTTGCCTAGCGAGACTAAATTTTTTCTGCGGAGTTGTCGCCGGCCTTGTTTCTTCTCGGCATTCAGAGATGCGACCGCGTCGTCTTCGCCCTCCTCGTCATCAGCAACTGCAGTTGTTGCCGCCTATCAGCGGCGATCACGCAGCGCGCCCGCGGCGTGACGGTTCTTGGACACCTTCGGCCTATTGGCGCAAGCGAAGAAGAGAAAATGACCGGTCCCGGACGAGCTGCCAGCTACGACGAAAGCTGGAGGCACGGCTTCGGCCCCCGGTGAAAGGATCAGCCAGCCGCGATGGCGAAGACGCCGATGGCTCCGCCGGGCGAGGACGGCAGGGCCTTCGCTGACCGTAGGCCCACAACCAGCGAGAGGCCGGTTTCCAGGAAACGGAGCGGCCCAGCCTCTCTGACTGAGTCGGCCAAGGTGACCTGCTATCTCTCGGTCGTACCATCATCAAATGGAGTACCGGCCCACGCAGTACGGCAAGCCTCGCGGTGAATACGTCCCGCTGCGCGTCCAGCCGAGACTGGCCAGTTGGATGGCTGCTGGTCATCCAGACCAGGTCCGGTTGGAAGAGTTCCTGTCTCACGCCTGTGAGCGGGTCCAGGGGCAGCTGGAACGGGCGCCGGAGCCGTTGGCTCTCAGTCTCGAGGTGGGGCTTCCCGGGTCGACCTCACTCGTGGGCTCTCACGATCTCGACAATTACCTCCTCCCCTTGGCGAAGCGGCTGGGCAAGCTCAGTGGCCGAGACTTCGTCTCGGTATGGGGGAGCAAGCAGCATGCCGACTCCTCGTCCGTTTGAGTAGGCCAGGCCACGCCAATGGCCGAGCTGCTATCCGGCGAGTCGTTCACGGTCCAGACGAGTGCATCATCTGATTCGACGGCATACAAGCGACAGATCCACGATCAGCTCACCGGAGCATGCGAGATCGTCGGTGAGGGCGCCGTGTCGATGCACCTCGCCTTTTCCGTCGGGGCTCGCCGTAATTGGCTCAACCTGTGGAAGGCGACAATCGATGATATGGACCCGATTCTTGGCCAGGCGGTCCCCAGATGGCCGTGGCACCCATGTGATGGCCGCATCGTCGAGCTGGGTTTGCACCGCAGCATCGAACCCTCTTTGAAAAACGAGGTTGTGATCTCCATTAACGCCAGTCCCAAGACTTAAGCCGCCCGTGTGCAGGTGGAATATGAAAACGTACATCGAGTACAGCTGTGGGGCCGATCCGGCCTGTCCGACACCGATGACCGCGACGCTTGGGCCGGTCGATGTAGATCGCTGGTGTCAGTGCACTCGATCTGCACATATGGTCGGGATTGTCAGTCCGTTATTGTGACTGAGCGCCATTCGTGTGACCATATCCATACAGCACGATTTCAGGGGACTGCCGGGAGTCTGATGGAGAGCAAGAGGTGCGTCAACTGTCATGCGTCGGTGTCGGGACGCGCCGATACCGGTGTTCGCGGTCCGGACATCGCCTGGATGGTTCACTGCACGGCATGCGCTGTGCTGGTCGAGGGCCAGATGGAACCCATCGTCGCCCGACCCAGCGGAGCATTCATCGATATCTTCCGATGTCGCTCCTGCGGGACGCCGCGGGCCTGCCGACCCGGGTGGCGCACCCGTTGCATGATCTGCCTTGACGACCGGACCCGTCTTCCGACTGACGCCGGGGACCTAGCAACGAAAGTCCTTAATACACTGCCGCACCGAACCGACATCAGCACAATCCTCGGCCAAGGCCACAGCGGTGACCCTCGCGACGTATGGCGGTACTGCGCTCGCCACATCGTCGAAGACCGGACCGCCTCGCTTGCACGACCCGGATGGACGGTACTAGCCACCGATATCTGGGGTCTGCCGTGGGAGATCGAGACACGCGAGGCCGAGTCGCACGGCACCTGGGCCCGCCATGAAATCTGTGGCACCGTACAGAAGGTCACGCGGGCCCGTCCCGAGTGCAAAAACTGCCCGCCCGAGGAAAATTCCCGTACCCACCGGGCCAAGGCGGCCCAACCCCAGCACCTCTACCTGGTTTGCTACGGAAAGCTCTGCAAGTTCGGGCACGGTGACGCCAATCGAGTCAACCTACACCTCCGAGCTGGAGCTAACCCCATCCGTGTGCTCAAAGCACCCTTCGAGCAGGTCGTCGCCGCTGAAAGCGCAATCAGACGCGTACCGAGACCGCATCATCGGCGCCGTTCACCGCGGAATGCCTACGAGCTTCGGGGCCGGGACTGAGGTGCTGCCCGCCACCATCGACCTCGACATCCGCACATACCTCACTGGGGCCTGGGTCGAGGACGTAACCCATCGATTCAAGCCGACGCCGAGGCACACGAGACAACGGCGCCGATGGCGGAATCCCGTCCAGCGTCGACGCCAATGATCTGAGCATGCCAACGGATGACGCCGTGAGCACGCAACGCACTCATCGGCCGTGACTCGAATGCGGCGGGTCTATGGACTTCGGGTAAGCAACGAATCAGGATGGCATGCGTGACTGTGCTGGAGGTGCGGTGTGCAGGCCACAGGCTGGAGCAACGGTCAGGCCCACTCCACGGGCGCCGGCTACGGACTTCGAATCTCCGCCGGTGATCGCGATCAATGGTTCGACCGATCATGGAGTCATGTAGAGATCGCACTCGGCGGGGACTCCGTCGCCACCGTGCGACTATCCCCATCGTTCTGGCGTTCATGCACAGAACTGCGCAGCGCCGTCATCGGGCGATGGTTTCTGTCGCGACGCCTCGCTCCGTGGCCGAGAGGAAGACCACCGGTTCTTACGCTACGCCAGACCGGTAGTAACAGGTTCGAGCTGCTACCCCCGTCGTCGGAGAGACGTCGAGGGTGACCGCGTAGCCGAGCTATTCACCCGCCCCGTGTATGGACGTTGCGGTCGAGAAGCGCCACGATCGAGGCATGTCCGACCTTGACGGTATTCGCGGTCTGATCGACGGCTTTGAAGATGATCCGATGCTGGCCATGTCCCAGGGCAGCAAGGAGCTTTTCCATTCCGACCTACTGGCCTGGTATCTCACCCGCTTCCCGATACTTCGCGAGGCGGTTCTTGATGCCTGGGGGGTGGAACCCGACCCCGCGGCCGACGGCACTGGAGGGGTGCGGCGAGAGTGGCGTCATCTCGATCTTGTCGTGGACAGTCCTGGACGGCAGCCACTCGTGGTGGAGAACAAAATGTTCTCCCTTCCGAATGAACGCCAGCTCGACGCCTATACCAAGACGGTGACCGCGCTTCAGCCCGCAGAACCGTCCCTGGTCCTGTTGAGCCTCACCGATCCAGGATGGCGCGACGGCCGATACGTGGGCCCACATACATCCACCCCGTGGATTTACCGTAGCTATCAGGAACTGATGCAGATCCTGTACCAGAACCGACGTGCGGTGGATGGGGCGGATGACGGATTCGCAGGGGTAGTGCTAGATCGCTGGCTAGCCATGCTGGGGCGGCTGCGCTCTCTAGTCGAGATGGTGGGACGTCCTGGTCTCGACGAACCGTTGGATCTTGATGGGGAATCACGCCAGCAGTTGCAGCGGCTGCGACTGGACGCGCCCGTGCAGAAGATGCGATTCCAGGTCGTTGCAACACAGGTCCACCGGCGGCTCGCCGGAAAGCTCCCGGACATCGACATTGACGTCGGCGCCGGGCTTTCGAACAGAGCAGGGTTCGTCGGAGGATTCGCCGACCGCGTGGGACCTCGCCTGGGCTGGCAAATACAGCAGAGGCAATTCCGGCTCGCGTTCGTCGTCCCGGTCGGTGATCCCGGCCACGGGCGTACGGAACACGCGTGGCAAGCTCGTTATGAGCATGCCCGGCGCTACGCGGACTACTTCGACTTCGACGCGGTTCGCGAGCTCGTTCCCACCGCCGGTCTGGAGCGGCCTGAGGGGCAGCCGCTGGGATTTCAGCGGTTCAACCCGGACTTCGCCTACCGGTATGTGCCCGTCCCCGGGATCACTGTCGGCCAAGCCATCGAACTCGGCGTCCGATACATGCAGCGCGCCCATGGATTCCAACTCCAGCAAGCCGGATGAAGCGGGCGATGGAACGGGATGGAACGCCTTTTTCATGAGGCGCCCAGGTTGGCGCCCGGAAGGAGCGAGTGCCATGCCCCGATACCTGGTTCAGCGGACGTTCAAGGATGGGCTTGTCATCCCGGTCAGCGAGGAGGGCGCCGCGGCCTGCCGGGTCGTCGTCGACAACAACGCGGGCCAGGACGTCACGTGGGTGCATTCGTACGTCAGCCGGGACAAGAGCGTCTCGTACTGCGTGTACGACGGGCCGTCCCCGGAGGCGATCCGCAAGGCCGCTGAGGCCAATGGGCTCCCGGTCGATCACATCACGGAGGTCACCGTCCTGGATCCGTACTTCTACCACTGATCCCCGAACGGCCCGCCCTCGCAATGACCATTCGCGCCGAGTAGAGACAACCATCCGGACGCGCGTGAGAAGGGCCCGGCCGGGTGGCCGGGCCCTTCTCACGCAGGGGTGCGGGGACGGTCAGGAGGCGTCCGCGGCGACGGTGGGCTGGGCGCTGCTCAGCTTCGGCAGCAGTTCCGCGGCAGGCCCGACGCGGCGCAGGTGCAGGAAGCCGAGTCCGGCGAGCGCCAGCATGAGGGCGGCACCCACGAACGCGGCGATGGCGGCGTACAGCGCGATCTGCCCCATCTGCCAGAAGGCGTAGGCGTTCAGCAGCATGCCGCGCAGCGTCTCGCCCTTGAAGATCGTGTTGACCTGGTTGGCCAGTTCGGTGTTCTTCGGCTGGGCGTTCGCCGTCTTCGACAGTTGGGCGTAGGTCTGGCCGCCGCCGAGTTTCTGCAGGTGAACGGCGATGAAGTGGTCGGCGTAGGCCTTTGCCTGGGCGCCGTTCGCCAGCTGCTTCCCGGCGTACTGGTTGAGATAGGGCCCGACCTTGGGGTCGGCCAGCTCGGCGGTCCCCTTCGCGGGGAACTGGATCTGCTGCGCGACCAGTTGGCTGCGCACATTGCTGTTCGCGAACTGGTGCCCCCACAGGAGCAGGCATCCGGCGGCCACGAGGACTGCGGCGACGACGACTCCGGCGGTGGTCATCAGCGCGTCAAAGGTCTTGCGGTTCACGGCGTCCATCCCTTTTCTCTTCTCAATCCGGGAGCCGTCTGGGTCGGCTTCCCGGTCCACTCCATGGTCGGGATCAGGCCGATGGAACGCAGGGGTCGAAGGTCCCTGCCGCGACGGAGCTTGGTCCTGAGGTCGGCCCGGCGCCGCGTACGAACGCGATCGCGGAACGCAGCACTCAGCCGAGCCTTCGACGGACCGGTCGCGAAATCGAAGAGCCTTCTCCCGGACCATTACTTAATGTATGTTAATGACCACAGGTAGTGATCGGGAGGTCTGCATGAACGACGAGTCCCCTCAGGCACGTTCCGGCGCACACGAGCGACTGTTACTGCGGTTCCGAATACTCGACACCGACGGGAACGGCTATCTGGACGAGGCCGATTTCGAGCGGCTCGCCGGCAAGGTGCTCGACGCGATGGGCGAGCCGCGCGAGTCGTCGAAGGGCCAGGCGGTCATCGACGGGCACCGCCGCTTCTGGGCGGGCCTGCGCGCGACCCTCGACGCGGACGGCGACGGCCGGGTAGGGCGCGAAGAGTACCTCGCCAGGTTCGGCGACCCCGGGGAGGCCGAACGGACCGTCGCCGACTACGCGACCTCGGTGGCCGCGCTGGTCGACCGCGACGACGACGGGTACGTCGAACGCGATGACTTCATCGCCTGCATGACGGCGAGCGGATTCCCGGCGTCCAACAGCGTGACCGTGTTCGAGGAGCTGGACGCGTCGGGCGATGGCCGGATCCCGGTCGACCATTGGGCCGCGGCGATCGTGGACTGGTACAGGTCGGAGCGCACCGACATCCCCGGCCAAGTCCTGGTGGCACGGACCTCGGATACCTGATCCTGCCGGCACGGCAACGACTCCGGGACCGTTACCCCCCGGCGCCCCCTGGTATCGATCTCGAGCTAGTCATGCCTCTTCAAATAGACGAAGCCCGCGAAGTAACCTCCGAAGCCAACGAATACAAGCTTATTCTCCCGCCCTAGAGTTACTCTTCGCCGCGTAGAGAAGCTCGACTGGCGTACCGGTAAAGGCCGATGGCCAGCAGGAAAAACACCGCACTCGGTATGAGAGCGCCGAGAGTGGCCCGGCTGACTCCCTCGGACACCATCGCGAAGACCGTCATCGAAGTTCCGAGCACACAGAGGACCGCACACGTCGTCGCGGCCTGTTTTGGGCTCATCCTACTACTCACAGGGCGATCACTTCTCCACCATCAAAGAAATGTATTCATTGGGACGGAACAACGAGGTGAATACGTTCGCTGCTCATTAGACTCCTCAAGAGGTGACAGAGACAACCGCCCCACATACGGAAGGCCGGGGCCGTGACGGCCCCGGCCTTCGGTGAGAAGGGTCAGCCGGCCGCGATGGCGAAGACGCCGATCGCGCCCGTGCTCAGTGAGGGCGGCAGGGTCACCGAGGCGACCGTCTTACCAGCGGTGATGGGGATGGTCTGGGAGAAGACGTACGTCTTCACCCCGTCCTTTCCGGTCGTGTAGTTGCGGTACGGAGTGGTACCCGTGATCACGTTCCCGAACAGAGGGCTGCCGCTGCCCGCCGACAGGGTCCAGTCGCTGAACCCTAGCGTCGCCGTCGACGAAGACCCGTCCGTGTAGGTGATCGTGGCCGTGCCGGACGAGCCGTCCGTTCCGGCGTTGTGCGCGCTGCCGAGGAAACCCAGCTTGGTCGCACCGGCGGGCGAGTCGACGGGGATGTTCTGGCCGCCGACCGAGATGTTGTCCGGTTGACCCGCCGGTACGTCCGGCCAGGTGTACGCGATCCCGCCCGACGTGACGGACGCTCCCGGAGCCAGACCGGCAGCCGTTAGGGCCTGTTCGGAATAGCTCCAGCCGCCGCCGTCGTAGTTGGCACCAGAAGGTGCACTGTCATCGCTGATGCCGGCGTTGTCATAGAACGGGGTCAGGTCGCCCGGCTTGGCGACGATAACGCCCAGCGACACCGGGAGGATCTTCCCCGACGGGCTGGTGAGGGTGAAGTTGATCGGATAGTTCCCGTCCGTGTCGCCCGCGGTCACCGTGAGGTCAACGGAGGCGCTGCCGCCCGACGGTACGTTCAGGGTGCCGCTCGACGGGCTGACGGTGACACCGGAAGGCGCCGAGGCCGTCCACTGCACCGCCTGGTCGCCCGAGGAGACCGACTTCACCGTCAGCGTCGTCTTCGCCGAACCGCCGGGCCGCAGGTTCACCGACGACGGGCTCAGCGCTCCGGTGGCGGCGAAGGTCGGGCCGTACGACGGAGGCGCGTCCGACGCGCCCGTGCCCCACGACGTCTCCGCCGTGCTCATCTTCCAGTCGATCGTGGCGCCCTTGGCCAGCGTCGAGAACGGAACGTACAGCTTGCTGTTGGCCTTTCCGTTGATCTTCTGGGACTTCACGTAGTACTCAGACGGCGACGCGTCCGGAGCGGTGATCTTGATGGTCTTCCCGCTCGGCAGTGAAATCGTCGCGCGCGGGAAGCCCGGGCTGCCGAAGACCAGCGTGTCGCTGCCCGGGTTCTCCGGGTACATGCCGAGCATCGACCAGACGAACGCGGCGCTGTTCGCGCCGAGGTCGTCGTTGTCCTGCAGGCCGGACGGACCGGGCAGGTACAGCCCGTACCGCAGGGTGTTGGCGGCCTGCTGAGCGCCGGCCGGGTCGCCGGCGTAGTCCGGGGCGTACTCCTCACCGTGGCCGAACTCGTTGGAGAGCAGGGCGTACTCCCCGTTCCCGTCCGGCCTGGACAGGAACTTGCGCAGCGCCGGCTTGACCTTGGCGTTGCCGCCGAGGAGCGAGAACAGGCCCGCGTAGTCGTTGGGCACGTCCCACAGGTACTGCTCCGCGGTGCCCTCGATGTAGTGGCTGCTCGTGGAGGGGGTGATACCGGGCAGGAACGCGCCGTTCTTCAGTCGTGGCGTGAGCAGGCCGGTCGAGGTGTTGAAGACGTTCGCCCAGTTGTTCGCGCGGTCCTGGAACTTGGTCGCGTTCGCGGAGTCGCCGAGGGACGCGGCGAAGCGGGACAGGGCGAAGTCCGCGCTGTCGTACTCCAGCAACGAGGACACCTGGGCGTGCGGGTTGCAGCAGCCGTACGTCCCGTCCTCGGGCAGGTAACCGTACTGGTCCTCCAGCGCCGTCCCCGGCCGTACGTCGTTGACCGTGGTGGCCTGTTTCACCATGTTCGCCAGCGCGGTCTTCGTGTCGAAGTCCTTGGCGCCGAAGGCGTAGTAGTCGGCGATCAGAGCGCTGCCCGGGTCTCCGGCCATCACCCAGTTGTCCAGGTGCAGGTAGCCCCACTGCTGGATGATGCCGTTCTCGGCGTAGTAGTTGACCTGCGACTGCGCCTGGTCGCTGGCCTCCTTCGGCGTCAGCATGGCCTGGAGCTGGGCGACCGAGTGGTAGGTGTCCCAGCCCGAGTACATGCCGTACTGCTGCTTCTGCTTCCCCGACACCGAGTGGACCTTGACGTCCGAGCCCATGAACTGGCCGTTCACGTCGGAGGTGATGTTCGGCTGGATGAAGTTGTGGTAGAGCGCGCTGTAGAACAGCTGCGTCGTCGCCGCCGAGGAGCCGGACACGTTCATCCGGCCGAGCAGGGTGTTCCACGACTTCTGCGCGGCCTTCTTGACCGAGTCGAAGTTCCAGCCGGGGTTCTCCGTACGCCAGTTCAGCGCGGCGTTGTCCGCGCTCACGTACGAGATGCCGACCTTCGCCTGGACCGTCGCACCCTTGGTCGTGTCGAAAGTGACCGAGGCCGCCTGGGGACTCGACCCCGAGCCGGTGATCACCTTGGACGCGGTGAAGGGACGATCGAAGGTGATGTCGTAGTAGACGGTGTACTTGGCGGAGTCGCCGCAGAAGCCGCCGCTGGTGTCCGAGCCCTTGATCTCGTTGTTGCCGACGATCTGGGCGCTGGAGGCCGAGTCGCCGTTCTGGCTGTCCATCAGCTTGATGAGGAAGCCCGCCTGAGTGGTCGACGGGAAGGTGAACCGGCCCATCGCGCTGTGCGGAGTCTCGGTGAGCTGCGTGGTGATGGTGTCGGGCAGGTTGCTCTGCGCCGAGTAGTAGCCCGCCTGGGCGACCTCGCCGGCGTTGGTGAACGCGGTGGTGGCCTCGTTCGGGTCACCGCTCGGCAGGTCACCGGTGATCGGCAGGATCGGGATGTCCCCGGCCGCGCCGCAGCCGGGGCCGCTCACGTGCGTGAGGCTGTAGCCGGTGAGCTCTTCGTCACCGTAGTTGTAGCCGCCGCCCGCGTTCCGGTGCGGCATGGTGTCCGGGCTCCACTGCACCATGCCGTACGGCACGTCCGCGCCGGGGAAGGTGTTGCCACCGCCGGTCGTCCAGGTACGCGTGTCGACCAGCGAGGCCGGGTCGCTCACGTTCGAGAGCGTCGCGGTCTCCTTGGCGGCCTTCGGCAGCGCCTTGGCCGCGAGGGGTTTCGGGCAGTCGGTCAGACGCCCGTCGGGTCCCTTGACGCAGGTGGCCGTGTTCGCGTGGGCGTTCTTGAGCTGGGTTCCGGGACTGGGCACGGGGCTCGGCCCCTGTGCCAAGGCGGGCAAGCCGCTGCCCAGGACCGTCGCCGTGGCCAGTGCCACGGCGGCGGCCAGGCGCGCCGCCGATCGTCTCATTGGTCTTCCCCTCCGGGGTACGCGGAAATGACAACGTTGTCAGCGCAGGCATCGTGACCCTTGGTGCGGAAAACGGTCAATCCGAAATGGCTAAAGACTCGCAAGACGTCCTAAAGCGGACAAAGGGTGGACAGCGCGGCCGAAGAGCCCTAATGGGGGCTGCGGCCGAAGGTGATGCGGTAGTCGCAGAGCCCCGAACACGTGAACACGCTGGTGGCGTCGTCGTTGACGTAGGAGTAGGCGAACGGCTCGGCACGCTTGAACACGGCGGCCGAGTCGATCGGCCACTGCGCGGGCACGCACTTGGGCCGGGGCGCCCACTCCCCCCGGCAGCAGGTCTGGTCGGTGTTCAGGGCGACGCACGCGCTCCGGCAGGCGACCACGGCGCCCCCGTGGGTCACCCGCAACCTCGCCGGGCAGGTCGCGTTCGTATCCTGCGTGCATCCCGCCGCGACGCAGCCGGTCGAGCTGATCTTGTCTGGCGTACGGCCGCCCGTGTGGTTGATGTACATCGGCAGGTTCGAGCCGTCCACCAGGCTGACGTCGTAGAAGTCCATGCCGCGCCAGGCGTTCAGGTTGAACTCGGCCAGCGTGGCCGGCAGCGCGCCCCAGTGACTGCCGCACTGGAAGCGCCCGCCGCAGTCTCCGGTCACGCAGTGCGTATGACCCGAGCAGCCGGTACGCGCCCAGACCCGGGCGTCCCAGTGGTCCGGCAGGACGACGCTGACCTTGCCGCCCGGCGGCAGCCGCCAGCCGGTCGCCTTGATGGGATGCTTCGGGTCGGCCGCCACGGCGGGCCAGATGGTACGGGCCGTACGGTTGACCATCGTCAGCAGCCGCTGTCCCGCTCGGCGGTTCGGCTTCGGAGCCGTACGCGGCCGGGCCGACCGGAGCGACGGAGTCAGCGTCGGCGACGGACTCGGCGCCGAGGCCGAAGCCGAAGCCGAGGCCGAGGCCGAGGGGACGATCGGCGCGCCCGCCGCGGGTCTGGAGTTCGACGCGGCCCGCTCCCCTGTGAACGGCCCGGCCAGCAGCAGGGCGGCGACGAGACCGAGCCCGCAGGCACAGGCGGCGAGAACGAGGGTACGTCGAGAGCTCTTGAGATGCACGGAATCCTCCAGTCAGTGCGACCGCAGGCCCTGGAAGGCCCTGCCGACGGTGGTCGGGGTGCCCGACTCGGTGAACAGGCCGGTGCCACTGCCCTTCGTGGCCGGCAGGGCGAACCACGCATAGCGTTCGACGCCATGAAGGCCCGCGAGCATCGTCGTCGACGCCCTGAGGAAGGCGGCCTGCTGCGCCTGGGACGGATACACCGAGGTCGCCCCAAAGCGGATCAGCGCGTACTCGGTCAGCCAGATCGGCTTGTGGTAGCGCGCGTACACCGCCTGCACGTACTGCCGCAGCTGGCCGACCGCGCGCGAGGAGTCGAAGTCCGACCCGTACCAGTGCAGCGTGATGAAGTCGACCCGGTAGTGGCGCGCGGCGGCGCCGCGCATGAACTTGTCGAGCCAGCCGCCGGCGGTGGCGCCGTTCGCCGCGACCGCCGGGCTGCCGAGCCGCATCCCGGTCGCCGTCAGCTTCGGCCAGAGCGCCAGCGCCTGAGACGGTGACATGTTCGACTGCGCGGTCATGTCGGGCTCGTTGAAGCCCAGGAGCGTACGGCCCCGCGCCTTGGCCTGGGCGAGCGTCGCCGCGGTGACCGAGCGGGACCCCCAGATCATCGGCACGTACTCCACACCGCCCGGCTTGGTGATCCCCGAGCTGCCGGCCGCCCAGTCGTAGTACCAGCAGGCTCCCGACGCGCGCAGCGCCGGACCCGCCGCGCCGAACTTCCAGGTGGCGACACCCTTCATGCACGAACCGGCGGCGGCGCGTACGGCCGGCGGGTGGCCCTTGGGGATCAGTGCGGGCGCGGTCGGGGTGGGGGTACGCGCCGGATCGGGAGCGGCGGCGGACGAGGACGCCGCGGTGGGTCCCGTCGCGGCGGCGGGCCGTTCACCACCGCCCCGGCCGAGCGTGGCGAGGCCCACCAGGCCCGCGACGGCGCCGGCGGCGAGAGGCACGGCGATCAGGGCCTTCGCGGAAAGATGCGGAGCGGCGTGCCGGGTACGGACGACGCCCGGCCCGAACGCGCCCGGCAGACTCGCGTGCGCGAAGGAGGTAGGCACCGGGACGAGCGGCAGCGAGGCCAGCAGCCGTTCGGCCGGGATCAGGTCCGACGAGCGGGCCGAACAGCCGGCGCAGTCGCGGATGTGCCGGGCCAGGCGCTTGCGCCACAGTGGCGCCGGCCTGCCGTCCCAGTCCGTCAGGAGCGCCGTCAGCCCGGCGCACTCCCCCGGGTCGGCCAGGACGCGCACCACGGCGCGCCCGGTGTCGAGCCGCTCCTTCATCCGCTGCACCCGCACCGCGACGTGCTGCCGCGGCAGTTCGAGCGCGGCTGCCAGGTCCGCACGTTCGAGCCGGCCGCCCTCCTCCAGCCACCACAGCGCCAGCAGCTCCCGGTCGTCGTCGTCGAGCCACCGGGTCGCCTCGGCGATCTCCTTGCGCTGGCCGGACAGGCTGAGCCGCAGGATCGTCACCTCGGCGAAGTCGGCGTCCGGATCGGCGACGTCGGGAACGTCCTCGAGCGGCGTGAGACGCGCACGTGACCGGTGGTAGTCGCGGATCTGGTGGATCGCCACCGCGACCAGCCAGGACCGGAAGGCGGCCGGCTTCCGTAGCGCGGAGACGCCGCGCAGCGTCCGCAGGACCGTCTCCTGCACGACGTCGTCCACGTCCGGGTGGCCGTTCAGCGCCCGGCCGACGATGTTGTAGAGCAACGGGAGGCAACCCGACGCGAGGTCCGCGAGCGCTCGCTGATCACCACGCTGCGCCGCGCGTACCGTTCTGACACTGGGCAGGGGGTTTGCCACCACGGCACTGGACTCTCTCACAATCAGGAGACGCGGCCACAGGTCACCCGATAACACTTTTCTCGCCCGAATATCGCCGGCACGCTCATGGCCGGTCGTTCCGTGACCGTCCGCCTACCTTGCGTTCCTCGACTCTCCGAGCCCGGACGCCCGCCGCATGCGCACGGCCGGAGTCGGCCGATCCGTTCGCGATAAATACGCTCGCGCGCCATTTCATCGCGATGGTCCCACCACCATCATGGTGGCCGACACAAAACGGTCATCGGAGGATCTCTTGCGCGTCCATGTCTTGTCCGGGCTGACGAGGGCGACCGCGGGTGTCGCCGTCTGCGGCCTCGCGCTCGCCACGCTGGTCGCCGGGGGCGACACGGCGGCGTCCGCCACACCGGCGACGTCCGTGGTGGTCAACGAGGTGTACGGCGGCGGCGGAAACTCCGGCGCGACCTACACCAATGACTTCGTCGAGCTCACCAACCGCGGCGACGCCGCCGTGAGTCTCGACGGCTGGTCGGTCCAGTACCACCCCGGCGGTGCGACCGGCACCTGGCAGGTCACCACGCTGAGCGGCTCGCTCGCGCCCGGCGGCTTCTACCTGGTCGGCGAGGCCAAGGGCACGGGCGGCACGCAGGCCCTGCCCACGACGCAGGCCACCGGGAACATCGCCATGTCCGGCACCGCCGGCACGATCGCCCTGGTCCACGACACCGCGGCGCTGACCTGCGCGGACCCGGCGGCCTGCCAGAGTGCCTCCGTGGACCTCGTCGGCTACGGCACCGCCGCGCTCAGCGAGACCGCTCCGGCGGCGGGCGCGTCCAACACCGCGTCGGTGCAGCGGAGTGACAAGGCGGACAGCGACGACAACTCCGCCGACTTCAGCGCCGCGGACCCGACGCCCGGCGCCGCGAACGCCGGCGGCGACGGAGGAGGCGGCGGTGGCGGTGGCGGCGAGCCCGGTCCGCTGCGCATCCACGACATCCAGGGCACCAGCTGGATCTCGCCGCAGAACGGCCAGCACGTCACCAACGTGCCCGGGATCGTCACGGCCATCCGGCCTGCGGGCAGCAGCCGGGGGTACTGGATCCAGGACCCGGCCCCGGACACGAACCCGGCCACCAGCGAGGGCCTGTTCGTCTTCAGCTCCTCGCCGGGCGTGGCGGTGGGCGACTCCGTCCTGGTCTCGGGCACGGTCAAGGACTTCTATCCGCTGTCGAGCGGCGACACGGTGGAGAACACCTCCAACCTGTCGGTGACCGAGCTGAACAGCCCGGTCGTCAGCGTGCTCTCCCACGGCAACGCACTGCCGGATGCCGAGGTCCTCACGCCGACCACGGTTCCCGGCAAGTACGCCCCGGACCTCGGGGGCACCGACATCGAGTCCACGCCGATCACCCCGGCACGCTCGGCCCTGGACTTCTGGGAGTCACGGGAGGGCATGCGGGTGCAGGTCGACGACGCCCGCGCGGTCGGCCCGTCCAACGACTTCGGTGAGCAGTACGTCACGACGAAGCCGGCGCAGAACCCCTCCTACCGCGGTGGCACCGAGCTGCTCGCGGAGAACGCCGTACCCTCCGGCCGCATCGAGGTCACCACCGCGGACGGCAGCGACCCCGGCGTCTCGGTCGGCGACGTGTTCACCGGCGCGACGGCCGGCCCGGTCGACTACTCCCAGTTCGGCGGTTACACGATCGCCGCGACGCAGGTCGGCACCGTCAAGCACAGGAACCTGCCGCCCGTCGTCGCCACGCCGCAGGACCGCAAGCAGCTCGCGGTGGCGACGTACAACGTGGAGAACCTCGCGCCCGGCGACCCCGCCGACAAGTACACCAAGCTCGCGCAGGGCGTCGTCACCAACCTGGCCAAGCCCGACATCGTGGCGGTCGAGGAGGTGCAGGACAACACCGGCGCCACCGACGACGGCGTGGTCGCGGCCGACCAGACGCTGACCAAGCTGACCGCGGCGATCGTCGCGGCGGGCGGCCCGAAGTACGACTGGCGTGAGATCGACCCGGTCAACGACCAGGACGGCGGACAGCCCGGCGGCAACATCCGGGTCGTCTACCTGTTCAACCCGGCACGGGTGTCGTTCGTGGACCGCGGGTCGTCGTCGGTCGACCGCTCCACCACCCCGACGTCGGTCGAGAAGCTCCACGGGAAGCCCGCTCTCACCCTGTCCCCGGGACGGATCGACCCGGCGAGCACGGTGTGGAACGCCAGCCGCAAGCCGCTCGCGGGCGAGTTCCGGTTCCGGAACAAGCCGGTGTTCGTCATCGCGAACCACTTCGACTCCAAGCTCGGTGACCAGAACGCGGACGGCCGCTTCCAGTACCCCGCCCAGTCGTCGGCGGTGCAGCGCGCGGGCCAGGCCAAGGAGGTCCACGACTTCGTCCAGCGGATCCAGAAGGTGGACAAGAAGGCCGATGTCGTCGTGCTCGGCGACCTGAACGACTACCAGTTCAGCCCGGCGCTCGCGACGCTGCGGACCGGGAACGCCGGCGGGCACGGCAGGCCGATCCTGACCGACCTGATCAGCACGCTCCCGCGCAACGAGCAGTACACCTACGTGTTCGACGGCCTCTCCGAGGTGCTCGACCACATCCTGGTGACCCCGGCCGTACGCGGCGTGCGGTACCAGGTGATCCACATCAACGCCGAGTACACCGACCAGACGAGCGACCACGACCCACAGGTGCTCCGGATGACCCCGTAACCCACGGCGTACGGCGGCGGGCGGGAGCTCCTCCCGCCCGCCGCCGTCGCGAAGGCCGTACGTCAGCCTCGGGGCAGCACCTGCGACATCACGGACGGCAGGGCGAACCAGTCGCACGACACGATGCTCGCGTGGGCCTTGGCAAGCTGGGCCACCCGGTCCTTGGCGTCCGCCACCGACGGGTTCGTGTCGCTGAGAGCCGGTGGCACGTTGTGCGCGTCGGTCATGGTGAGCAGGTAGTGGTTGGTGTCGTAGAAGGAGGTGTCGACGCCGCTCACATAAGAGGCGGCGTCGCCGTCGAAGAGAACGAACCACGGCCGGATGCTCGTGTCGGCGTACTGCGTGCGCGGGTCGCCGCCGGTCGCGCCGAGTACGGCCGGGAACGTCGTGGCGGTGGCGATGTTGCCGGCGGCCTTGAGGTTCTTCAGGTAGGTCGCGTACTCCACGTCGGTGTGCAGCCTGTCGGTCGGGTTGCCCAGCTCGACCGTGCCGGGGATGACGTACAGGATGACCTTGCCGGCCAGCGCCGAACGGCTCGGCCAGGCGTTCGCCTTGGCGGCCTCGTCGAGGGTCGCGTGGCCGCCGAGCAGGTCGGCGGGCCTGTACAGGGTGTTCCCGAGGTGGGCGTTCACCTCCGCGTCGAACCCGGCGGGGCCCATCCCGTAATTGTTCTGGAAGCCGGCCTTCAGCTCCACCTTGACAAAGATCGGGCCCTGCGTGGGGTGCGCGGTGAGCCAGTACTTGATGTCGTCGAGACAGGACCCGAGGTCCTTGTTGGCGCTGCCCGTGTAGATGTCGGAAGGGCTGGACGCGTTGACGCAGTTGTTGTCATTGCTGGTCGGCTTGTCGTGGCTGACCTTCCATTCGCGGGTGAAGATGTCGTCCCAGGCGTCCAGCTCGATCATGGACGCGCCGGTGTCGAGGCCCTGGGCCAGGTACGGGAAGTCGGCCTTGACGTAGGCGTTGTGGAGGCCCACGACGCTGGACTGGGCCACGGATGTGGCGTCCGCGGCGGCCGGCCGCGTCTGGGTGACGGACAGCGCGGGTACCGCCAGCGCGGCGGCGGTCACCGCGCACAGGCGAACACGGTTGGACAGCATGGAGCCTCCAGAAGCCAGTGGTGAATCGCGGGGTTGATTCACGCACCGGGACGCTAAACCGCCGGGCCTGGGAAGAGGAAGAACTCCCGGATGAACGATTGGCTATCGATTGTTGACAGCGGTCAGGATGCGGCGGACAGGTTTCTGTAAGAGCCGAGAGCGCCGTGCGGCGAACCCGGAGGGCCTCGGGTCGCACCGATGGGCGCGCCGGCACGTCAGATCTGTGAGAAGGCGTGGATCCGGCGGACGGGGTGCCCATGATGGACGACATGAACACCCGTGAGCGGATCGGCCATCTGCACGACTACCTGAGCGCGCTCGCCCAGGAGGTCCACGCGAAGCCCGTCCGGCATGTCGGGGACTACGAGGTGCCGGTCGCGCCGTCCGAGGTGCCGTCCCATCCCTCCGTACGGCTCGGCGCCGCCGCCGGGCAGGCATGGCTCCGGGTGGGCAAGACGCCAAAGCCTCTGCCCCCGGCCGTACCGGACGCCCTGGCACCGCTCCTGAGTGATGTGACCCTCGACGATCCGTTCGCCGCGCCGCGGCCCGAGGATCCCGCGCTCGCCGCCTGGCTGGCCGAGGTCTGGGAGCCCTGGGCGAATGACGCGCGGCCCGCGGCCGCCGCGCGGCGCCTGTACGAGACGCTGTTCCGGCTCCGGCAGCGGATGCGCAACGACGAGGCGACCCACGAGCTGGTGTGGGGACACGGCGTTCTCGGGTGGAGCTTCGCCGGTCGGCAGATCTGCCATCCGCTGCTGATCAGCCGCGTGCGCGTCACGTTCGACGACGAGTCCGGGGACCTCTCAGTCGTCCCGGACGGCCTGCCCGCGCTGGAGCTCGACTGCCTGCAGGGGCTCGGTGTGCCCGACCTCGGCCGGCTCGGCCGCATCGGCGAGGAGCTGGCGGCCGAGCCCGTCGACGTCTGGGCGGAGGAGGCACGTGCGCTCTACCGAAGGATCGTGGCACCCCTGGGGCTGGACGACCGGCTCGACGAGGGCCCGGAGCTGCCCGAGACCTCCGACGCGCCGGTCATCGCGGACACCTGGCGGCTGGTGGTCCGCAGACGTCGCGTGATGTTCGGACGGTTCTTCGAGCAGCTGAAGCTGTCGATGGCGGACCGGGCGACGCTGCCGGCGCCGATGGTCGCGCTCGCGGGCGGCGAGACCGCCGGACGGGACGCCGAGGACTGGGCGCCGGTCGCCGACCGGTTCCTGCTTCCGCTGGCCGCCAATGCCGAGCAGGAACAGATCGTCCGCAAACTCGCCACGCACAGCGGCGTCACCGTACAGGGCCCGCCCGGCACCGGAAAGAGCCACACGATCGCGAACCTGGTGTCCCATCTGGTGGCCCACGGCAAGCGTGTGCTGGTCACCGCGCACAAGGACCAGGCGCTGACCGTGCTCCGCGACAAGATCCCGGCCGACCTGCGCGACCTCTCCCTCGCCGTGCTCGGCTCCTCCTCGGCCCACCTCACCGAGCTGCAGCGGTCCGTACAGGCCATCACGTCGGCGGCCGACGGCGTGGACGAGGAACAGGAGACACGAGCGGTCGCGGCGCTCCGTACCCGCCTCGACGAGGTAGAGGCCGAGGTGCTGCTGCTGCGCAAACGCCTCCGGCACGGGCTCGAACGCGAACAGGAGGTCCTGGAGATCGCCGGTCATCCGCGCCGCGCCGCCGAGGTCGCCGACTGGCTGGTCCAGCACCAGGACGCCCTGGGCCGGATCCCCGACACCCTCACGCCCGAGACGGCCTGCCCGCTGACCGCCGCCGAGCTCGCGGAGCTGTTCTCCCTGATCCACCGGATCGGCGCGGACGACACGATCGCCTGCACCCCCGATCTTCCGTCCGCGGGCGACCTCCCGTCCGCCGAACGCCTCGCACGGGACGCCGAGGAGGTACGGCGCCTCGCGGGCGTCCTGGCGGGCCACGACCTCGCGCGGATCGACGAGATCGGCGACGCGGAGCTGGGCCGTCTGGCCGACGACACCGGCCGCGCCGCCGCACACCTGGCCGGTCTGGAGGACGACTGGCTGGTCCGGCTGCGCGCGCAGGTCGTCCAGGACCGGCAGTGGCTCGACCTGTGGGGCGGCCACACCGAGCGGCTGCGCCAGGACTCCCATCAGTGCGCACTGCTGCGCGCCACGATCGCCGGCTCCCGTGTCGAGGTGCCCGGCCGCACGTACCGCGAGACGCTCGGGCTGCTCGACCAGCTCGGCCGTCGCTACGCCGAGAACAAGAAGGTCTCCTCACTCGTCAACCGCGACCTCGCGCAGTTCGTACGGGAGGTGAGCGTCGACGGCGAGCCGCCGCAGACCGTGGAGGACGTCGACAAGATCGCCGCGCACGTACGCCTGCGGAGGCTCCGCGAGGCGCTCGCCCAGCTGTGGGCCGACGAGTTCGTGGCGGCGCTGTCGGCGCCGCCCGTACCCCCGGGCATCGCGGCCGTGGAGATCTGGATCGACGAGCGGGCCCAGCAGATCGCCGACGCCGTGCGATGGGAGACCGCCGGGTGGCCGCGGCTGCGCGAGCGCGTCGCGTACGTGGTCCACGCCCCCGCCGGTCCCTCGGCCGATGACCTGCACGGGCTCGCGGGCGTCCTGGACGGTCTGCGCGCCCGGCAGCGTCAGCGCGCGCTGCAGACCGATCTGACCCGCCTCGGCGAGTGGCTGTCCTCGGCACGCGCGCGGCCCGAGGCGAGCTCGCTGTGGGGCGACCTGCTCGACGCGCTCACCACCTCGGACTGGGAGCGCTGGGACGCCGCGGTGGCGCGCGCGGCGCGGCTGGGCGCGCTGCGCCCGGAGGTCGTACGCCTCGCCGCGCTGTACGACCGGCTCGGGGCGGTGGCGCCGCGGTGGGCGGAGCTGGTCCGCGAGAGCGGCGGCGACCCGCTCCGGTGCGGCGACCCGGCCCGTCTGGACCTGCTGTGGCGGTGGCGGCAGGCCGAGACCTGGCTTTCGGGCGTCATCGGGGACGACGACGTCGCCGAGGTGCAGCGGCGGCTCGACGGCGCGCAGGAGGAGCAGCGGCGGCTCACGCTGGAGCTGACCCGCCGGTCGGCCTGGCTCGCGATGAAGCACAACCTGGACCACACCCAGCGGCAGGCGCTGGTCGGCTGGCTCCAGACGCTCCGCAAGATCGGCAAGGGCACCGGCGCCGCGGCGAACAAGTGGCGCGCCGAGGCCCAGCGCCTGATGCCGCACGCCATGGGCGCGGTGCCCGTCTGGATCATGCCGTACTACCGGGTCGTGGAGTCGTTCGACCCTTCGGTGGCGCCGCCGTTCGACGTCGTGATCGTCGACGAGAGCAGCCAGTGCGACACGTTCGCGCTCGGCCTGCTGGGACTCGGCGCCAAGATCGTCGTGGTGGGCGACGACAAGCAGATCAGCCCGTCCGCGATCGGCACCGAACGCGACCGGGTCGACGAGCTCATCCGCACGCACCTGGGCGACTTCCCGCACGCGCTGCTGCTGGACCTGGAGTCGAGCCTGTACGACGCGTCGGCCCGGCTGTTCCCCGGGGTCGTACGCCTGCGCGAGCACTTCCGCTGCCTGCCGCAGATCATCGAGTTCTCCTCCCAGCACTACTACGCCGGCGAGATCCAGCCGCTGCGCGAGGAGACCTCACGGCTGCCGGGCCCCGTCGTACGCGCGGTGTACGTCCCGGACGGCGTGCGCCAGGACCTGGCGATCGGCAACGTCAACGAGGCGGAGGCCCGTGCCCTGGTCGACCAGCTGGTCCAGTGCTGCGCCGACCCCGCGTACGAGGGCCGTTCGATGGGCGTGATCTCGATGCTGGGCACCAGCCGGCAGGCGGCCCACATCGACGCCGCGCTGCTGCACAAGCTGGGCCCGGAGGAGTACGAGGCGCGCCGGCTTCGGTGCGGCGACGCGTACAGCTTCCAGGGCGACGAACGCGACGTCGTCTTCATCAGCGTCGTGGCGGACGACGCACGCAGCGCTGCCACGTCGCGGCTGTACGAACAGCGGACGAACGTCGCGGCCAGCCGCGCCCGCGACCAGATGTGGGTCTTCCACAGCGTCCGGCCCGATGAGCTCCACCCGGAGGACCAGCGCGCCAAACTGATCAGGTACGCCGCGGACGGGCAGCGCTCCCCTGACCTGGCCCGCGACCTGGAGTCCCGCTGCGAGTCCGACTTCGAACGCCGCGTCCTGCGCCTGCTGCTGGCGCGCGGCTACCGGGTGACTCCCCAGCATCCGGTGGGCAGCCTGCGCATCGACCTGGTCGTACGCGGCGGCGGCCGCAAACTCGCCGTCGAGTGCGACGGCGACAAGTACCACGGCCCGGACCAGTGGGAGCACGACCTACGCCGCCAGCTGGTCCTCGAACGCCTCGGCTGGCGCTTCTGGCGCGTCCGCGGCAGCGCCTTCTACCGCGACCCCGAGTCGGCGATGGCGACCCTGTGGCCGCTGCTCGACGAGCTGGGCATCGTGCCCTGACGCCTTGGCCTGCTCAGGGCTGCCGCGCCGCCTGTTCGTCCGCGACCTGGATGATCGTCTTCCCGGACGTGCGGCGGTGGCGGGCGAACGCGGAGGCCGTCTCGGAGAGTGGTCGCACGGCGCCGACGATGGTTTTGAGCCGTCCGGCCCGGACGCGCTCGGCGAGGTCGATCAGCCGGGCGCGGTCGGGTTCGACGACGAAGAAGACGGCTCGCCCGTCCTTGGGTCGCACCGTGGGTGGCATGGCGATGGTGACGAGGGTGCCGCCCGGCCGTACGAGCTCGGCCGATCGCTCGAGGATGGCGCCGCCGATGACGTCGAAGACCACGTCCACCTCGCCGGCGTCCCGCAGATCTTCGGCGTCCAGGTCGAGGAAGGTCTGCGCGCCGAGGCCGAGCGCGACGTCGCGGTCGTCGGCTCGGCCGGTGCCGATCACGCGGGCGCCTGCCTCCCGCGCGAGCTGGACGGCGATCGAGCCGACACCGCCCGCGGCGCCGTGAATGAGGACGGTCTGGCCGGTCGTCAGGTGGGCGTGGTCGAAAAGTCCCTGCCACGCGGTCAGTCCGGAGATGGGCAGCGCGGCGGCGACCGTGTGGTCGATGTCGGCCGCGAGGGGTGCGAGGTTGCGCGCCTCCACCGCGGTGTACTCGGCCAGGGATCCGTTGCGGGTCCAGTCGGCCAGTCCGAACACCCGCTGGCCCACGGTGAGGCCGGTGGTTCCGTAGCCGAGCTCGACCACGGCTCCGGACAGCTCGTGCCCGGGGATGCTGGGTGTACGGTCGCGGCCGGCGCGATCGGTCCACGTCGCCGGCCAGTCGAGCTCTCCGGGGGTGAAGCCCGCGGCGTGCACGCGCACGATGACGTCGTTCTCCGCGGCGTGGGGGTAGGGCATGTCCGTCAGGGTGAGGCCGCCGACACCCGCGTCACGGTCTCGTACGGTGATCGCTCGCATGCTCGAATCCTCTCAGGGACATCATCGCGTGGCCCTACGAGGGTCAGCTCGGCCAGGGTGAGCCGACGATGCGCTCGACCGTCGTCGTGCGCCGGAAGCCGGGGATGAAGTGTTCGAGCACGTCGGAGTTCACGGTGCCGTTCGTGGTCTCGGGGCGGTCCTTGAGCCCGTCGACGTAGGCGCGCAGGAACGCGTTCTTGAAGTCCCCTCGCGGGTGGACGGCGAGGATCTCGTCCAGCAGCTCGTGTTCCAGACCGTCCAGGCCGAAGCCGACCACGTCGGTCAGGACGCCGAGGTGCGTGGTCGCGATCTCCGGGGCCATCCGGCCGGGGACGCCCGGCGTGGTGTGCAGCGCGATCGCCGTCCAGACGGTCTCGGCCGCGGCCGCCGGGAAACCCCGGTCCAGGAGGAACCTGCGCGCGTGGTCGGCGCCGTCGACCTCGAAGCGCTGCTCGGCATCGGAAAAGGGAGTCAGGAGGCCGCTGTCGTGGAACATGGCCGCCAGGTAGAGCAGCTCCGGGTCGGGTCGCACGCCGAGCCTGTGAGCGTGGATCAGGCCGAAAAAGAAAACCCGCCGGGAGTGGTGGTAGATGAGAGGGCTGGTCGTCTCCTGGATGAACCTGGTCGCCTCGGCGACCGCCGCCGTCTCAGGAACCTCCAGCCCCGCGATGACCTCTGGCATGGCCTCTGACTTCCGGGAAGTGGATCGTGTGTCCGACTTCCATGCTGCCCGCTGAGCGCCGTTCGGCACACCTAGCCGATGCGGCCACCGGGGACATAGCCGTCGTCGAGCGCTGAGGCGGTCTGGACCAGGGGTCTGCGGGACCTGAGCGTTCGTGATCAGAGGTCGGCCAGCTTTTTGTGCAGGAAGGCCCGTTCGCGCTCGTTCCCGACGAGTTCGAGCGCGTTCCGATAGGCCGTTGCCGCCTCTGCGGTCCGGCCGAGTTTGCGCAGGAGATCCGCCCGTGCCGCCGGGAGGAGGTAATAGTCCCGCAGTGCGTGTCCGTCCAGCGCGTCCAGTGCTGTGAGACCGGCCTGCGGGCCGTCGCGCATCGCGACGGCCACCGCCCGGTTGAGCTCGACCACTGGCGACGGGGACACTCGTGCCAGCACGTCGTAGAGGGCCACGATCTGCGGCCAGTCGGTCGTGGCGACGTCGGGCGCCTCGGCGTGGATGGCCGCGATCGCCGCCTGGATCGCGTACGGCCCGGAGCGGGGCCCGCACAGGGCGGTGACGACCAGGTCGCGTCCCTCGGCGATGTGGTCGGCGTTCCATCGCCCGCGGTCCTGGTCCTCGAGCGAGACGAGCTCTCCCTCCGCGTCGACGCGGGCCGCGCGGCGGGCGTCGACCAGCAGCAGCAGAGCGAGCAGCCCGCTCACCTCGGGTTCGGCGGGCAGCAGCCGGTGCAGGATCCGGGTGAGCCGGATCGCCTCGTCGGTGAGATCGGCACGCACCAGGTCCTCGCCCACGCTGGCCGTGTAGCCCTCGGTGAAGATCAGGTAGATGACACGCAGCACGCCGGTCAGGCGCCCGGCCAGCTCGTCGGCCTCGGGCACGCGGAACGGGATTCGCGCGCTCGAGATCTTGCGCTTGGCCCGTACGATCCGCTGCGCCATCGTGGCCTCCGGCACCAGAAAGGCCCGCGCCACCTCCGAGGCGGACAGCCCCGCAAGGCACCGCAGCGTCAGCGCGATCTGGGCCTCGATCGACAGCGCGGGATGGCAGCAGGTGAAAAGCAGGCGCAGCCGTTCGTCGGGGACGTCGCCGGTCTCCCACTCGGGTACCGCCGGGACGAGATGCTGCGCCTCGACGTGCATGATCGCGAGCCGGGCCGCGTAGGCCTTGTCCCGCCGCAACCGGTCCACGGCCTTGCGCCGCGCGGTCGTGAGCAACCAGGCCACAGGTGCCGACGGCACACCGTCGACGGGCCAGCGCTCCAGCGCGGCCTCGATCGCGTCGGATGTGACGTCCTCTGCGAGGTCGAGGTCGCCGAACTGGCGCACGAGCATGCCGAGCAGCCGACCCCGCTCCTCCCGGAACACCGCCTCGACGGAGCCGGCCGCTCGTCTGCCGGTCATGACAGGCCGAAGTCCTGGATCGGGCGTACCTCGACGCGCCAGGCCCGTGCCCCGGGGCAACGGGCAGCCCAGTCGATCGCCGTATCGAGATCGGGAAGGTCGAGGATGTAGTACCCGCCGAGGTACTCCCGGGTTTCGGCGAAGGGTCCGTCGGTGATGATGCGGTCCCCGGTCCTGCCCACCTGGACGGAGGTGGCGGTCTCGAAGGAGTCCAGCACGTTGCTGTCGACCATGACGCCGGCGTCACAGACGGCCTTGTGATAGCCCATGAACGCCTCCATGAGGCCCTGGTCGGCCTCGGCCGTCAGCGGATCGGAGTCCTGGCTACCGATGATCAGCAGCATGTACTTCACGGTGATCTCCTCATCTCATCTGTCGTCTTCGTGCGTGCCCGCGGTGCGGCACATCGAGATGACGAATGGTGGGGCCGCGAATCGACAGCCCGCCAGAGGATTTCTTCAGGCCCGTTCGGGCCACGCTCACGGGATCCTGCGCCTCGTACGACTGTACGTGCAGGGCGACGAATCGATCAGAGCCGCCACGACGCACCGGCACCGGAGATCATGTAGCCACCCCGGACAAGATCAAGTCACACTCACCGAGATATAGACTGACCTGCTCGGATTTCGCCTTGCAGGATCGATCAGGGTTACGGGGACAGGGATGCCGACTCACGAGTGGACCATGGCCGGCGATGAGTACGGCTCGCCTCCGCGCCCCAGGCGGAAGACTCGCCCGATCGTCGCCCTGGGCGTGCTGGGGTTCCTGGGACTGGTCACCGCGCTCTTCTTGATCGGTGTGCCGGGAGGGAGTACCCCGTCCCTCGGCCCGAAGAACTACCGGACCAGCGTCGACTGCCAGGTGAACACCGTCGGATCGCGGGGCACGGTGACCATCAGCGGCACGATCACCGGCGACGCTGCGCGTTACTCGGTCACCGTCGAGGTTCTGGATTCGGCCTCGCAGCAGAGGATCGGCGTTCAGACCTTCGAGGTTCGCGGCACGACCACCTTCGGAGGAACCACCGAGGCGCAAGCTCCCATTGGATCCGCAGGCATCGAATGCAAGATCACCAAGGTGGCCTAGCCGATTGCCCATGGGCCAGCGTCTGCCACGGTGGATATCCGCAGGCAGTCGCCTGTCCGGCGTTCACGCACCCCACGGAAACCCCTGCTTTGCGCATCTATTGACATAGATCAACCCGATTGTCAGAGTTCATGCCGTGACAGGCGCGGATCGGTACCCAGTGCTCATCAAACTGATCGGGGCGTGCGCGGTGCTGGCCGGCCTGGTCGCGGCCGTTCCACAGACCGCCGCCGCATCGCCGGCCGGCACGCGGGCGGACCGGCACGCGGTGCGCTCGGGTGACGCCCGCTTCGAGGTGCTCTCGCCCACGTTGATCCGGATGGAGTACGCCGGCGACGGGAAGTTCACCGACGCCGCGACCTTCAACGCGATCGGGCGTGACGACTTCCAGCACACCGCGTTCACGCACAAGGTGAGCGGCGGGTGGCTGACGGTCGACACCGGGCGGCTGACGCTGCGGTACAGGGTCGGCTCCGGACCGTTCACCGCGCAGAACGTGTCACTGCGCCTGCGGGGCGGGGTCACCGCCCATCCCTCGTGGCCGGCGCCCGCCACCTGCACCGTCGGTGACCTGTGCGAGGCGGAGAAGACCATGCTCGCGGGCGGTGTGAGCGTCGCCACCGACCACACGGGCTACACCGGCCCGGGGTTCGCCGCCGGTTTCCAGAGCGTGGGCGGCTCGCTCACCTACCGGCTCGACGCGCCGTCCGCCGGGACGTACGAGCTCCGGCTCCGCTACGCCAACGCCCAGGGCGGGGACGGCCAGAACACGACCCGTACGCTCAGCGCCGCCGTCGACGGCGGCACCCCGTCCACGCTGACCCTGCCGAAGACGGCGGACTGGAACACCTGGGCCTTCGCCACGTCGCCGTTGCAGCTGTCGGCCGGCACGCACACGCTCGTCGTCTCCCGTGGGCCGGACGACTCGGGCAATGTGAACGTCGACAGCCTCGCGGTCCTGCCGCCCGGCGCTCCGTACCCCGCGCCGCAGGTCTCGGCGACGCCCTGCGACCAGGGCAGCGTCTGCGAGGCCGAGGACGGCGCGCTCACCGGCGGCGCCCGGCTCGCCGCCGACCACAACGGCTACTCCGGCGGCGGCTTCGTCGGCGGCCTGGAGCGGGCGGGCGCCACCGACAGCGTCGCGCTGCGGAACGTCCCCGCCGACGGCCGGTACGCCCTGCAGGTCAGGTACGCGAACGGCGGCGGCTCGGCGCGCACGATCTCCGTCGCGGTGAACGACGGGACGCCGGTGTCGGCGACCCTGCCGCCGACGGCCGACTGGGACAGCTGGGCGACGGTCATGGTGCCGGTGACCCTGACCAAGGGCTCGGACATCGTCGCGCTCGGCTGCCCGACGGACGACAGCTGCCACGTCAACCTGGACACGGTCGCCGCCACCTCGGCCACGTCGCCGGTCCTGCCGGCGCACAGCCCGCTCGGCGGGTACCGGCGCGGCCTCGACGGCGTGGACAGCGGAGCCGTCACCACACCGGGCCTGCTGTACCGCGACGGCTGGGACCTGCTGGACGACACCACGTCGGCGCTGTACGACCCGGCGAAGCGTGCCGTACGCCAGCGGCCGCACCAGGAGCCGTACCAGGACTCCTACCTCTTCGGGTACGGGCAGGACTACAAGACGGGCCTGGCCGACCTGGCGACGCTGACCGGCCCGCCGAACCTGCTGCCCCGCTGGGCCTACGGCGTGTGGTTCTCGGAGTACTACGACTTCACCGCCGCGGACTACGAGAACACCGTGCTGCCGAAGTTCCGCTCCGAAGGCGTGCCGCTGGACGTCCTGGTGACCGACACGGACTTCAAGGCCCCGGCCTCCTGGGACGGCTGGGAAATGGACCCGAAGAAGTTCCCCGATCCGGCGGCCTTCTTCGACTGGGCCGCCGAGCAGGGACTGCACAACACGCTGAACATCCATCCGAGCATCGTCAGCGGCGACCCGCAGTACGCCGCCGCCCAGGCCACCGCCAAGAACAAGCTGGCCGCGAGCGGCTGCTCGGCTCCTTCGGGGCAGACCTGTCACGTGTTCGACTGGAGCGACCCGGACCAGCTGAAGGCCTACTTCGACCTGCACCAGACGATGGAGAAGCAGGGAGCGGACTTCTGGTGGCTGGACTGGTGCTGTGACGACTCCCACTCGTCCATGCCGGGCGTGACCCCGGACGCGTGGATCAACCAGAAGTACACCGACGACACCGCCAAGAACGTGGGCCGCGGCTTCGCCTTCTCGCGGGCGTTCGGTTCGCTGCAGGCAGGCGGCTACAGCGGCCAGGCGGGAGTGCCGACCGGCCCCTGGGCGGACAAACGGACGACCGTGCACTTCACCGGCGACACGACGTCGAGCTGGGGGACGCTGCGCTACGAGGTCGGCTACACGCCGGGCGAGTCGGCATCGACCGGCCTGTCCGCGGTGAGCCACGACATCGGCGGCTTCAACGGCCCGTCCCACCTCGCCGACGACCTGTACGTGCGGTGGGTGCAGCTCGGGGCCTTCCAGCCTGTCCTACGGCTGCACGGCAACCACAGCGACCGGCTGCCGTGGCAGTACGGCGACCAGGCGAAGGCGGCGGCGGAGAAGTTCCTCAACCTCCGCGAGGATCTCGTGCCGTACACCTACACCCTGGCGCACGAGGCGGCGGCGACCGGGATCCCGGCGGTCCGCGCGACGTACCTGGAGTACCCGGACCAGCCGGGCGCCTACGACGCGGCGTCGCGTGAGTACTTCTACGGTTCGGACGTGCTGGTGGCCCCGGCGACCTCGGCCGGCACGTCGGCGGCGACGTCTGTCTGGTTCCCGCCGGGCCGGTGGACGGACTACTTCAGCGGCAGGACCTACACCGGCCCGTCCGTGCAGGACGTCACCACGGACTGGAACGCGATGCCGGTGTTCGTGAAGGCCGGCGGGATCGTCCCCACGCGCACGGACGACGTGACCAACGACGTACAGAACCCGCTGACCAAGGTGACGCTCACGGTGGCGGGCGGTGCCGACGGCTCGTACGCCCTGTACGAGGACGACGGCCACTCGTCGGCCCCGAAGTCGGCCACGACCGGGGTGCGCTACACGGAGAAGACCCACCTGCTGCGTATCGCGCCGGTCCGTGGCACGTACAAGGGCCAGGTCACCGACCGCCGGTGGACCGCCGTCTTCACGGACGCCGCCGCACCGGGGACCGTACGGATCGACGGGGCGAACGCCCCGGCGGGAAGCTGGAAGTACGACGCGAACCGCCGCACGCTCACCGTGACGGTGCCGACGCGATCGGTACGGGCCGCCACGACCATCAGCTACAGCTGAGCCGGTCTCGGGATCCCCCCGAACGGTCCGTTCCCCTAGCGCGTCCCGCCTGCGCTCGGATGGACCGATGGCGGAGGTATCGCCGTTCACCGAGGGCGACCTGCGGGAGCCGGCCGGGGTGCGGTCGTTCGAGCGAGGGCAGGGGTATCGCCACGCGGTCACCGGCATCGAGATCACGGCCGGACGCACCTCACCGGGGACGACGACTACCGGAAGATCGTGAGCCTGCTCCTGTCCGTACGCGCCTGCCACCACCGCCTGGGCACGGACGGCGACTTCACCGCGTACGTCACCGGGCTTCGCAACGCCCAGCGCCGTAAACGGAACCTGATGAAGATCCTCGACCAGAACGGTCTGTGACAGCACTCGATATCACCGTCTACGCGGCTTTCGCGACCGGCGCGAGCGCACCAAGAGCAGGTCGAGTGAGAGTTACCGGACTTTGCGTCCGCCGGGAGTGTGGACGGAAATTCCGTTGCCTGATCGTGAATGGATTTGCCCGGAAGACAGTCGCTCCTTTACTCCCTTGGTCGCAGGAGACGACGAGTCACGCCGGCCCATTCCGACCAGCGACAGGGGCCCTGGACCTCGCTCGTCTCCGGCCGGCCACGGACCGCTCATGCCCTGGCTCCCCGTACACCATGCGACTCCCCTGCCCACACGCCGTGCGACAAAGCCGCCATTCGGAGCAGTCCGGAAGTAGTCAAAGGTCGGTACGCACATGGATATCGGTATTGATGTGAGCATTCTGCGTATGACAGCTTGAAACAGGCGATAAGGCCACAAACAGGCCCGAACACCACGGGCGCCATCACCATCAGATCGGCATTTCATCCAAGGGGGAAATCTCGTGCATATCTCTAAGCGTCTGGCCCTGACCATCTCCGGTGGCGCCTTCGTGGGCGCGGCCGCACTCGGCCTCGGTGCCGCGGCC
This sequence comes from Actinoallomurus bryophytorum, assembly GCF_006716425.1. Classification (NCBI taxonomy): domain Bacteria; kingdom Bacillati; phylum Actinomycetota; class Actinomycetes; order Streptosporangiales; family Thermomonosporaceae; genus Actinoallomurus; species Actinoallomurus bryophytorum. The sequence goes on from NZ_VFOZ01000002.1 coordinate 711,288, forward strand.
CCGGCCGGCGCCGCCGTCTCGACTCCCACGCAGGGCGTGGCGAGCCACCTGTTCTGCGGTGGCGGCGGCTGCGGCGGTGGCTGGGGCGGCGGCTGTGGCAGCAGTTGCGGCTGGGGCGGCGGCGACTGGGGCGGCGGATTCTTCTTCGACGATGACGACGACGACTGCGACTAGGACTCGATCCGACACCGGGAGGGCAGGACGCGACGGGGCCTCGCACCGTACGGGCGCGAGGCCCCACCGCATGGACGGCACACGGGAAGCACGTGCCAGGCGCCTTACCGGGCATGACACCGATAACGGAGCTGGTCAGCGTCCCTTCACCACCGTGAAACATTCACTCCAGGTGATCGCGGTCGGCGGCGAGGTCCCATCCGAGCGAGGAATGCACCCTCGTGACGGCCGGGCGGCTCGTCGTGGAGGTCGCCGGCAACGAGTACTCCCTCGATGCCGGCGACAGCTGCCACTTCGACTCCCGGCTCCCGCACCGCTACCTCGACCCGCACGACGAACCGGCCGAGTTCGTCGTCTCGGTCACCCCGCCCGGGTACTGATCCGGGTGCGGTGCCGGAGGCCGTCCTCGAGGGCGGCAACGCGGGTATCCACCGCTGAGTGCCGGGCGTGGTCCGGTGCACGGATCCGCGACGAAGGAGGACGTCATGTCGAAGCCGCCGCTTCCCGAGGCCGCCATCGCCATGTTGAGCAATCCGAACCCTGCCGTCATCACCACCCTCCGTTCGGACGGACAGCCGGTCTCCACCGCCACCTGGTATCTCTGGGAAAACGGCCGGGTGCTGGTGAACATGGACGAGGGCCGCAAACGACTCGAGCACATGCGCGACGACCCTCGGGTCACGCTGACGGTCCTGCAGGAAGGCGACTGGTACACCCATGTGACCCTGATCGGGAAAGTCGCCGAGATACGCGACGACGAGGACCTGACCGACATCGACCGGCTGTCCCTGCACTACGTGGACCAGCCGTACGCCGAACGGGACCGCCGCCGCGTCAGTGCCTGGATCGATGTCGATCGCTGGCACGGCTGGGGCGGCTTCCGCGACAGCGACCAGGCGTTCGGCTAGAAGTCGTTCGATCGACGACGAGGCGCTCGGCCTGAACCCTTCCGGCGCCTCAGCCGTACGTCAGGGTCGCCGGGTCCGCGCTCAGGACGTGGACCCGGGTCCGGCCGGTACGGCCGAAGGTGTCAGCGCCGGAACGCCGATCTGTATCTCCTGTCGGACACCGTGATGAACACGCGCACGGTCAGGACGGCGCCGGCGAGGACCGCGGGAATGACCCAGACCGCGGGGCGCCACAGATCCCTGAGGCCGATGAAGATGATGCCGGCCCACCAGCCGCCGATGACGATCGGCGTCGCGCCGGCGAGGGGCAGGCCCCAGCCGACGATCAGCATCACGCCGATCCAGCACAGCAGCCAGGCGGCGCCTAACGACCAGTACGACCACTGCTCGTCGCTGTGCGCGCCGATCCGGAGCCGTGCGATGCGGCCACGCCAGACGTCGGCCGTGCCTGTCGTGCCCGCCTTCGCCGCGTCGTAGATGGCGCCGTCGACGTCGTACGTGTGACTCTTGCCGTCCGCGGTCCGCACCTTCAGCTTGTAGTGCGTGGTCTGGGACATGGGGAGGGCGGCCAGGACCCGGCCCGTCAGCGAGGGAGCCAGCCGGAACGGGCCGAGCGGGGGCTGCGGAGGGGGAGGTTGCGGAGGCTGGGGTGGAGGCTGGTAGGGCTCGGGGTCCTCGGTCGTGTAGCTCGACTTCGACAAAACGGTCATGCGCACCTGCGTGATGCAGTCGTCCCGCGGCTCGGCGCCGCAGTACGACGCCTTCTCGAACGCGCGTAGGTCGTGGTAGGGGCCGATGCCCAGGGCGACTCCGCCGGCGATGAACGCCAGCCCCGCGACGAGCGCCGCCCAGTGCCCTCTTGTCATGTGACCCACACCACCCAGCATGGCGGACCGGGCCGACAGAAACGACCGCTGCGAGCGGCGAATGACTACCACCTCGCGGAGGGCGACCCCGATTCGCCTCCCGGCGGCGTGCCCGTGATACTCATCGGTAACAAGTCGACGTGAGGAGCAGGCCGATGAAGACGCGCGAGGTTCATCTGAAGGCACGCCCGCAGGGCTGGCCGACGCCCGAGGACTTCGCGGTCGTGGAGGCCGAGCTGGCTCCGCCGGGCGACGGCGAGGTGCTCGTGCGCAACCTCTTCATGTCCGTCGACCCGTACATGCGCGGGCGGATGAACGACGTGAAGTCCTACGCCCCGCCCTACCGGCTGGACGAGGTGATGTACGGCGGGGCCGTCGGTGAGGTCGTGGAGTCGCGCTCCCCCGACCTCGCCGAAGGCGACGTCGTTCTGCACCAGTCCGGCTGGCGTGAGCACGCCAAGGGGCCGGCGAAGCGGTTCCGCAAGGTCGCCCCGATCGAGGGGGTGTCCTTCTCGGTATACCTCGGCGCCCTGGGAATGACCGCGTTGACCGCGTACGTCGGGCTGCTCGACATCGCCGGAATGCGCGACGGCGACACGGTCTTCGTCTCCGGCGCGGCCGGCGCCGTCGGCTCGATCGCCGGCCAGATCGCCAGGCAGCGTGGGGCGGCACGGGTCGTCGGCAGCGCGGGCTCGGACGAGAAGGTCGCCTACCTGACGGACCGGCTGGGCTTCGACGCGGCGTTCAACTACAAGTCCGGGCCGGTACGCCGTCAGCTCGCCCAGGCGGCCCCGGACGGCATCGACGTCTACTTCGACAACGTCGGCGGCGACCACCTCGAGGCCGCGATCGGCGCCCTCCGGCAGGGCGGCCGGGCCGCGCTGTGCGGTGCGATCTCGTCCTACAACGCGACCGAACCGCCGCCGGGCCCCCGCAACCTGGGACTCCTCGTCAGCCGGCGGCTCACACTCAAGGGCTTCATCGTGAGCGACCACAACGACCGGTACCCCGACTTCGTACGGGAGATGGGCGGCTGGCTCCGCGACGGGAAGATCACCTTCGAGGAGACCGTGGTCGACGGCATCGACAACGCCGTGGACGCCTTCCTCGCCATGCTGCGCGGCGAGAACCTCGGCAAGATGATCGTGCGGCTGTAGCCCCGCCTCGTACCTGTCGCCTCCGGTGTGGCCGCCGGACGGCCACACCGGACCTCACCCCGGTACGTGACCGCACGCCTGCTCGTTGTCGATCGAAATGGATCGAACGGGTGGCCTGCCATGGCCAGAGTCAGATCATTGTTGACGCTATATGTCTGAAATGTTACGACCAGCGGGAGCGTCCGTGATCGGTGAGGCGCCGGTCCGATGCCGGCTACCCCCTGGGGTCTCGTCGCCGCGGGACGCGCGACCTGTGGAGGCGCGGTATGCGCAAGGCTGCGGTCATTCTCGCGCTGGTGACGCTGTTCGCTCCGGCGGCGGCGACCGTCACCGCGTCACCTGCGGAGGCTCTGGGGAACGGGCTCGCCAAGACGCCGCCGATGGGGTGGAACGACTGGAACGCCTTCGGCTGCGGTATCAGTGAGCAGCTCGTCAAGGACACCGCCGACCGCATGGTGGCGAACGGCATGAAGGACGCCGGCTACCAGTACGTCAACATCGACGACTGCTGGATGACCCACAACCGGGACTCCGCGGGAAACCTCGTGCCCGATCCGGCGAAGTTCCCCGACGGGATCAAGGGCACCGCCGACTACGTCCACGGCAAGGGGCTCAAGCTCGGCATCTACGAGAGCGCCGGCACCGCGACCTGCGCCGGATATCCGGGCAGTCTCAACCATGAGCAGCAGGACGCGAACAGCTTCGCCGCCTGGGGCGTCGACTACCTGAAGTACGACAACTGCAACAACCAGGGCGTGCCCTACCAGCAGCGGTACAACGCGATGCGCGACGCGCTCGCGCGTACCGGCCGGCCGATCGTCTACAGCCTCTGCGAGTGGGGCGAGGACAGCGTCTGGACCTGGGGCTCGGCCACCGGCAACCTCTGGCGGACGACCGGGGACATCAACGCGTCGTACGGATCGATGCTGTCGATCTTCCACAGCAACGTGAAGCTCGCCCAGTACGCCGGTCCCGGTGGGTGGAACGACCCCGACATGCTCGAGGTCGGCAACGGCATGTCGTTCACCGAGGACCGGTCGGAGTTCAGCCTGTGGGCCGAGATGGCGGCGCCGCTGATCTCCGGTACGGATCTGCGCGGTGCGACGCCCGCCACTCTCTCGCTCTACACCGACCGCGACGTGATCGCGGTCGACCAGGACTCGCTCGGCAGGCAGGGCACCCAGGTGTCCTCCTCCGGCGGCCTCGACGTGCTCGCCAAGCCGCTCTCGAACGGCGACGTCGCGGTCGTGCTCTTCAACGAGAACGGCTCCGCCGCGACGATCTCTACCACGGCGTCCGCGGTCGGGCTGCCCTCCGCCTCGTCGTACCGGCTGAACAACCTCTGGTCGCACGTCGTCACCGGCACCAGCGGTTCGATCTCGGCGACCGTGCCCGGGCACGGTTCGGTGATGTACCGGGTGTCGCAGGGCAGTGGGAGCAGCGTGGGCACCACCCACCCGCTGGTCGCCGCGTCTGCGAACCGGTGCCTGGACGTCTACGACAACCAGACCACGCCGGGCACGAAGATCGAGCTGTGGGACTGCGGCGGCGGCGCCAACCAGGGGTGGACGCCGACCGCGGCCGGTGAGCTGCGCGTCTACGGCGGCACCCAGTGCCTGGACGCGTACAACAACCAGACCACGCCGGAGACGAAGGTCGAGCTCTGGGGCTGCAGCGGCGGCGCGAACCAGCGCTTCGAACTGCGGCCCGACGGCACCATCGTGGGAACCCAGTCCGGGCTCTGCCTCGACGTGGCCCACGGCGACCAGTCCTCGGGCAACGTCAACGGCGCCCAGATCCAGCTCTACACGTGCAACGGCGGCGCCAACCAGCAGTGGCGCCTGGGCTGAGGAAGCCGACGCCGCGCCGGCCCCTGGAGAACCTCCGTACGGCGCGGCTCGGCGGTACCCTCACGGCCGAAGGCGATATCGTCCATCCTTCGGTCCCGCTCTGCCGCACATCACACGGGCGCTCTCTGAGATGGCGCCCGCAGTACGAGCGGGCGGAAGGGGATCGTGGTGAACGGTGTTCCTCGAGCGGGGGGCTTGTTCGCCGACGCCATCAAGACGTTCTTCCGGTCCAGCCACCCGATGAGGGTGGGCGCCGAAGACGCCGCCGCCCACGGCGGCGCGGACGCGGCCGGGCCCGACTTACTCCTCCGGCTCCGGCCGTCGGGCATTTCCAGGTTCTCCGACAGCATTCATCCGCCGAGCCCCGAACACGCCCTCCTCATCCGCGCATCCCATGGAGAGGTGGCAGCCATTCTCGACGCCGCGCGTGGCCGGCGGCTGACCCAGGGGGACATCGATCGGCTTCTTCACCAGGTGAACCCGACCGGATCGGGTCGCAACTGCCTCGAGTGCTCGCTGGCACTCGACGACATGCTCGCCAGGAGGGCGGTCGTCGCGGGACCGTGCCGCGAGACCATCAACACGAAATCGGTCTCCCAGATGCTCGACGAGCGTTCGCTGTACGCCCTTCCGGGTCTTCGCGCGGACGAGCTGCGAGTCGTCGAGTCACAGTTGACGTCCTTCGGCGGCGGAGCCCGGGGCATCATCCTGAGACTGGGGCGGACGAGCGAAGGTGTTCCCAGCCACACGTACAACGTCGCGAACATCAACGGCAAGATCCTGTACCTCGACGGCCAGGTGGGCAAGTCGTTCGCCCGCCATCCCGCTCGGGGACAGCTTTCGACCTACAACTTCTACCGAGCAGCCTGATGAGGTGAACCGTGATCACCAGGGATGACGCCATTCGCATCGCGCGGGAATTCCTCCGTGAGGTCTACCCGCACGAGAGCCGTCCCGTCGCCATCGCCGAGTCGGCGACGGTGGAGAAGCCCTATGGCTGGCTTTTCGTCTACGACACGGCCGAGGCGTTGCGGACGGGTGAGCCCGGGCTCGTGGGGAACGGACCTCTGCTCGTCCGGCGTCAGGACGGCAGAATCATCGAGTTCTCCTCCTTCTACACGAGCGCGTCCGCACTCGAGGCGTACGAGGAGGATCCAGCTGGATTCCGGCCCACGGACGGCTGACCGTGCCCGCCGCGTCGGTGATCCGGCCCGGACGGTGGGTGTGGGAGGTCAGCGGCCGGCGCAGCCTGGGAAAGGCGGCTCTTTTCAAATCCACCGGGCTGGAGTACACACGGGGAAACTGACCGGCGAATCAGCAACGGGGGGCGCCGGCCCGGCAGAGAGGCAGCCCTCATGGCCGCGATCCCCGACAGCTTCACCGGCGACTGGGAACTCCAGAAGACCCACCTGCGAAAGTCGTTCTTCCGGCTGGACATCGCGGCCTTCCTGGTCTGCGCGCTGGTCGGCCTGGACACGCTGGGCACCGTCGCCAACAAAGGCCCGCAGGGCCTGGTCTGGCTCCTGTTCCTGGCGGTGTTCTTCTTCCTGCCGTACGGGCTGCTCGCCGCCGAGCTCGGGTCGGCGTTCCCCTTCGAGGGCGGGCCGTACGTCTGGACGAAGCTGGCCTTCGGGCGGTTCGCCGCCGGGGTCAACCAGGTGCTCTACTGGCTCTCCAACCCGGTGTGGCTCGGCGGCACTCTCACCATCGTGGCCGTCACCACCTGGGAGAAGTTCTTCTTCGACCTGCCGGGCATCTGGCGCTACGTCGGCGGCGCGATCTTCGTCTGGACCGGTGCGCTGGCCGTGCTGCTGGCGTTCCGCGTCGGCAAGTGGCTGCCCACGATCGGGGCCATCTCCCGCATCCTGCTGATCGGCACCTTCGTCGTCTCGGTGGTCATCTACGGCGTCGAGCACGGCGTCCACCTGGTCGGGCACGAGTTCAAGCCCAGTTACATCGGCTTCGTCGGGCTGGTGCCGATCCTGGTCTACAACTACGTGGGCTTCGAGCTGCCGAGCACCGCCGCCGAGGAGATGGGCGACCCGCAGAAGGACGTGCCCTCCTCGATCCTGCGCGCGGGCGTCCTGTCGGTGATCCTGTACGGCGCGCCGATCCTGGGCACCCTCCTGGTGCTGCCGGGCAACGCGATCGGCAGCCTGGGCGGGTTCGTGGACGCGTGCAAGGCGGTGTTCACCGTGTACGGCGGGCACGTCGCGGCCGACGGCTCGGTCACGCTGACCGGCGCGGGCTCGGTCATGGGCAAGATCGCCGCGCTCGGCCTCATCCTCGGGGTGCTGACCAGCGGCATCACCTGGTCGATGGGCGGCGACCGGGCCCAGGCGGTGGCCTGCGCGGACGGCGCCGGTCCCGCGTTCCTGGGGAAGTTCTCCACCCGCTTCGGCACGCCGATCCGGGTGAACATCCTGTCTTCCATCCTTTCCACCATCGTCATGGTGGCGGCCTTCCTGATCACCAAGGGTGACGCGCAGAAGTACTTCTCGGCCGTGCTCGGGCTGGCCATCTCCACGACGTTCATCTCCTACCTGCTCGCGTTCCCGAGCCTGTACGTGCTGCGCCGCAAGATGCCCGACGTCGAGCGCCCGTACCGCTCGCCGGTGCCGTGGCTGGTCTCGGCGCTGCCGACCGTCTTCGTCCTCTTCACGCTCGTGCAGCTGGTGTGGCCGGGACTGGGGGTCGGCTGGTTCGGCACGTCGGGCGACCCGGCCGGATCGCTGCCCGAGGGGTTCGCCGGCGACCGGCTCGGCTACATGCTGAGCCAGCTCGTCCCGCTCGCGCTGTGCCTCGGCCTCGGCGCGCTCTTCTACGTGCTCGGCGCCCCGGCGAGGAAAGCCGGACGAAACGGACCCTTGCCTCCCCCCGCCTCGCGAGAGACGATCAGTACTGACTGACGGATCAGTAAGGAGCCGCCCGTGTACGACGTCCTGGTGATCGGCGGCGGGCACAACGGCCTCGTGGCCGCCGCCTACCTGGCAAAGGCCGGCCTGCGGGTGTGCGTCTGCGAGGCGCGCGAGGTGGTCGGCGGCGCGGCGGTGAGCGAGCACCCGTTCGGCCCCGACTACACGGTCACGTCCCTGTCGTACGTGGTCAGCCTCCTGCCGCCCGCGCTGGTCCGGGATCTGCGGCTGGACCGGCACGGCTACCACGTCTACCCGCAGGGGCCCTACTTCGCGCCGCGCGCCGACGGCGGCCACCTGCGGCTGCCGGACGACCCGGCGCGGCGCCGGGAGGAGATCGAGCGGTTCTCCTCCAAGGACGCCGCGGCGTACGAGCGCTGGGACGCCTGGATGAACGAGCTGGGCGGGATCCTCGGCCCGCTGCTGGAGAGGATCCCGCCCAAGCTCGGCTCGCGGAAACCGGCGGATCTCGCCGGGCAGGCCGGCCTGCTGCGCAGCCTGCGCGGCGTGAACGTACGATCGGCGGTCGACGTCACCCGCATCCTCACCGACAGCATCGCCGACCTGGTCGAGGACCGCTTCGACTCCGACGCGATGCGCGGCATGCTGTCGGTGTCCGGGGTGATCGGCACGTGGGCGGGCCCGCGCTCGGCCGGCACCGCGTACGTCATGCTCCACCACCATGTCGGCGAGACCACGTGGGGGTTCCCGCGCGGCGGCATGGGCGGGGTGACCAAGGCCCTGGCCTCGGCGGCGCGGGAGTTCGGCGCGGAGATCCGCACGTCCGCGCCGGTGGCGCGCATCGGCGTGAAGGACGGCCGCGCCACCGGCGTCACGCTGGAGTCCGGGGAGGAGCTGACCGCGCGCACCGTCGTGACGACCGCGCACCCGGCCATCTCGTTCCTGCGGCTGCTGGACCGCCGCGACCTGCCCGAGGACTTCGTCGGCGACATCGAGCGCTGGAAGACGCGCAGCGGCACCGTCAAGATCAACCTGGCCGTGGACCGGCTGCCGGAGTTCAGCGGCGTCTCCGGCATCGACCCCGAGGTGCACGGCGGCACGATCGTGCTGGCCGAGTCTCTCGACGACGTCGAGGGCGCCTTCCAGGACGCGGTGGCCGGCCGGGCCGCGGCACTGCCCTTCGCCGACGTCTGCATCCCCAGTGTGTTCGACGACTCCCTGGCGCCGGAGGGCCACCACGTCGTCTCGATGTTCACCCAGTGGGTGCCGCATACCTGGCACGACTCCCAGCCTGAGGCGGAGCTGGAGGCGTACGCGGACCGGGTGGTGGCCCGTATGGAGGCGGTCGCGCCGGGCTTCACCTCCTCGGTGCTGCACCGCCAGGTGATCGGCCCGTACGACATGGAGCATGAGTACAACCTGGTCGGCGGCAACATCTTCCACGGCGAGCTGACGCCGGGCCAGATGTTCCACGCGCGGCCCGCGGCCGGGTACGCCGACCTGCGTACGCCGGTCAAGGGGCTCTACCAGGCGGGCTCGTCGACCCATGGCGGCGGAGGCGTCACCGGCGTGCCCGGCCGCAACGTCGTACGCCAGGTGCTCCGGGACCGCCGGAGGCGCCGGTGAACCTAGAGAGCGGGTACGCCCAGCTCCCGCGCGGCCTGGTCGTAGGCCCATGCCTCGGCCTGGCGCCGGGTGAGCACGCCGCGGTGCACGGTCGTCTGGACCGAGAGACCGTCGATCAGGGCCGTGATGCGCCAGGCGGCGGCCTCCGGATCGGGGCAGTCGAACTCCCCCGCCGTGACACCCTCCGCGATCAGCCCGGCGATCGTGTCGCGCCAGCGCAGGTCGAGCCGCCGGCACACGCGGCGCAGCTCGGGCTCGCGGAGCGCCGCGGACCAGCCGTCGATCCACAGGCGCCAGCCCGGGGCGGCCGAGCCACTCGGGTGGTAAAGCCGCAGCGCACGTACGAGGCGCTGCCGGGCCGAGCCGCCGGACCCGGCGACCTGCGCGAGCCGGTCGAGGTCGCGCCGGGCCGCGTAGCCGAACGCCTCGGCGACCAGCCGGTCCTTGGACCGGAAGTGGTAGAAGACCAGCGCGGTGCTGACGCCGAGGGCGGTGGCCACGTCGGCCACCCGGATGGCCGCCACCCCGCGCTCGGCGATCTGCGCCACGGTCGCGCGCAGGATCTCCTCGCGCCGGTCGTCAACGGTCAGCCGCGCCACGGGCCGACACTATCCCGGTACAGGCGCCCGGCATGAGGTCCTGGCCGCCCGCGCCCATCCCCGCGGCCGATCTCGGCCCGGCGCTCAGGCCGTTCGGCGAGGCGACCATGCTGCCCGCGAGCGCGTACGCCTCCCCCGAGGTCCTCGCGTGGGAGCGGCGGCACCTGTTCGCCGGGACGTGGAGCTGCCTCGGGCGCGCGGACGAGCTGCTGACCGCCGGCGCCACCCAGCGCGCGGTGCTCGCCGGCGACGTCCCGGTGCTGGTCACACCGGACGGCGCGTTCGCCAACACCTGCCGGCACCGTGGGCACGAGCTGCTGGCCGAGGGGTGCACCTCGGACCGTGACCTCATCGTCTGCCCATACCACGCCTGGGCGTACCGGCTGGACGGCAGCATGCGCGGCGCACCCGGCTTCAAGATCACCGGGTACGACCTGACGCCGCTGCCGATGACGGCGTGGCACGGCTGGGTGTTCGTCAACGCCACCGGCGACGCGCCGCCGTTCGCCGAGCACGCGGGCGCGCTGACGGTGCTGGTCGAGCCGTACGCGCCGGAGCGGCTCACGCTCGCGGCGCGGCACGAGTACGACGTGCGGGCCAACTGGAAGGTGATCGCCGAGAACTACCACGAGTGCTACCACTGCCCGCTCATCCATCCCGAGCTGTGCGCGGTCTCGCCGCCGGCGAGCGGCGACAACTACGACCTGCCGGGCGCCTGGGTCGGCGGCTCGATGGACCTGCGCGACCACGCGGAGACGATGTCGCTGGACGGGCGGTCCGGTGGCGCTTTCATCACGGGCGCCGACCGCCGGCGGGTGCACTACTTCGGGCTGCTTCCGGACCTGCTGATCTCGCTGCACCCGGACTACGTCATGACCCACCGCCTGCGGCCGCGCGCGCCGGACCGTACCGGGATCGAGTGCTCCTGGTACGTCCCGGAGGGCGTACGCGACGCGGGCTACGCGGTGGAGTTCTGGGACCGGACGAACCGCCAGGACTGGACCGCGTGCGAGTCCGTGCAGCGCGGCCTGGCCTCGCCGCACTTCCGGCCGGGTCCCTTCGCCCCGGACGAGGACGCCGTGCACACGTGGGTGCGCACGATCGCGCTGGCCTACCAGGGCGAGCCACCGTCGTAGGCGGGCCGGCCGTCACGCCTCCGAGGTGACGGCGGGCCCGCCCCAGGTCACCGCCGGACCGCGGGTCTCACGAAGGCGATGGCCAGGACCAGCGCCACCGCGATGAAGACCGTCGCCACGTCGAACGCGACGGCGGCACCGTGCACCTGGCCCCCGTGCCTGCTCGCGGTACCGAAGATCGAGACCAGGACGGCCATGCCCAGCGCGCCGCCGACCTGCTGCATCGTCTGCAGCATGCCCGAGGCCGCCCCGGAGTCCTCGCGCCGCACCCCGGACAGGATGGTGAGGGTGACCGGCAGGAAGACCAGGCCCGCTCCCAGCCCGAACAGGATCATCGGGCCGAGCACACCCGCGGCGTACCCGCTGGTGGCCGACAGGCGCGTCAGCCACAGCATCCCCACGATGATGAACGGCAGGCCGGTCAGCATCAGCCGCCGCGGCCCGAACCTGGGCACCAGCCGGGGCGCCAGCCGCGCGACGCCGAACAGCAGGCCCGTCATCGGCAGGAACGCCACCCCGGCCTCCAGCGGGCCGAAGCCGAGGGAGTTCTGCAGGAACTGCACCAGGAAGAAGAACATCCCGAACATCGCCGCCGCGAGCAGCAGCATGATCAGATATGCCCCGGACCGTGCCCGGTCGGCGAACAGCCGGAGCGGCACCACCGGCTGCCGCGCGCGTGCCTCCACGGTGACGAACGCCGCGAGCATGATGACCCCGGCGGCGAACGCCAGCAGGGTGGTCGAGTCGCTCCAGCCCGCGTCGGAGGCGCGGATGAAGGCGTACACCAGGGCGACCATGCCGGTGACGGACGTGATCGCCCCGGCGATGTCGAGACGGCCCCGGTGCCGTTCGGTCTCCTCGATGAACAGCGGTGCGATCAGCAGCACCGCGACGCCGACCGGCACGTTGATGAACAGCACCCAGCGCCAGGAGAGCCAGTCGGTGAGCACGCCGCCGAGGATCAGGCCGACGGACGCCCCCGCCGATGACGTGGCGGAGAAGATGCTCAGCGCCCGGTTCCGCTCGGCGCCTTCGGCGAAGTTCGTGGTGATCAGGGCCAGCGCGCCGGGCGCCGCCAGGGCCGCCCCGACGCCCTGCACCCCTCGCGCCGCGAGCAGCCACGCCGCGGAGGTGGCGAGCCCGCCGAGCAGCGAGGCGAGCGTGAAGATCGCGATGCCCGCGAGGAAGACGCGGCGTCGTCCGAGCACGTCACCGGCGCGGCCGCCCAGCAGGAGCAGGCCGCCGAACGCGAGGGAGTAGACGTTGGTCACCCACGACAGGCCGGTCGCGGAGAAGTGCAGGGTGTGCTGGATCTTGGGCAGGGCGACGAACACGACGGTCGCGTCGAGCACGACCATGAGCTGGCACGCGACGATCACGGCCAGCGAGATCCCGGGATGTCGCGCGTGCCGCGGCGGTCTCCCGGCGAACGGTGTGTCTCGTGTGGAGACGGTCTGCTGGGACATGAGTCATAGACTCCTTCTGCAGGAAGAGTGCCGGGCGTCCCCCGAAGTGGCTGTCGGAGCCGCCCGACCTTAAACGGAGGGTGCCTCCGCAACGATACGGAGGTACCCTCCGGTATGCAACCGTTCCGGGAGGAGCGATGACGACCGCCGAGCGGCGCCCCATGCGCGCCGACGCGCGCCGCAACTACAAGCGGCTGCTCACCGAGGCCAAGCGCGCGTTCCTCGAACAAGGCGCCGAGGCCTCGCTGGAGGACATCGCGCGCCACGCCGAGGTCGGCATCGGCACGCTGTACCGCCACTTCCCCACCCGTCTGGCGCTGCAGGAGGCCGTCTACCACGGCGAGGTCGACGAGCTGTGCTCGAAGGCCTACGACCTCCTGGAGGCCGAGTCCGGTGGCGACGCGCTGTCCGCCTGGATGCACGCGTTCATCGGCTACGCCGCGAGCAAGCGCGGGCTGATGCAGACGCTGAAAGAGGTCATCGACCGGCGGTCCGACCTGTTCACCAAGTGCCACGACGAGATCCAGGAGGCGGCTGGTGCGGTCCTCGCCGCGGCACAGGAGGCCGGGACCGTACGCGCAGGGGTGACCGCCTCGGACCTGTTGCGCCTCACTCATGGGCTTTCCGTGGCGACCGAGCGCGTCCCCGAGGACACCGACCGGCTGCTGTCCTACCTGCTGGACGGCCTGCGCCCCCACCACTGACCGAATCGTCGCCGGGAATGCCCGGCCGACGCGGATCCGTTATCTCCTGAGACCCCATCAGGAGAGGATGATCGTGTGACGGCCACGGCCGAGCGGACGGCGTACGCCACGGCGGGCCGGGCGGAGCGAGTTCGCCTCTTCCTCGTCCTGGGCGCGCTGAGCGCGATCGGCCCGCTGTCCATCGACATGTACCTCCCGGCCCTGCCGAGGCTCACCCACGACCTGTCGGCCGGTGCCTCACTCGTCCAGCTGACCCTGACCGCCTGCCTCGTCGGCCTCGCCGCCGGGCAGGTGGTGGCCGGGCCGCTCAGCGACATGTGGGGACGCCGGCGCCCGATGCTGGCCGGCATCGTGATCTACACGATCGCCTCCCTGCTGTGCGTGGTGGCGCCCACCGTGCAACTCCTGATCGCGCTGCGGCTGATCCAGGGGGTGGCGGGCGCGGCCTGCATCGTGATCTCCCGCGCGATGGTGCGCGACATGCACGACGGTCCGGCCGTGGCGCGGTTCTTCTCGCTGCTGATGCTCGTCAACGGCGTCGCGCCGATCGCCGCGCCGGTGATCGGCGGACAGGTCCTGCGCTTCACGTCCTGGCGCGGGGTGTTCGTCGTCCTGACCGTCATGGGCGCGCTCATGGCGGTCTCGGCGCTCGGGCTGCGCGAGACGCTGGCGCGGCCGGAGCGGCACACGGGCGGCCTGCGGGCCGCCCTGCGGACCTATCGCGAACTCTGCGCCGACCGGGTGTTCGTGGCGTACGCCCTGGCGGGCGGCCTGGCGTTCGCGGCGATGTTCGCCTACATCTCAGGATCGCCTTTCGTCACCCAGAACATCTACGGCCTGTCCCCCCAGACGTTCAGCCTGATCTTCGCGGTGAACTCCCTGGGCATCGTCGCGCTCGGCCAGGTGAGCGGGCTGCTGGCCGGACGCGTACGGATGATGACGCTGCTCACCGCCGGCCTCCTGGTCTCCCTGGCCGGAGGCGTGCTGCTCGTGGTGGCGGTGTTCGCCGGCCTGGGCCTGCCCTTCGTGCTGGTCGCCCTGTTCCTCGTCGTGTCCGCGATCGGCCTGGTCATGCCCAACTCCGCGGCCCTCGCGCTGTCCGGCCGCCCGCCCAACATCGCGGGCAGCGCCTCGGCGCTGTTCGGCCTGACCCAGTACGTCATCGGCGCCGCCGCCGCGCCGCTCGTCGGTGTGGCCGGTTCGCACTCGGCCGTCCCGATGACGCTGGTCATCGTCTGTGCCGCGGCCGCCGCCGTGCTCGTCCTCGCGACCCTCACCCGAGGCCACCGGACCGCCTGAGCCGCGGGGGATGACGCCCGCGGACGGTACGGGGTCAACCGATCGGCTGATGGGGTGATCCACCCCTGCCGTACCCGTGCGGTCGATCCGCCACAGGGGTCTCGCGGGCGATGCTCTGGAGCGTAGTCACCAGCACCAGGGAGCGCGGTCATGGCGGTCATCGAAGTCAGCAAGCTGCACAAGCGCTACGGCGGCACCGTCGCCGTGGACGACGTGTCGTTCGACGTCGAGAGAGGCGAGATCTTCGGCATCCTCGGCCCGAACGGCGCGGGCAAGACCACCACCGTCGAATGCGTCGGGGGCCTGCGGACGCCCGACCACGGCGCCGTCTCGGTGCTCGGGCTGGACCCACGCCGCGACCGTGCGGATCTCACCCAGCGGGTCGGCGTGCAGCTGCAGCAGAGCGAGCTGCCGGAGAAGATGAAGGTCGGCGAGGCGCTCGAGCTCTACAGCTCCTTCTACCGCAAGCCCGCCGACTGGGAACGCCTCATCGACGACCTGGGGCTCGGCGGCAAGCGCGACGCCAGGTTCGGCAAGCTGTCCGGCGGCCAGAAGCAGCGGGTGTCGATCGCACTCGCGCTGGCCGGCAGCCCGGAGATCGCGATCCTGGACGAGCTGACCACCGGGCTCGACCCGCAGGCGCGCCGTGACACCTGGCAGCTGATCGAGCAGATCCGCGACCGCGGCGTGACGATCGTGCTGGTCACGCACTTCATGGAGGAGGCCGAGCGCCTCTGCGACCGCATCGCCGTGATCGACTCCGGCCGGGTCGCCGCCATCGACACACCCGCCGGGCTCGTGTCGCGGGTCAGCCCCGGGCAGCGCATCCGGTTCCGGCCCTCGCCCGCGCTGGACGACCGGCTCCTCCGTGACCTGCCGGAGGTCCACGAGGTGACCAGGTCCGGTGAGCAGCTCGCCGTGTCGGGGAGCGACGGCCTCCTGCAGGCGGTCACCTCCGTGCTCGCCCGCAACAACATCATCGCCGCCGACCTTCGCGTCGAGCAGACCAGCCTCGACGACGCCTTCGTCGCCCTCACCGGCCGCAGCATCAACTAAGGAAGCGAGACCCCCATGTTCGCCCGGATCACCTTCATGGAGTTCAAGCTCAACATGCGTGAGTTCGTCGTGCCGCTGTTCGTGCTGGTCCTGCCGGTCGCGCTGCTGCTCGGCTTCGGCTTCCAGCCCGGTAGCCGCAAGGCCGACGCCGACCTCGGCGGCCAGACCGGCGCCGAGTACATCGCCGCGATCGGCGCGGGCATCGCGCTGGCCATCCTCGGGCTCAGCGTGCTGCCCGCGACGCTGGCGACGTACCGGGAGAAGGGCGTACTGCGGCGCCTGGCCACCACACCGGTGCGACCCGTCTACCTGCTGGCCGCCCAGCTCGTCCTGTACGCCGTCGGGGCACTGTTCACGGTCGCCGTGCTGATCGTCGCCGGTGACGTGCTGTTCGGCACGCCCGTCCCGAAGTCCCTGTTCGCCTTCCTCGGTGCGCTGGTGCTCGGCATGGCGGCGCTGTTCGCGATCGGGCTGCTCGTCGCGGCCGTGGCGCCCACCGCCAAGGCCGGTCAGGCGATCGGCATGATCCTGTTCTTCCCGAGCCTGTTCCTCGGCGGCGTCTACATCCCCCGCGAGACGATGCCGGCGGTCCTGCGGAACATCGGCGACTACTCGCCGCTCGGTGCGACCCTGAAGACGATGCGGGACGCGTGGATGGGCACGTCGCCCCATATCGCGCAGTTGGCCATAATGGCCGCGTACGCCGTCGTCGCCGGGCTGGCCGCGACCAAGCTCTTCAGGTGGGAGTGACCGTGGCAGTGCCGCCCAGCGGCTGGGAACGGCGCGAAGCGATCATGCTCCGCGTCGTTCCCTACTGTGCGCTGGCCATCTCGGTCGTCCTCATCGCGTTCGACGGCTCCCTGCCGGCTGAGCGCATGCTCGCCACGATGGGCGTCGTCCTGATCGCGGTGGCCTGGCTGCTCCTCACCACCCGCGTCGGGCCCGCCTGGGCCCAGCGCCCCTGGGGCGCGGCGATCCACTTCACGGGATTCACGCTCCTGTCCGCGACACTCGTCTACCTCAGCCCGCTGTGCGGGTTCTTCGCCTGGTCCGGTTATCTCCAGGTGGGGACCCTGCCGGGCCGCTCGAAGTGGGCCGGTGTGGCGGCGACGGCAGCGGTCGTCTCCAGCACGTACGTCGGCGGTTTCCAGCACATCGACGGCTCCACGTTCGTCGTCTACCTGATCTTTACGGGGGCGGGCATCGCCCTCGGCGGCGGGTTCCTGTTCTTCGGCACGATGCTCGGCGAGCAGAACGCCAAGCAGCGCACCATGCTCACCGACCTCGCCGAGGCCAACGCCCAGCTCGAGGCGGCCCTGGCGGAGAACGCCGGCCTGCACGCGCAGCTGCTGACGCAGGCACGCGAGGCGGGCGTTCTGGACGAGCGCGCCCGCATGGCGCGGGAGATCCACGACACCCTCGCCCAGGGCTTCACCGGGATCATCGCCCAGATCGAGGCGGCCCGGCAGAACCCCGGCCAGTGGCTGCGCTTCGCCGACCAGGCGCAGGCCCTGGCGCGGGAGAACCTCTCCGAGGCACGCCGATCCGTACAGGCGCTGCGGCCCGAGCATCTCGAGGACGCGCACCTGCCCGAGGCGATCACCGGGATGAGCGAACGCTGGTCCGCGGCCTGCGGGGTCGCGGTGGGCGTCGAGACCACCGGCGACCCCCGGCCGATGCTCGCCGACGTGGAGGTCGCGCTGTTCCGCGTCGCGCAGGAGGCCCTGACCAATGTCGCCAAGCACGCGAAGGCGTCCCGTGTCGGCCTGACGCTGTCGTACATGGACGACGTCGTGCTGCTGGACGTACGTGACGACGGCGTGGGCTTCGAACCGGGTGTGGCCAACGGGGGGTTCGGCCTGTCGTCCATGCGCCAGCGGCTGCTGCGGGTCGCGGGCAGCCTCGCGATCGAGAGCAGTCCCGGAGAGGGCACCGCCGTCAACGCGAGCGTTCCCGCCCTGCCGGCCGGAGGAGGGGCATGATCCGCCTGTTGATCGTCGATGACCATCCGATCGTCCGCGACGGCCTGCGCGGCGTCTTCGCCGCCGAGCCTGACCTGGAGGTCGTCGGTGAGGCGGCCAACGGTGCCGAGGCGATCCGGCGGGCCGGCGAGGCCGACGTCGTGCTCATGGACCTTCGCATGCCGGAGATGGGCGGCGTGGAGGCGATCACACGGTTGCGCGAGACGTGCCCGGACGTGCGCGTCCTCGTGCTGACGACGTTCGACACCGACAGCGACGTGCTCCCGGCCATCGAGGCGGGTGCCACGGGCTACCTGCTCAAGGATGCTCCGCGCGAGGAGCTCCTGCGCGCCGTCCGGTCGGCGTTCCGCGGCGAGTCGGTGCTGTCGCCGTCGGTCGCGGGCCGCCTCATGGGCCGGGTGCGCCGGCCGACGGACGGCACCCTCAGCAAGCGCGAACGCGAGGTGCTCGCCCTCGTCGCCGACGGCACCACCAACCGCGAGGCGGCCAAGCGGCTGTTCGTCAGCGAGGCGACCATCAAGACCCACCTGCTGCACATCTACGACAAGCTGGGAGTACGCGACCGGGCGGCCGCGGTCGGCGAGGCGTACAAACGCGGCCTGCTGTCCTGAACGTGCCGCCGACTCCACGGCGACATTCGTACAAGACCGATGGCCAGTGGCCCATGCATCATCCCGTGCATGAGTGAGTACGACGTTGAGCTCTCGCAGGGGATGCACGTGGTCCACGACGGCCCGCGGCAGGCGCCGCCGCTGTTGCTCATCCACGGATCGGGGGCCGCGGGCGCCTCCTGGGGCCCGATGGTCCCGGCACTGGCCGGCCACCATCACGTCATCCGGATCGACCTCCCGGGCTGCGGCCAGTCCCCGCCCGCGCCGTCGTACGACGTGCCCGCCCAGGCGGGCCGGGTGGCGGCGTTGCTCGACGACCTCGGCCTCCGTCACGTCGCCGTGGCCGGGCACTCCAGCGGCGGCTACGTCGCCACCGCGCTCGCCGAACGGCGCCCCGGCCTGGTGGGGTCACTCGCGCTGATCAGCACCGGCCCGAGTCTCGACGCGCTCCTTCCGCAACCGCTCATCCTCCGGGTCCTGCTGGGCCCGCCGCTCGGCCCGCTCATCTGGTCGATACGGTCGGACGCGTGGATCCGGAAGGGGGCCAACGCGACGGCCGCCCGCCCGGTCGACATCCCGGACGACCTGGTCGCCGCGGTACGCGGCATCAAGTACCGCACGATGAGGGAGGTGCTGCGCCGGAACACCGCCTACATCGCCGAGAGCAGCGTTCCCGAGCGTCTCGCCGCGCTCGAGGTCCCGGTGCTGGTGATCTGCGGCGCCGCCGACCGCAAATGGGATCCGGCGTCCGCGCGTCAGTACGACGCGGTGCCGAACGCGCGGGTGGAGCTGCTGCCCGGCGTCGGGCATGTGCCCCTCCTGGAAGCGCCCGAGATCACCAGCGGGCTGCTGCTGGACTTCACGGCGACGGGCTCTGGCGCCCGCCCGTGATCCCAGGGGAATAGGCTGCTCCCGTGCTTCCGAGCGCGACACCACTCGACTGGGCGTGGTCGGACGTGGACGTCGCGGTGCCCCGCCCGTCACGTCGGCCGCCGGGGATCAGCATGGCCGGTTTCCGCCAGCGTGTCCCCGTGCTGTGGGATGTGGCCATGGTGGCGCACCCATCCGTCACGCTGCTCGTCGACCTGAGCGAGGGCGAAGGCGCCGTCTACGACACCCATGGCCGGCGCGAGCGCGGCAGTGTCGTCGTCGGGCTCCTCCCCGGAGATGTCCGGGCGGGCGGCCGGTCGCGGGTCGAGTGCCTCCAGATCCGGCTGGAGCCGGTCGCGGCGGCGGCGATGCTCGGCCCATCGGCCGAGCTCACCGGTTCGGTCGTGTCGCTCGAGGACCTCTGGGGCCGCGACGCCGGACGGGCCGAGGACAGGCTGCGCGCCGCCGCGTCGTGGGACGAACGGTTCACGATCGCGGCGGAGATCCTCGGCCGGCGACCGGCCACCCGCCGGATCGATCCGGAGGTCGCCCACGCCTGGCGGCGGGTGCTCCTGACCCGCGGGCGGCTGCGGGTCGATGGCCTGGCGGACGAGGTCGGCTGGAGCCGCAAGCGCCTGTGGTCCCGCTTCCGGTCCCAGCTCGGCATCTCCCCCAAACGCGCCGCCCGGCTGGTGCGGTTCGACCACGCCGCCCACCTTCTCGCGGCGGGCCACGCCCCCGCCGGCGTCGCCACCGAGAGCGGCTACACCGACCAGTCCCACCTCCACCGCGAGGTCAGGACGTTCGCCGGGCTCACGCCCGCGGCCGTGGCCGTCGCGCCGTGGCTCACGATCGACGACGTCGCGTGGCCGGCCTCATCGCCGGCCGAAGCCCGGTGACGGGTGGCGTCCACGTGCGGCGATGACAGGCCGCGCTCAGCGGTGCGCGCCGACGCCGGTCAGGGCACGTGCGGACAGCTCGGCGAAGCGTTCCGGGTCGGCGCGTTCGCGGCTCAGGAACGTGCCGGCGACCGCGCACAGGAAACCGGCGGGGATCGAGACCAGCGCGGGGTTCTCCAGCGGGAACCAGGCGAAGTCCACGCCCAGCGGGAGCAGCGACAGGCTCTCCCCGGTGAGGGGATCCACCTTGCCCGACACGACCGGGGAGAAGACGACCAGCGTGATCGAGGTGACCAGCCCGCCGTAGATCCCGGCGACCGCGCCCACCCCGTTGAAGCGCCGCCAGAACAGGCTGAAGACGATGGCGGGGAGGTTCGCCGACGCCGCGATGGCGAAGGCGAGACCCACCAGGAACGCGACGTTGAGATTCTGGACGAAGACGGCCAGCGCGATGGCGACGGCGCCGATGAGCACGGCGGCCACCCGCGCGACCGCGACCTCCTGGCGCTCCCGTGGGCGCCCGAACATCAGCACGTGGCCGAAGTAGTCGTGCGCGAGCGAGGTGGAGGCGGCCATCATCAGTCCGGCGACCGCCGCGAGGATGGTCGCGCAGGCCACCGCGGCCACGAAGGCCAGCAGGACGTCGCCGCCCGCCCGGCCGGCGAGGTGCTCGCCCAGCTCGCGTGCCAGCTGCGGCACGGCGGCGTTGCCGGACGGGTCCTGCGCGATGATCTCGTCGCGGCCGACCAGCGCTGCGGCGCCGAAGCCGAGCGCCAGGGTCATCAGGAAGAAGCCGCCGATGAGGCCGATGGCCCAGTTGACCGACCTGCGTGCGGTACGGGCGTCCGGCACCGTGAAGATGCGGTTGACGACGTGCGGCAGCCCGGCGGTGCCGAGCGCCAGCGCGAGCGCGAGGCTCACGAAGTCGAGCTTGCCGGCCAGTGTCTCGGCCGGCCGGCCGGCGACCTCCCGGCCGAAGCGCAGGCCGGGTTCGAGGAAGGCGTCGCCACGGCCGCTCTCGCGGGCGGCCGACCCCAGCAGGTCGCTCACGTCGAAGCCGAACCGGCCCAGGACCAGCCCGGTCATCGCGACCCCCGCGGTCATCAGCAGCATGGTCTTGACGATCTGCACCCACGTGGTGCCCTTCATCCCGCCGAACACCACGTAGAGGATCATCAGGGCACCCACGACGGCGATCGCGCTCGCCCTCGCGGTGCCCGCGGACATGCCGAGGAAGGTCGTGCCCGGCCTGATGCCGAGCAGGAGGCCGATCAGCGCGCCGGCGCCGACCATCTGCGCGACCAGGTAGAACACCGACACCGTGACCGTGGACACCGCGCCGGCGATACGGACCGGGGACTGCCGCCGCACCCGGTACGCCGGCACGTCCGTGAGGGTGAACCGGCCGACGTTGCGCATGAGCCCGGCGAGCAGCAGGACGGGCAGCCAGCCCACCAGGGAGCCGATGGAGTAGAGGAACCCGTCGTAGCCCGACAGTGAGATGAGCCCGGCGATGCCCAGGAACGAGGCGGCCGACATGTAGTCGCCGGCGAGCGCCAGGCCGTTCTGCCGGCCGGAGAAGCCGCGCCCTCCGGCGTAGAAGTCGGTGGCGCCGTCGGTGTGCCTGCGCGCCCAGAGCGTGATGCCCAGGGTGACGCAGACCAGGCCGGCGAACAGGGCGAAGGTGATCGTACGGGCATCGCCGGAGACGGCGCCCGCCGCAGCGGGGATCATCGCTCTTCCTCGGAGTCGGCGGCGACCCGCGCCCGCAGCGGGTCGAGCACGCGACGCGAGTAGCGGGAGTAGCGCCAGGCAAGGAAGAACGTCGAGGCGAACTGGAGCACGCCGAACACGAGGGCGACGTTGACGTTCCCGGCCAGCCGGTACCGCATCAGGTCGCGGGCGAATGCCGCGGCAATGACATAAAGCAAATACCACGCGACAAGGAGGGCAGTGACTAAGGACGCCACACGCCCAGTTTTTCTGCGTAAGACAATAAAACGCTCATCTTGGCTTATTGCGACATATCGCGCATGATCCGGGGAATCCGCACTACGCCGTGGTGATGGCGGTGATCCGATGACCACCAGGCACCCCTTTCTGCCGGGGAGAACCTCGCGGGTTTTCCACCCCGCCATAAGAGCAGAACTCGGTGCGCGCATTCATGATTTCGCCGGAATCCCAGCCGCGCCGGAGACCGGGCTCGGCACGGGCCGTACCGTGAAAGGGTGCGTGTCCTCGGACTGGTCTCCGGCACGTCGTTCGACGCGATCGAGGTGGCGGCGGCCGACCTGGCCGCCGAGGGCGAGGAGCTGACGCTCCGGCCGCTCGGCTCGCTCTCGGTCCCGTACGCGCCGGCTCTCGCCCGTGCCATCGCCGCCGCGCTGCCTCCGGCCGCCACCACGGCCGAGGCGATCTGCTCGCTCGACACCCGGATCGGGCAGGCGTTCGCCGAGGCGGCGGCGCGCGGCGCGGGTGAGCTCGCCGGCGGCCGGGCCGACCTGGTCGTCTCCCACGGGCAGACGCTCTACCACCAGGTGGCGGACGGCCGTGTCCTCGGAACCCTGCAGATCGGCCGGCCCGCGTGGATCGCCGAACGCACCGGCCTCCCGGTGGTCGCCGACCTGCGGGCGCGCGACGTCGCCGCCGGCGGTCAGGGCGCCCCGCTCGTCAGCCTCTTCGACACCCTGCTGCTCCGCGGCGGCACACCGCGTGCCGCGCTCAACCTCGGCGGCATCGCGAACATCACCGTGCTCGCGCGGGGACGCGAGCCGGTGGCGTTCGACACCGGACCCGCCAACGCGCTGCTCGACGCCGTGGTCGCCGAGGCGACCGGGGGTGAGCGTCGCTACGACGCCGGCGGCGCCGGCGCCGCGGCGGGCACCGTGCACGATGGCCTGCTGGACGTGCTGCTGGCCGAGCCGTACTACGCGGCGCCGCCGCCCAAGACGACGGGCAAGGAGCTGTTCGGCCTCGGTCACGTACGTTCGGCGCTGGCCGCGCTCAGGGGCGACCCGCCCTCCGGCGCCGACCTGCTCGCGACGCTGACCCGGCTCACGGCCACGACGGTCGCCCGCGCGATCGCCGCGTACGAGGTGGACGAGGTGATCGCCTCCGGCGGCGGCACCGCGAACCCTTCACTCATGGCCGACCTCGCGGCGGAACTGCGCCGCGAGGCCGGAGCCCGGCTGCGTTCGATCGAGGAGTTCGGCATCCCGTCCGGCGCGAAGGAGGCGTACGCGTTCACCGTCCTCGGCTGGCTGACCGCGCACGGCCTGCCGGGCACGGTCGCCTCGTGCACGGGGGCGAGCGGCCCACGCGTGCTGGGCGTGGTCGTCCCGGGCGCCGACGGGAAGCTGCCTTCACCATCGGCCGCCGCGGTGCCCCCGCGCCGCCTGCGCATCGCGCCGGTCCGTACGGACCCGCGACATGCCGGTCCGCGTCGGCCGAGCTAGAAGCCAGGTAATGGGATACTTTCTAGCGAATCGCTTTCAGGGGGATCATGGCGCGATGGACTCTACGGGGGACGCGGCCCGATCGATTCAGGGCTACGAGATCATCGAGACGCTCGGCCAAGGGGGGTTCGGGACCGTCTACCGCGCGCGGCAGCTCGCCGTGGGGCGCGAGGTGGCGCTCAAGATCGACAGCCGGGTGCTGATCACCGACCGCGACAAGCGGCGGTACATGCGGGAGGTCAGGGCGGCCGGGCACCTGTCGGACCACCCGCACGTGGTCGCCGTGTACGACGCGGGGGTGCTCGGCGACGGGCGCCCGCACATCGTGCTCGAGCTGTGCCCGAACGGCTCGCTGGCCGGCCGGCTGCGCGGCGGCGGGCCGTTCCCGGCCGCCGAGGTACGGGACATCGGGGTGCACATCGCCGGCGCGCTCGCCGCGGCCCACGAGGTCGGGATCCTGCACCGGGACGTGAAGCCCGCGAACATCCTGGTCAACCGGCACGGTGCCGTGGCGCTCACCGACTTCGGCCTCGCCACCATGCCCACGCCGGGGCCGGAGTCGACGGCGACCCCTGAGACGCTGACCCCGGCGTTCGCCCCGCCGGAGGTGTTCGACCTGGTCGAACCGACCGTGGCGGGCGACATCTACTCCCTCGGCGCGACGCTGTACGCCCTGCTGTCCGGCCGGCCTCCGTTCTTCCCGGCGGAGGGCCGGCCGAGCATGGTGGCGCTCATGGCCGCGCGGCTCGGGCCCGTGCCCGACATTCCCGGCGCGCCGCCCGGGCTCGTCGCTGTGCTCCAGCAGGCCATGGCGTACGACCCCGCCGACCGGCCTGCCACCGCCGCGGCCCTGCGGGACGTGCTCGCCGGTGCCGACCTCTCCCCTCCACCGAACGGCGGAGCGCGCCGGTCCGTGCCTGCCGGCCACGGCCGGCACCGATCGGCCAACGGGCGCGGCGCGGCAGGCGTGGCGACCGCGGCGCGGAACCACGATCCCGGCCCTCTCGTACCGTCCGTGTCCACGGGATCGGTCCCCTCCGGCGAGCCGGCCGTCTCCGCCGGCAGGCGCAGCCTCAGAAGCCGTTCGCTGCTCGCCGTGGTCATCGCGGTCATCGTCGTGGCCGGTGCGCTGATCGCCTACTCGGCCGGCGGCTAGGGCGTCACCGCGGCGGTCCGGCCCGTGGCCCCGCGACGCTGACCGCGGTCTAGAGGTACTGGCCGAACAGGTCCACCGTGGGCCAGGTGGTCATCGCGTTCGCCACGCTGTGCAGCGGCGCGCTGATCGAGTTGTAGTCGTAGACCAGCCCGGACGGGTCGTCCCGCTGGTCGAAGAGCACCGCCCAGGTGATCCCGTCGAAGCGGCGGGTCACGATCGTGGTCGTGCCCGGAAGGCTGCCGTCGTGCCAGGTGTTCTGGCCGCCCGTGACGTCCCGCACCATCCAGCCGAAGCCGTAGTAGTAGCCGTCGGCGTTCAGGCCGGTCTCCGGCTGGGCGAACATCGCGTCCACGGACGTCTTCGTCAGGACAGTCGTCGTCAGGTCGAAGATCTGGGTGAACTTCACGTGGTCGACGGCCGAGGTCAGCCATCCGCCCATCGCGGTCCGGTTCTCCACGTTGAAGGACCCGTACGGCGTGGACACCGTGGTCCCCGCGGCGTCGAACACGGACGGGCCCGTGTACTGGGAGTAGTAGGGAACCTCGCCCGTGGCCGCGCCGGTCCTGAGCGACTTTCCCGGCCGGTTGCGGGTGATTCCCAGCGGCGTGAGCACCTTCTGCTGGACGTAGGTGGCGTACGCCGTCCCGGAGACCTTCTCCACGATCTGCCCCAGGAGCAGGTAGCCGTAGTTGCTGTAGGCGTACGTGCTGCCCGGCGCGTGGTCCAGGGGCAGCCCCGCCCCGTACTTGACCATGTCGGCCTTGCCGATCGGCAGTGGCACGCCGAGCGTGGTGGCGATCTTCCGGTCCTCGTACGTCGGGTCCGGCGTGATGTCGCGGTCCCAGCCGCCGAGATGCTGGAGCAGCCGCCGTACAGTCACCTGGCCCAGGCGCGGGTCGGCGGTGGTGCCCGTGGGCGGCGTCATGTCGATCAGGCTGGTCACCGGGGCGGACAGGCTGAGCCTGCCGTCCTGGACGAGCCGCATCACGGCGGTCGCGGTGATCGCCTTGCTGAGGCTGCCCAGCCGGAACAGCGAGGTGGGCTGGACGCTCAGCGTCGTGTCGTCGCTCCAGGTGTAGCCGCGCGCTAGGATGAGCTTGCCCTTGCGCATGACCGCCAGCGAGCCGGACGGGATGTTCCGCGCCTGCATGAGGGTCTTGATCGCCGTGTCGAAGCCGCCCAGGCCGGTCCCCGCCGAGCCGCTCACGCGCCAGGTGCGCGTGGCGGTCGCCGCACGGGTACCGGCCCGCACGGCTTGCGTTCCGCAGCCGCCGGCCAGCGTGGGAACGGCCGCCGCCAGTCCCATCACGCCCAGCATCCGCCCGAAGTCCCGCCGGCTCGGCTGTGAGTGCGTCACGACCCCTCCGATGTTCCGTGATGTCCACCGAGCACCCTAGTGAAGATCATCTTTCGTGATCATGATTTCTGGATCATGGCGCTGGAGTCGTGGGCGGCTCTGGCCCGGCGCGCGAGTGCGGCGGAGAGAAGACACGGGACCGGTCCGGACCCAGGACAGACCTCCGACCAATTACTTAACAACTTGTTGACTTCCGGATTATTTCGCCGTAACCATGACCTAGATCGCACAGATCACCCCCACCCCGCGACCGGTGACAGCGCACGATCACCCCCGCCAGAGTTGTGATCACGGAGTCAACTGATGTCACGACGCAAGCCCACGCGACGGCGCGCCCTCCTGGCCGCCGCGTGCTCACTCGCAGCCACGATCGGCCTGGTCGGCGCCTCGACGCCGGCCGCCCACGCCGACACCAAGCCGGTCTACCTGGACACCGGCCATTCGTTCGAGGAACGTGCCGCGGACCTGGTCTCGCGCATGACGCTCGACGAGAAGGTGAACCAGCTCAAGACCAACAGCGCACCGGCCATCCCGCGCCTGGGCGTGCAGCAGTACACCTACTGGAGCGAGGGCCAGCACGGGATCAACACCCTCGGCGCGAACACCGACCACGGCTCGGCCTCCGGCGGAGTGCCGGCCACGAGCTTCCCGACCAACTTCGCCTCGTCCATGTCGTGGGACCGCGACCTCATGTACGACGAGACGACGGCGATCTCGGATGAGGCGCGGGGCTTCCTCGACAAGTCCCTGTGGGGGGTCGGCGCGAACAACATCGGACCGAGCAAGGACGACTACGGTTCGCTGACGTACTGGGCGCCGACCGTCAACCTGGACCGCGACCCGCGCTGGGGCCGTACGGACGAGGCGTTCGGCGAGGACCCGTACCTCGTCGCGCAGATGGGCGGCGCCTTCGTCAACGGTTACCAGGGCCAGGACAAGGACGGGAAGCCCAGCACCGGGTACCTGAAGGTCGCCTCGACCGCCAAGCACTACGCGCTGAACAACACGGACAACGACCGGACCGGGATCAGCTCCGACACCGATGACCGGACCCTGCGGGAGTACTACACCGCCCAGTTCCGCGACCTCATCGAGAACGCCCACGTGTCCGGGTTGATGACCTCCTACAACGCCATCAACGGCACCCCGGCCGTCGCCGACACCTACACGGTGAACCAGCTGGCCCAGCGGACGTACGGCTTCGGCGGTTACGTCACCTCCGACTGCGGCGCCGTCGGCACCACCTGGCAACTGCCGCCCGGCGGTCACGACTGGGCCCCGCCCGGCTGGACCACCGACCACAAGTCCAGCCCGACCTGGACCAACACCACCACCGGCGCGACTCTGTCCGGCCAGGCGGGCGGCCAGGCGTACGCGCTGCGTGCCGGCACCGACGCCAACTGCACCGGCGCCGAGGCCACCGCGCAGAACATCAGGGACGCCATCGCCACCGGCGCCATGAGCGAGGGCGTGCTCGACACCGCGCTGGTCCGCCTCTTCACCGTGCGGATGCGGACCGGGGAGTTCGACCCGCCGGGCGACGTCCCGTACACCAAGATCAGCAAGGACGTCATCCAGAGCGCCGAGCACCAGGCCCTGGCCGAGAAGGTCGCCGACAACTCGCTCGTCCTGCTCAAGAACGACGGAAAGCTGCTGCCGGCGGACGGCTCGAAGCTGAACAAGGTGGTCATCCTCGGCGACCTGGCGAACAAGGTCACGCTCGGCGGTTACTCCGGCGCGCCGGCCAAGCAGGTCAGCGCCGTCGAGGGCATCACCTCCGCGGTCAAGGCCGCCAACCCGTCCGCCTCGGTGGTCTTCGACGCGGCCGGCACGTCCACGACGGCCACCGGTGACGCGACCCTCAGCGACGCCACCAAGGCCGACATCAAGGCCGCGGACCTCGTGGTCGTCTTCGTCGGCACGGACGACGCCGTCGCGCACGAGGGCATGGACCGTACGAGCCTGGCCATGCCCGGCAACTACGACTCCCTGATCGACCAGACCGCCGCGCTGGGCAACCCGAAGCTGGCGCTCGTGGTCCAGTCCGGCGGCCCCGTCAAGATCGACGACGTCCAGGACAAGGTGTCCTCGATCGTCTTCAGCGGCTACAACGGCGAGAGCCAGGGCACCGCGCTGGCCGACGTCCTGCTGGGTGCGCAGAATCCGGCCGGGCACCTCAACTTCACCTGGTTCAAGGACGACTCACAGCTCCCGCCGATGTCCGACTACGACATCACGCCGGGCGCCACCGGCGGGATCGGCCGTACGTACCAGTACTTCACCGGCACGCCGACCTACCCCTTCGGCCGCGGGCTGAGCTACACCGGGTTCACCTACTCCCACGTCGCGGCCGACGAGGCGTCGGTGACCGCCGACGGCGACGTCACCGTGGGTTTCGACGTCACCAACAGCGGTGACACGGCGGGCGCCACGGTCGCGCAGCTGTACGCCGCCACGCCGTTCACGGTCCCGGGTGTCGAGCTGCCGAAGAAGCGGCTGGCCGGCTTCCACAAGACCGCGGTGCTGCGGCCCGGGGAGACCGAGCACGTCACGCTCACCGTGAAGATGGCCGACCTGGCCATCTGGGACGCCCAGAACATGAAGTCGTTCGTGCCGGACGGCGCCTACCGGTTCCAGGTCGGGGCCGACTCCGCCGACGTCGCCGGCTCGGCCGACGTACAGGTCACCGGCGCGCTGACTCCCAAGACGCGGTATGTCACCGTGCAGCCCGAGGCCGTCGGCTACAAGGTCGGGGACACCATCGACCTGACCGGCAAGAACCGGTGGATCAAGGACGACACCGACCACACGCGGGAGAAGCGCAACCTCGACGTGACCGCCGACGACGTCGTCGAGGCGGTCAACGACGACCAGTCATTCGTCGACCTGAAGCAGGCCGACGTCCACTACAGCAGCACCGACACCGGCGTGGCGACGGTGAGCGACGCGGGGCTGGTGACGGTGGTCGGCTCCGGCGTGACGACCATCAAGGTGACGGTCGACGGCGTCACGGGCTCGGCGGCCATCACCGCCAAGTACCCGTACACGGTCACCGGGCCCTCGACCATCGAGCCCGGCGGCACCGCCACCGCGACGACCACGTTCACCAACTCGGGACCGGACGCGCTGAGCGACGTGACGATGTCGCTCACCGCCCCCGACGGCTGGACCGCGGAGGCGAGCTCCCCGGCAACGTTCGCCAGTGTCGCCGGCGGCGAGTCCGTGCACACGACCTGGTCGGTCAAGGCCCCGGCCGACGCGCCGCGCGCCGGCTACGAGCTCCAGGCCAAGGTCGCCTACACCGATCAGGACGGCCGGCAGGGCACCGGTGACGCGACGACGCTCCTGGCCATCCCGTTCGCGTCACTGGCCGACGCGTACACCAACACCGCGATCACCGACGACGCCGACCCGTCGGCGGGCAACCTGGACGGCGGCGGCCTGAGCCTGTCGGCGCAGGCGCTGGCCGCCGCCGGCATCACGCCGGGCGGCACGGTCGCGCACGGCGGGCTCACCTTCACCTGGCCGGACGTCCCGGCGGGCAAGGCGGACAACGTCGTCGCCGGCGGGCAGGCGTTCGAGTTCTCCGGGTCGGGCGCCCGGCTCGGCTTCCTGGGACTGGCCAACAACGACACCTCGTCGGGCAGCGGCCTGATCACCTACACGGATGGCACCACCCAGCCGTTCACGATCACGTTCCCCGACTGGTGGGCCGGCGGCGGGGACACCGTCGCCACCTTCCCCTACATCAACACCGCGTCCGGGAAGCAGAACCAGACCGTCCACCTGTTCATGTCCACGGTCACGCTGCAGGCGGGCAAGCAGGTACGGCTGGTCACCCTTCCCAACATCAGTCACGGGGTGTCGAGCGGCACCAACGCCATGCACGTCTTCGCCGTCACCAGCGGCGGCTAGCGGCCGGGGACCGGGGACCGGGTGAGCCTCGCTCGAGGCTCACCCGGTCCAGGACGCGATTTTCTTCTGTGACTTCACGTTCCACAGGCCGCATCGCCCCGGGTTCCGCGGACGCGCGGTCATCGGGGGTGACGGCCGCCGGCGGGGTCGACGAGCCCGCTCTCCCAGGCCCAGGCGGCGACCTCCACTCGGTTGCGGAGCCCCAGCTTGGTCTGGACGCTGGACACGTGACTCTTGACGGTGCTGAGGGAGATGAACAGCTCGGCGCCGATCTCCTGGTTGGTGCGGCCTCGGGCGATGGCGTGGATGACCTCGATCTCCCGGCCGGACAGCGGCTGTGCGGGTTCGGCGACCGCCGGGGTCTTCGTGGGCGCGAGGTGCTTGAGGAGCCGCACCGTGACGGAAGGGGAGATGAGGGCGTCTCCGGTGCTGGCGGCGCGTACGGCCTCGACCAGCAGGGCGGGGCCGGCGTTCTTGAGGATGAAGCCGACCGCCCCGGCGCGCAGCGCCCCGTAGACGTACTCATCGAGGTCGAAGGTGGTGACGATGACCACCCGGAGCGGGTCCGTGACGTCGGGGCCGGCCAGGACACGGGTGACCTCGATGCCGTCGAGACGGGGCATCCGGATGTCGATGAGGCAGACGTCGGGGCGCAGGCGGCGCGCCTGGGCCACGGCGCCTGCGCCGTCCGCCGCCTCGGCGACCACGGTGATGTCGGGCTGGTCCTCGAGGATGAAGCGCAGCCCGCTGCGGACCATCTCCTGGTCGTCGGCGATCAGCACCCGGATGGTCATGGCCTGCCCGGGGCGGGCAGCGTGGCGAGCACCGACCAGCCGGTCCCGGTCCCCGGACCGGCGCTGAGCGTCCCGCCGAGGGCCTCGACGCGCTCGCGCATGCCGACCAGCCCGTATCCGCCGGAGTGCGGGAACCGGTGCGAGCCGGCCGCGGGCGCGTCGTCGGTGATCTCGACGGTGATGTTCCACCGGTCGTGGGCGAGCGCCACGGTCACCTCGTGTGCGCCGGAGGCGTGGCGGGTCACGTTGGTGAGGGCCTCCTGGACGACCCGGCAGACGGTGGTGGTCACCTCCGGGGGCCAGGACGGGTCGGTGGGTCCGTCGGGCAGCCGCAGCCGTACGGCGGGACCGCGCCCGGCGAAGCGTTCCACGAGGTCGGTGAGCCGCTCGGGCCCGGGAGTGAGCCCACCGGCGTCGTCGTCGTCCCGCAGCAGGCCGATGACCTGGCGCATGGAGGCCAGAGCGTCGCTGCCGGCGGACTCGATCGCCGCCAGGTTGTCCTCCAGCGTCGGTGCGTTCCTGCGCGCGGCGATCCGTGCGGCCTGGGCCTGGATGACGACGCCGGTGATGTGGTGCGCCGCGGCGTCGTGGAGCTCCCGCGCGAGGGCGAGGCGCTCGTCCCGGCGTACGGTCTCGATGGCGGCCTGGCGGCGGCCGTCGAGGGAGCGTAGCCAGAGGCCGGTGCCCACGGCGGCGCACAGTCCCAGCCCCATGGACCAGGTCGCCGCGTAGGAACACGGCGTGCCGTCGCGGATGAAGACCAGGTATCTCTCCATGGTGCCGGCCGTCACCACCACCCCGCCCGCCACGATGGCCGCCGCCGGACGTACCGGAAGCACCCGGCACGCGGAGCCGACGAGCACGAACAGGGCGAGGACCGCGGCACCGCCCGGCTGTCCCGGCAGGTGCCAGCGCCAGGCGGCCAGCTCGGCGGCCCCGCAGACGACCAACGCCACCGCCGCCGCCCGCGTACGGGAGTGTCCGCGCAGCAGGGCCGCCGCGCACACGACCGCCCCGACGGCGAGGTCGAACATCCAGTTGGCGCCGTTGCCCGCGAGCGTGTGTGCGCCGACGGCCAGCGCCCCCGTGAACATGACGGCGAACCCGGCGTTGGCGACCGTCCCGGGCCGCTCGGCCAGGCGATCCAGCATGTTCATGCGTTCAGAGTACGGAGCTGCCCGCGGACGGCGTAGTGGCCGAAAGTACGACCGGTCTCCCCCGAACCGTACTTCCGGCCGGTGCGGGCGCCAGGCCGGAAACCGCAGGGTGAGCGGCACGCTTTCCGCCGACCACTCAGGAGGACATGGCATGACCGCTGCTCTGCGGGCCCGGGGACTGGGCAGGAGATTCGGGCGGCACCGCGCGCTCTCGGACTGCACCCTCGACATCCCGGCCGGACGGGTCGTCGGGCTCGTCGGCCCCAACGGCGCCGGGAAGACCACCCTGC
This sequence comes from Actinoallomurus bryophytorum, assembly GCF_006716425.1. Classification (NCBI taxonomy): domain Bacteria; kingdom Bacillati; phylum Actinomycetota; class Actinomycetes; order Streptosporangiales; family Thermomonosporaceae; genus Actinoallomurus; species Actinoallomurus bryophytorum. The sequence goes on from NZ_VFOZ01000002.1 coordinate 743,491, forward strand.
TGAGCCTGGCCGCCGGGCTGCTGACACCGACGTCGGGCACCATCGAGGTGTGCGGCGGGCGACCGGGCGGCGGTCCGGCGCAGCTGGCCAAGGTCGGTTTCGTCGCCCAGGACACGCCGGTCTACGCCAGGCTGACCGTCGCCGAGCATCTCAGGCTGGGCGCCCGGCTCAACCGGGGCTGGGACGCGCGGCTGGCGGCGGACCGGATCCAGCGGCTCGGCGTGCCCCCCGGCCGGCGGGCCGGAGACCTGTCCGGCGGTCAGCGCGCCCAGCTCGCCCTGACCCTCGCCATCGCCAAGCGGCCCGAGCTGCTGATCCTCGACGAACCGGTCGCCAGCCTCGATCCGCTCGCCCGGCGGGAGTTCCTGCAGGAGCTGAGCGAGACGGCAGGCGGACTCAGCGTCCTGCACTCCTCCCACCTGGTCTCGGACATGGAGCGGGTCTGCGACTACCTCATCGTGCTCGTCGCCTCCCGCGTACGGGTGGCCGGCGAGGTCGGTGAGCTGCTGGCCGGCCATCAGCTCCTCACCGGGCCGAGCACCACCGCCGTCCCCTCCGGGCCGCACGTCATCTCGGTACACCGCACCGACCGCGTGACGACCGTGCTCGTACGGGCCGGCGCCACGGCCGGCGATCCCGTCTGGTCGGCCGGCCCGGCCGGCCTCGAAGACCTCGTCCTCGGCTACATGAGCCCGTCCGTTCCCGCCCTGGAGGTGCAGCGATGATCTGGCTGACGTGGCGCCAGCTCCGTACGCAGGCCGCGGTGGTGTTCGGCCTCATCGCCGTCCTCGCCGTTCTCCTGGCGGCCACCGGCCCGCGGCTGGCCGGCCGGTACGGCACCGATTCGTTCCTGAGCGAGATCGGCGGCGCCGACACCGCGCTCTACCTGCTCGGCGCCCTCGCCCTGCTCGCGCTGCCGTTCGTCATCGGCATGTTCTGGGGCGCCCCGATGATCGCCCGGGAGCTGGAGGCCGGAACCCACCGGCTCGTCTGGACCCAGGGCTCCACCCGCACCCGCTGGCTCCTGACCAAGCTCGGCCTCACCGGACTGACGGCCATGGCCGCCGCCGGACTGCTCAGCCTCGCGGTGACCTGGTGGTCCGGCCCGATCGACAGGGCCATCGCGGACGCCAGTGGCGCCGGCGCGGCTCCCGGCCCGGGCCTCCTGATCTTCCCGCGCCTGTCACCCGAGATCTTCGACTCGCGCGGGATCGTGCCCCTCGGCTACGCGGCCTTCGCCTTCGTCCTCGGCGTCACCGTCGGAGTCATCGTGGCTCGCATTCTGCCGGCCATGGCCATCGTGCTCGCCCTCCTGGCCGTCACCCAGATCACCATGTCCGTGGGCGTCCGGCCCCACCTCGAGACGCCCGAGCGCCTCACCACCACGATCACGGCGACGAACATCCTCCGTATCGACAGGGGCGGCCACCTGACCCTGGCCATCGACAGGCCGGGCGCGTGGAGCACCGCGCAACGGACCGTCAACGCGTCCGGGCGGACGGTCCGGCCACCGTCGTGGATGGGCGACTGCCTGCCCGGCCCGGGGCAGCGGGACCAGGGCTGCTTCGCCAGGCTCGAACGCGAGGGGTACCGGCAGGTGGTGACCTACCAGCCGGCCGGCCGCTTCTGGGCCATCCAGCGGGACGAGGCGCTGGTCTACCTCGCCCTCGCCCTCCTCCTGGCCGGACTGTGCGCCTGGTGGACCCGCCACCGGCTCTCGTAGCCCGTCGTCCCTCCCTCCACCGGTACGACCGGTGGAGGGAGGGAGGTTTCCCGGCGAGCACGTGGTGGGACGTACGGGACAACGCCGCAGCGAGAGATGGATACCGCGTGTCGATATCGGGCGAGATAAGGCAGCAGGTCGCCGGCGCGCTGGAGCTCTCGGCGGAGGCACGGGGCTCCGTCGAGGCGGCCGCCGAGCTCGTCGACTCGGCGGTGGGGAACCTGACCGCCGTGCTCGCGGCGTCGAACGACCCCAAAGCCGGGCAGGCCATCCAGTCGCTCATCCAGGCCGGGGAGCGGCTGGGCGAGATCGCCGGCCTGTTCGGCGTGGTCGCGGGCGAGCTGCCGGTCTTCCTCGGCCGCCTCGACCAGACCTCCGACGTCAAGGCCGAGCGTGGCTCCACCGTCTCGACGTCACACGGGAAGGGCGGGAAACAGAAGGCGTCCGTGGCGCGGCCCGAGAGCCGCGAGGATCCCGCCACCGAGGAGAAGACCTTCATGGCCTGGTGGGGCACCAAGTCACGGGAGATCGCCGACGCCGGTTCGGCGGAGAGCGCCATCGGGGAGGCCGCGGACCGCCTCTTCTCCGGCGGGGTACGCGGGGTCGCGATCCGCATCGGCAAGGGCGAGCGGGAGCAGTCGCCGCTGCGGATCTACATCGACACCACCGCGGGACGCGCCGCCGTCTCCTGGCAGGGCAGCCCCGGCGTCGAGTCCGGCGTCGACCCCGACCAGCCGCTGCTCGTCGAGGACGACCCGAAGCTGCCACCGGTGACGGTCCCGCCCGAACGCGCCCGCGTCACACCGGCGACCGCCATCCGCGCCGCGCGAGAGTACGTCGAGACCGGACGGCGCCCGACCTGCCTGGACTGGGATCCCGACCGGACGGCCCCACCAGCCGAACGCGCGGTGGAGCCGCGTACCGGCGAGGCGGCCCGCCCGGAGCCGGCCCGCCGGCCCGGCGACGAACGCCGCCGGCGGCGCTGAGACCGTTCGCTCCGTACGACCGGCATCGCTCGAACGGTTCGTCGCTGGGGGGCGCTGAGCGGCCTCGACCGCTCATCGACGCGCGTCAGGACGAGACGCGGTGCACGACCAGGCCTGAGGGGACGGCGATCGCGAGCAGGCCGTTCCCGAGCGGTGCACAACCGACGACCTCGTGGTGGACCGGGATGACGTGCTCACCTCGGCCGTCCGCGGGATCCCAGACGCGGACCGTACGGTCCTCCCCTCCATGCGTGACGAGCAGCGGACGGCCCTCCAGCGTCAGCACGCCGATTCCGGCGAAGCGAGTGCCCTCCTCTCCCCGCAGGACGCACTGCTCCCGGGCGGTCAGCGGGTCCCAGACGCGTAGCGTCTCCGATTCGCCGGCGGCCACCAGGGGGCGGTCCCCGAGCATGAACGCGAAGTCCGCCCCGGGTCCCGCCAGGTCCTGCCAGACCGCGTCGGCCGGATACCAGAGGCGCACCCCGCGGCCCCGGGCGTCGGCGACCAGCGCGGGACGGCCGTCCACGGTGATCCGGCCGAGCCATTCGAGGGCGGCATCGCACTCCTCTTCGTGTTCCAGCCCGCCGGTGACCGGGTCCCAGATCCTGAGGAGGGAATCGCCGGCCGCCACCAGCAGCGTCCGGCCGTCCCGGTCGAACGCGCACACGATCGTCGGCCCCTCCTCCCACCGGCGTTCCAGACGCCTGAGCTGCCGTCCGGTGGCGGGGTCCCAGATCCGGATCCGCCCGTCGTCATAACTGGAGAACGCGCCCGCGAGCAGTTCCCGGCCGTCGGCGGTGAAGGCGTGCACGTCCTGGATGCCGAACATCGATCCTCGGATCCGGCGAAGCCGCGCTCCGGTCTCCGCGTCCCAGATCCGCAGTGACTCGTCCGCGACGCTGACGACCTTGCCCTGGAAGGCCCAGGCTCCGTAGACGTCTCCGGTATGGCCCTGGGGACGGGGCCGCGTGCCGGGCCCCAGCGGATCCCACAGCCGTACGGTCCTGAGGTGACCGTCCGCGCCGGCCAGCAGTGTCCTGCCGTCGAGGTCCACGGCGCACAGCGCGTCGAAAGGCCCCCGGCCGCGCTGGATCCGGTTGACCGGTTCGCCGGTGGCGGTGTCCCAGACGCACAGAGAGTCCACGTACTTCTCCGGCACCGCGAGCAGCTCACGGCCCCCGGCGCGGAAGAAGCACGCCCGCTCCACCCAGCTCTCGGACGGGATGAAGACCTGGACGGACGCTCCGGTGTCCTGGTCCCAGATCCGTACGGTCTTCTGCCCGACGCTGACCAGTCGCTCCCTGCCACCCAGCTCGACGGCGCGCACGTGCGTGATGCGATCCAGGGTGGCCTCGACGATCGGCTCGTGCTCGATGACCCGTACGAGCTCGCCGGTGGCGGGATCCCACAGCCTGATCCTGCCTCCCTCCATCTCCTTGTCGTATCCCGCCGTGGCGAACAGGGGCCGCCCGCCGACGGTGATCGCGCAAAGGTCCACGGTCGTGTGACCGTCCGGCTCCGCGCTCCCGCGCGGCTCACCGGTGGTCAGGTCCCAGACGCCGACGCCCTTGCCCCCGCCCGCGGTACCGGAGGTGGCCATCACCAGGTCCCCGCGACAGGCGATCGCCCGTCCGGTCGCGCCGGCGATGACCTGACGGGTCTGTCCCGTACGCGGATCCCACAGCCGTACCGAGTCCGGCGAGGCGCTCGCGACCAGGGTCTTCCCGCCTACCTCGACGGGGATCACCCCTTTGTGGCCGGTCAGCGTCCGCAGCCGCTCGCCCGTGACGGGATCCCAGGTCCGTACGGTCCCGTCACGGCCCGAGCTGACCAGCACGCCGTCGACCTCGACCACCGCGTCGACCGCGCCCGCGTGCCCGTGCAGGACACGGACCTGCCGCGCGGTGACGGGATCCCAGATCCGCAGCGTGCCGTCCGCGCCCGCGCTGGCCAGCAGCGTCCGGCCCTCCACCACGGTCGTGCAGAGATCCACCGCCCGTCCGGCATGCCCTTCGAGAGTGGCCAGCTCGACTCCGGGCGCGACCGACTCCCAAACCGCCTCAGAACGCATTGGCCGATATTAGAAGGAAGGTCCCTCCGCCTAGTGACCGAGCGCCTGGCCGGACCCCTTCCGGTGTTTGCCGGTGCGATGACGAGGGTGCCCGGGGGTCAGATCGACCGTGGCCCCCCGTTCGAGGGTGGTACCGGTCAGGGTGTAACGGGTGGCACACATGCCGGCCTGCGCCCACAGTTCGACGTGCCCGGCGGCGTCGACGTCGCCGAAGACCAGCGCCGGCACGTGCCTCGGGTTCCAGGGGACGTCGATCCGGGTCCAGGTGCCGGACGTGCCGATGAGCGCCGTGGCGTTCTGGGAGGGGTTGGTGGACTCCCAGAGCTCGCCGGTGCTCTTCTTCACGGCGAAGAGGACGGTCTGCCCGGCGGGCTGGGCGGTGGTGAGGGAAAAGTCGTTCCAGTCGTCGTCCCCGTCGGGAGCCTCGGTAGGACCGGCGAGGGTCCGCGCGTAGCCGTAGCTCCCGGCCGAGCATCCGCCACAGGCGGTGTAGAGGTCGAGCTGGTAGCCGTTCGCGGCGTCGCCGGAAATGCCGATCAGGTCGGCGATTCCCGTGTCGTCGAGGCCGGCGTTCCCCGCGGCGACCAGCCGGGTGGGATTGTCCCCGTCGCCGTTGAGCGTGTAGTCGGTGAACTGATCGGAGTGCAGCCACTCGCTGTCGCCGGAGTACGGGCTGAGAGGCAGGTCGTCGCCGTTCCCGTACTGCAGGAAGGCCTGGCCCGCGCTGTCTCCGGCCGGACGGTAGGCGAGCACGTCCTGGACGCGATCGCCGGTGAAGTCTCCGTGCAGCACCTGCGCGTCGTTCCAGTCGGCGGGCGTGTTGTTGATCCCGGTGCCGTCGGCTCCGATGTCGGTCGGGGTGGCCAGGCCGCCCGCCCCGTCGCCGCGGGCCAGCCAGAGACCGGGGTCGGCGTCCGTACCGACGAGGAGCAGGTCGGCGTGGCCGTCACCGTCGACGTCGCCGTCGGCGTACGGAGTGGCGGGGGTGGTCACGACGAAGTCGGCGGAGGCGGACTCGCTCAGGTCACCCGTGGCCGAGACGGCGAACACCGTCACCGTGTTGGGGCCGACGTGGTGCAGCGGGATCTGGACCCTCTGCACACCGCCGGTCGCGGTCAGGCTCTGCGGCGGCCCGGCGTTCAGCTGGTAGTCATAACGACCGGCGGCCTCGCCCGTGCACGCGGCCGGAGGAGTCTCCAGCGCTCCGGCACACGGGGCAAGGGTGAGGGTGGCGGTCCGGCCGAGTACACCGGCGTCCCCGGAGGCGTCCGTCGCGACCGCGACGCCCGGCGCGGGAGGCGAGGCGTCGCCGGATGCCTGGACCGGAGCGGCCACGGCGGTTCCGGCGACACCGAGCGTGGCGGCGGCGACGGCCGCCACCAGCACGCTCGTTCTTCGGCGGCGCCACCGCCGGTGCGGGAGATCGGCCTGGACGTTTCGGAGCGTTGTGACCACGGTGGCGGCCCTTCCCTGACGAAGCCCTACGGAGTGCGCCGGACGGTGGTCGGCCGACGGCCGCCACATGGCGCAGCCGAATCACACGGCCTGCCGGGAGCCTGGGTCAATATGACCTTAATCATCCCGTTGTGTCGGAACGCTGCGCCGCCGATCATCGGGTGTGGGGACGCCTCGCAAACTTTTCTTTGCCTCTCCCCTCTATGCGGCCGGTGGAGGTTGTGCCTGCTTCCGTTGCGCCCGGTCCGTCGAGCAGCCGGGCCGTACCGATACAGGCGGCTCCGGACCTAGAGTTCAGGTGGTCTAAGAGGGGTGGGCGGGATGTCCGGCAGGGCCGGGGTTTTACTGACGGCGTACGACGCACAGTTGCGTGGGCGCGTGCCCGGGTACCCGCCCGCCGGCGCGGTGGTCGAACGGGACGGGCCGCTCGTGCGGACGCATTACGGCACTCACGGCACCGTCGACCTCGACGCCGGCCCCGTTCCCGCTGACGCCGGCCTGATCCGGCGGCAGCAGGCCGTCTTCGCCGAACGCGGTGAACCGGTGGAGTGGAGGGTCCACTCCCACGACCAGGGAGCCGAGCTCGGCGAGCGCCTACGCGAGGCGGGATTCGCGGCCGGCTGGGAACGGGCCGTGCTGGTGGCCGAGATCGACGGACTCCCCGGACCCGGAGCCCTGCCTGACGGCCGCGGCGTGCGCGAACTCCTGCGCGGCGAACACGACCTTCATGAACGTATCCGCCGCATCGCAGCCGCGACGGAACCGCATCGGACCTCGCTCACCGAGATGGAGGCCGACGGCGACCTGGGCTGGAACTCAGAGCAGATCCTGATGCTGGAGTCCGGAGCGGGCCTTCTGGGCGCCGCGTGGGCCCAGCGCGTGGACGGCACCGAGTTCATCTCCATCGGCGGAATGACGGGCCCGCACGCGGAGTTCGTCCCGGCGCTGACGGACTGGGCACGGCTCCTCAGGCGCCGGTCCGATGTCCGCGAATTCGTGGCAGAGGCCGACGGAGCCCTGCGCCACACGCTCCTGAGGTCGGGGTTCTACGAGATCACACAGGTGACGACGTACCACTGGTCCCCACCCGGACCTGTCGCGCCTGACCGGCCCGTCAAGCGGCTCATCTTCGATTCGGAGCATGACGCTCTGTGGGACCGCTTCAACGCCCGCTTCGCGTTCGAGCCCGGTATCGAGACCTACCCCGGCATCACCGAGCCCCCTGCGTCGGTCACCTGGCACCTTGCCGCCATCGACAGGACCGACGGCCCCGCCGCCGCACGACTCGAGGCCATCATCGAACGCGGCCTGCGCGCCTGCGCGAGACCCGGAGAACTCCTCTACTGGCTCGACCGGAACCACGTCGGAGCCCGCTTCGACCCCCAACGCGTCGGCGGCCCGGACCGGCCGCCCTGGCCCGGCGCCGCCTACCCGGACGGCGACTACCTCATCCATCTCACCGATGACCTGCGCCTGGGCACCTTCGGGCACCCGCGGGAAAACTCCCTCTGCGTCTTCGGCGATGAGCTCCTTCCCCACGTCGAGGAAGACCTCAACGCGCTGCTCGGCGCCCCCATGCGCCGCGGCGGCCGTACGCGCGGCGACCTCCAGGCGTGAGCCAGAACCGGTTCCGCACGGTCTTGAGGTCGCGCCACGGCAAAGGCGGGTGCCACCCGTCGCCACTCAGTGGCACCCGGCCCGAAGGGCGTACACGTCACCCGACGGCGCCACCGGCGCCATCCGCCACCGTGATACCCGAGGCGAACTTCACCATGGTCGTGACGTTCCAGTTGAGCGAATGCGGCAACTGCACCATGACGTCCAGCCGGGTCATGGCGAGCTTGGGGTTACTCGGGTTCGCCTTCCCGGGTGTCCGGTCGACCGGCCGCTGCTGACCGGTCTGGAAGATCAGAGTGGCCGAGTCGTCCGCGCTCTTGTGGCTGAAGAACCAGCCCTTGGCCCCATTGACCTCGACCGCCTGGTCCCCGGACTTCGGGAACGGGTTGAGGTCACCCTCGACGAGGATCTTGTCCTCGAAAGTGCCGCTCTTCGGGGTACCGATCTTGTGCAGGACCAGCGCCGTGTTGTCGGCGGTGGCGACCTCCCAACCCCGCGGGATGGTCTTCAGGGTGTAGCCCTTCGGCTGCGTCCCCTCGTAGGCGACCAGGGCGACACTGATCTCCCCCGGGACCGAGGCGCCGGCCGAGGCGCCCGCGGCCGGGGCGGGCCGATCCGCCGTGCTGAGCGGACCCGTCAGCAGCAGGGCACCGGCGGCGCCGGCGGCGACCAGACCTGTCCCCCCGCCGAGGGCCAGGCGGCGGCGCCGCCTCGCCAGCAGGGCACGGCCACGGGCGATGTCGGACTCGGCGTCCGGCCAGCGGTCGGCGGTGCGGAGGTCGTCCGGGACGGCCTCCGAGAGAAGGGCACGTACGTCGTTCATCGAGAATCCTTTCGGCCGGCCCGGGTCGGTACCGAGTCGGCAGGTCGACTTGAGGCAGGGCGGATCAGGACGGTGCGGCGACCAGCGCGGTTCGCAGCCGGTCCAGGGCCTTGGAGTTCATGCTCTTGACCGTCCCCTTCGCACAACCCAGCGCCGAAGCGGTCTCCTCGATGCTCAGATCGAGCTCGTGGCGGAGCACGACCACCGCACGCATCCGTGGCGGCAGCTCGGCGAGCGCCCGGCGCATCGCTCCGCCGTCGAGCCGCCCGTCGATGGCGCCGAACGCGTCACCGGACACCGCGGCGTCGGGCAACTCGCCGGTCGCGCTCTCCCGCCGCCACCAGGGCCGTCGCGTCTCGTCCAGGAACGCCGAGACGATCGCCCGGCGTGCGTAGGCCTCGGTGCTGGCCCTCTCCCGTATCCGCGGCCAGGCGACGTACACCCTGGCCAGCGCCGTCTGGACGACATCCTCGGCGAGAAACCTGTCCCCCGCCGTCAACATGCAAGCGGTGCGGAGCAGACTCACCCGGCTCGCCCCGACGAATTCCGAGAACTCACGGTCCCGGGTCGTTCGGATCATGTGTACCTCCTCACGGCCTAGACGGAACCGGCGTCGAAAAGGTTCTACGGCCGGACCGAAGTACCCGCTCCCCCTCGGCCGGCCCTTCAGCGCCGGTCGGCATCCTCGCGATGGGTCGCGGTCAGGCCGAGGTGGTCCCGTAGCCGGCTGATGCCGGTGGCGAGGGCCGGGGGGATGGTGATCAGGACGGCCAGGGCGTCGCCGAGGTCGTCCTGAGCGGTCCGCAGGGTGATCCACGCGACGGCCGGAGCCAGGAAGGCCCAGGGGCGGGCTTTCGAACGGAGCAGCCAGCGCAACGTCGCCAGGCCGGCGCCGGCCAGGCCATCGACGGCTCGGTGGAGTGCGGCCGGCGCGCGGGCGTCGCACCAGATCGAGCCGCGCAGGGCGACGCACAGCCTCGGCAGCCCCCTCACGAGCTCGCGGATGAACGCCGCGCGGCGCTGGTCGGGCAGGAACTGGAGCTCGGCGGACCACTCCTCCAGGTAACGCCTCCGGGCCGTCCGCGGCAGCAGGATCGATCCGAGCCAGAGGACGTGCCAGGGCCTCTCCACGCCATCGACGGTGCCCGCCAGGGTGCGCAGCCGATGGCGTGCGAGCGCCTGGAGCTCATCGGCGACCACGTCGTGGCCCAGCCGCTGGGCATGGGGCACGAGCAGGTCCAGGGTGTGCCGCGATCGGAGCACCTGCTTGTCCTCGTCCAGGTACTCGATGGTCCGCATGTTGTGCAGCCGGTCCAACAGCTTCAGTGTGATCACCCGGTCGTCCCACGGGACGGCCGCCCCGGACGCCTCTATCGCCTCGATGAGGGACACGACGTCGTCGCCGAACTCGGCGCGCAGCGGCGCCGGGTCGTAGCCGGGTTCGGACGGCAGGTCATGGAGCAGGGCCGCGCACACCAGGTGGCAGCCCAGACCCACGGTCGCGGCGAGCGTCGCGACCGCGACCGGATGCGTGATGTACGGATCTCCGCTCTTGCGCAGCTGACCGTCGTGCCGGCGGGCCGCGACCTCGTACGCCTGCCGTACCAGGCCGAGTTCGGCACCGGAGTAGACGCCGGCCAGCCGGTCCAGCAGCGGCTCGATCAGCGAGGGGCGGTCGTCCATGTGTCACCCTCCCGCCGGGCTCAGCCGGAGGGCGGGCCGGAGAACCGTACGCTCCGCGAAGGCCGCGCCGTCCCGGGTCAGCCGGTAGTGCCGGCGGCGGGGCAGGCCCTCCGCGGCCGGCGGCTCCCACGCGCTCTCCAGCAGGCCGGCCCGCTCCAGCCGGGCCACGAGCGGATACAGCGTCCCGCCGCGCAGGCCCGTCGCCTCGATCAGCTCAAGGCCGTACATCTCCCGTCCCGGGTCCGTGAGCATCGTCCTCAGCAAGAGCTGTGACGCCGACCTGTTCGACATAACTCGTACTCTACATAGCCCCCTGGAAGAACCAGAAGTGGCCGGCCTGCGACATCCGCCTTACCCCGGCCTCCCGGCGAGCGGCGGACCCGGGACACTCCCCCCGCGCCGCCGACGCCGGCGCGCTTGACCTCTTTGTCCGATACCGAGCATGCTGTCCGGCGAGTGTTGATCGGGTGGAGGGCGGGCGGCATGCGTATCGGACTGCTGGGGACCGGGCCTTGGGCCGAGATCGCGTACGGGCCCGCGCTGCGTGATCATCCCGAGGTCGAGTTCGCCGGTGTCTGGGGACGCAGGCCCGAGGCCGCGGCCGCCATCGCCGACACCTTCGGCGGCCGCCCGTACGAAGACGTGGACGCCCTCATCAAGGACACCGAGGGGATCGCGATCGCCCTGCCTCCGGCGATTCAGGCTCCGCTGGCCGAGCGCGCGGCGCTCGCCGGGCGCCATCTGCTGCTGGACAAGCCGCTCGCGCTCAACGTCACCGACGCGAGGGCCGTCGTCGACGCGGCGGCACGGACGGGCATCTCCTCGGTGGTCTTCTTCACCACGCGTTTCACGGACGGGCGACGGCAGTGGATCGGCGAGCAGGCGCGGCATGGTGGCTGGTTCACCGGCCGCGCGGACTGGCTGGGCGCGCTGGACAGCGGCGACAACCCGTTCGCCAACTCGCCGTGGCGGCGTGAGAAGGGCGGCCTGTGGGACGTCGGGCCGCACGCCCTGTCGGTCCTGCTGCCGGTGCTCGGGGACGTCGAACGCGTCCTGGCGGCCGCGCACGGCCCCGGCGACACCGTTCATCTGATCCTGCGCCACACGAGCGGCGCGTCGAGCACGGCGACGCTCAGCCTGACCGCGCCGGGGGTCGCGGCGGGCCACGGCGCGGAGTTCCGTGGCGATTCCGGCGTCGCCACGATGCCGGCCGGCGACGACGATCCGGTCACCTGCCTCGGCCGTGCGATCGACGCGCTGGTCGAGTCGGCGCGTACGGGTCGCGCCCACAACTGCGACGTACGTTTCGGCCTGCGCGTGGTCGAGATCCTCGCCGAGGCCGAGGGACTGCTCGAGGGCCCTACGCCCTGACGGCGATCACATGGGTGAGTGCGGCGACACCGCGGTACGGGTCGGTGCGCCCGGCACGTTCCTCGCTGACCACTCCCCCCGGTGCGACCGTACGCGCCGGCGCGGCGAGCAGCACTCCGCCTCGCCGGCCGTGAAACCCGTGGTCATGTCCTCTCCGTCCCTGGTCAGCGGCGGCGGGCGTTGGTACGGCGCGTGGGCTCCGCCGAGGCCGGATCCTCCGGCCAGGGGTGGCGGGGATAGCGGCCGCGCAGCTCGGCCCGTACGCTCCGGTAGCCCTCGCGCCAGAAGGATGCCAGGTCGGCCGTTACGGCGGCCGGACGCCCGGCCGGCGAGAGCAGGTGCACGACGAGCGGCACGCCGGCGACGCGTGGCGCCTCCTGCCAGCCGAACAGCTCCTGCAGCTTGGCCGCGAGCACCGGCTGCTCGCCCGAGTAGTCGATCCGGATCCGCGAGCCGCTGGGCACCGTGACGCGTTCCGGCGCGACCTCGTCGAGCCGGGCCGCGCACTTCCACGGCAGCAGGCCGCGGAGCGCGGCGGACACGTCGAGGCGCTTCAGGTCCGCGCGCCGGCGGGCACCGCCCGAGGACAGGTCCAGCGACTCGAGCAGCGCGTCGTCGTCCATCAGCGGCCAGGGCGGCCCGAGGATCCGGTGGCAGAACGCCAGCCGCGCCCGCAGCTCCTCGGCCTCGCGGGTCCAGGTCAGCAGGCCGAGTCCTTCCCGGCGCAGCCCTTCGCGCAGGGCGGCGCGTACCCGCTCGGGGTCCGGGCGGGTCAGCGGGGTGGCGGTCAGCTCGATGGCGCCGAGGCGTTCGACCCGGCGTGCCACCACGTCGCCGTCGTGCCAGCCGACCTCGTCCTCGACGACCGCGCCCACGGCGAGCCGCGCGGTCTCCTCGTCGATCGGGACGGCCTGGCGGATCCGCGCGGACGGCGCGCCCGGCGTACGGTCCGCGACCGCGATCGCCAGCCACTCGGCGCCGCCCAGCCGCGATCCCCTCGCCGGTTCCGCGGCGGTGCCGGACGCCATCAGGTAACCGCCGTCGCGTGCCCGCGCCACGCGTTCGGGGAACGCCAGCGCGACCACGATCCCGGCGGCGGTCTCGTCGTCGGGTACGTGGTTCGGCACCGCGCGCGGGATCGCCCTCCGCAGGCGCCGTACCTCCTCGCGAAACCGCCCGTCGCGCCGTCGCGCCCGCCACTCCGCCACGAGGTCGTCGACGGTCCGCCGGTCGTCGGAGAGCAGCGCCACGACCTCGGCGGCACGCTCGCCGACGTGGTCCGCGCCGTCGAGCAGGGCGCGGGCCAGCCTCGGATGCACACCGACGCGCGCCATTTTCCGTCCGCGCCCGGTGGCGCGGCCCTCCTCGTCCACGGCGCCGACCGCCCGCAGAGTCTCGCGGGCGGCACGCATGGCGGCCGGGGGCGGCCGGTCCAGCAGCGCCAGCCCGGCGGCGTCCGGGTCGCCCCAGCACGCCGCCTGCAGTGCGAAGCCGGTCAGGTCGGCCAGCTCGATCTCGGGCCGCGGCCGGCCGGGCAGCCTCTCGTGCTCGGCCTCCGACCAGCAGCGGTAGACCCGGCCCGGCGCCTCACGCCCGGCACGCCCGGCCCGCTGACCGGCGGTCGCCCGCGACGAGCGCACGGTGACCAGGGTGCCGAGCCCACGGGCGTGGTCCATGCGCGGCTCGCGGGAAAGGCCGGCGTCCACCACCGCGCGTACTCCCGGCACCGTCAGCGACGACTCGGCGACCGAGGTGGCGAGCACGACCCTCGGTGGCCCGCCCTCGCGCGGCCGGAGTGCCGCCTCCTGCACCTCGGCCGGAGCCCGCCCGTGCAGTTGCAGCACGTCGAGGCCGCCGAGCGCACCGGCGACCCGCCCCAGCTCGTGTACGCCCGGCAGGAAGCACAGCACGTCGCCGTCCCCCTCGGTCAGGGCGCGCCGCACGGTCAGGGCGACGTGGTCGAGCAGCGCGGGATCCACCGACATGCCGTGCGGCGGGCGTACGGGACGGGGCGGTGGAGCCCAGACCATCTCGACCTGATGCGCCGTCGCGCCGGCCGTGAGGACCGGGGCGCCGCCCAGCAGCCGCGACCACGGGCCGGTGTCGGCGGTGGCCGACGCGGCGACCAGGCGAAGGTCGGGCCGCAGCGTCGCGCGCACGTCGAGGAGGAAGGCGAGCGCGGTGTCGGCGTCGAGGTGACGTTCGTGGCACTCGTCGAGAATGACGACGTCCCCGCGCAGGTCGGGATCGTGCTGGAGCCGCTGCAGGAGGACGCCCGTGGTGACCACCTCGACCGCCGAGCCCGGCCGCCGCTCACCCCTGATGGCGTACCCGACGCGTTCCCCCACCGGCTCCCCGAGCATCCACGCCATTCGCCGGGCCGCGGCGCGCGCGGCCAGCCGCCGTGGCTCGGCGACGATCACGCGCCGCCCGCCCTCGGCGAGGACGAGCGGCACGAGCGTGGTCTTGCCGGTGCCGGGCGGTGCGGCCAGCACCGCGCTCCCCCCGGAGTCGAGCGCGGCGACCAGACCGGGCAGCGCCTCGGACACCGGCAGATCGAATGAACGCACGGCCTCAGTGTCCCGGACGCGCTCGCGTGCCCGGAACCGCCGGGCTCAGCAGCTCACGTGGCCGGGGCTGTTGTGCTTCCACTGGCAGGTGTCCACCGTGGTCCCGGCGGACGTGCGCAGGGAGACCTTGTCGGCGGTGTTGTTCCAGACGTACCAGCCGCGGTTCTGGTAGACGTTCGTGCTCGTGTCGGTGCCGCGGCCGGTGTGGATGTAGACGTACTTACCGGCCTTGATGGAGAACGAACCGAACGTATAGACGTGCTTCTTCGTGTCGCGGACCGTCCAGCCGGCCAGTTTGACGGTCTTCTTGCCGCCGTTCTTCAGCACCACGTACTCCCGGTCGATCTGGGAGTTGGCGTGCGTGTCCGTGCCCGACGGGTCGTAGACCACCTTGTACAGCTTGACCGTCGACGACGCGGCGCTCGCCGGCTCCGCCGCCATCACGGTGAGAGCCGCCGCCCCCGCGAGACCGGCCACTACGGTGCGAGTCATCCCCATGTATTTCTCCCCGTGCACTACGCCCCGAAATCACATGACATAGCGATAGACGCGGGGAAGGCCGCGTACGCCTACGGAGGTGTGGTCACCGTTGCGTAACGCACGGTCAGGTCCGGCGGGGCCGCCGCGCCGAGTCCGGCCGCCGCTCACCCCGGGTGGGTACCCCCGTCGGCCTCTCGCTCAGCCGGACGCGGCAGTGCTCCGAGCCTTCCGCCGCCGGCGGAACAGCATCACCGAGGCCGCCAGCAGCGCGCCGGCACCCGCGACCGCGCACCAGACGACCCAATCGGGAACCACGCCGGCGACCCGGCTCCCGGAACTCTCGGTCGCGGTGGTCCGCAGCAGGTCCAGGTGGCTGGCGCAGACGATCGGCCGCCGGTCGGCCTTGGCCGAGGCACAGGCGACGGCCGCCAGCCGCTGCGGCCGCCCCGTGAGCCGGCCCACCTCCACCGTGACGCTGAACTGATCCGTCTCGCCGGTCGGCAGCGCTCTGGTCCAGGTGATCCGATCCCCGGAGCGCGCGCCCTTCGGGGTCGAGGAGATCAGCTCAAGGCCCGGAACCAGCGTCTGCGTCAGCAGCAGATCGGGGGTCCTGACGGCCCCGGTGTTACTGACCTTGGTGACATACGTGAGCCGGTCCCCCGCCCGCACACTCTTGCGCCCGTCGTCGATCCCGATGCGCAGTGCGTAGGTCTGCTTGGGCTTCGCGACGGCACCCGCCGTCGCGGACCCTGCCGCGGTGAATGCGACGGCCAGCACCACCGGAAAGATCCGCGGACGAATTCGCCGAAAAAGCATAAATCAATACCTCTGACGTCAGAGAAGTGGACTCTGCGCAAAGAATAGGGGCCGGCGGGCCACTTTCCACCGGCCCTACTCACGACACGCGGCAGCCTCTCAATAGAGCGTTGTCACAGAGTCGTCGCCACGTAGTTGAGCGTTCCGGTGTAGGTGTCCGGCCGGACGAACGGGATCGTAATACGGTAATTGTTGGTGATGAGGTCACCGCCCGGCGCGGACGCCGATGCCTTGGTGGCGACGACGAGCGGCGTGGGATAGGTCAGGTGGGCGTACGCGCCACCCTGGGCGGGCCCGTCGACCTCGAGGGTGTTGGCCGGGATGACGTCGCCGTTCCCCGGGATGGCCCCGATGAGGTTCAGCGCGGCCGGGACGACAGTGACGTTGTAGCCCGCGAAGTTGTTGGTCGTCACGGTCATGGTGACCGGACTGCCGCCGGTGGTCGGAGTGGTGCCGGCCACCCCCGTCAGGGTGAACGCGTCGGTGAGACCGGTCAGGGTGATGGCCCCACTGACCTGAACGTTGGCGATCGTGGAATCCGAGGCCGTGTCCGCCACGGCCGGCCCGGTCTGGTAGCCGAGCGCGGTGAGGGCGGTGGCCGCCCCGACGAACGCCAGACCGAGCTGCGCCGCGCGCCATTTCGGTGAAGCTGACATGTATGCATCCCCCTATATCCTGTTTATCAATAAGCCGCTATTGAGCGGTGGCTATGTAATCGAGGGTCCCGGAATACCGACCGGTGGGGACAAAGGGGATATCAACCTGATAGTCGTTGCTGAGGGAGTCTCCGTTCAGCGCCGACGGCGTGGTCTGGGTGTGGGTGGTGACGGGAGTGGTCGCGGACAGGGAGCGGAAGATGAAGGCACCGGTCTCACGCACGCGCACGTTCGCGATCGGGATGGCCGCGCCCGTCTGCGGTGAGGTCAGGCTG
Source organism: Actinoallomurus bryophytorum (assembly GCF_006716425.1). Lineage (NCBI taxonomy): Bacteria > Bacillati > Actinomycetota > Actinomycetes > Streptosporangiales > Thermomonosporaceae > Actinoallomurus > Actinoallomurus bryophytorum. Next base: position 760,017 of record NZ_VFOZ01000002.1, read on the forward strand.
GGGGTCGCGGCCTGGACGGTGACGTTGTAGCCGCTGGGACTGTTGGTCGCGACGGTCATGGTCACGGCGCCGTTGCGCGTCGGAGTGGTGTGCGGGATCCCGGTGAGGGTGAAGGCCGGGGTGAGCTCGGACAGCACGATGCTCCGCGCGGTGACGGCGACGGTGGCCGTGCAGCGGTCGTCGAGTCCGCCGCTCGGGCAGTTGCTGCCGTCCACGGACGAGACCGCGGTGTTGTCGAGGCTGTGATCGCCCGTGCCGGGGTTGGCGGTGGTGACCGAGTAGGTGATGGTCGCGGTCGCCGCGAGGGCGAGGTCACCGATCCAGGACAACGTGGGTGCCGCGTAGGTGACGCTGCCCGAGGTGGCGGAGGCGTCGTTGTTGTAGGCGGCGTCGTCCAGCACTCCGGCCAGTGAGTCGGTGAGCGTGGCTCCGGTGTACGGGGTCTGGCCGGTGTTGGCGATGGTGATCGTGTAGTGGACGGTGCCGCCCGCGACGACCTCGGGTGTGTCGGCGGTCTTGGTGATCGTCAGCTTCGGCACCAGGACCGTCGCCCGTGCCGTACAGGCGGGGTCGGTGCCACCCGGCGGGCAGTTGCTGCCCAGCTCGGTCGAGGCGGCGATGTTGACCAGCTGCCGGTCGCCCGGGTCGGGGTTCTTCACCCTGATCGAATAGGTGACGGTCGCGCTCGTCCCGGGCGCCAGGTCACCGGTCCAGGTCAGGGTCGGGTTGCTGTAGGACACGGTGCCGGAGGTCGATGTCGCGTCGCCGGCGTAGTCGGCGTCGGGCAGCACCCCGGACAGGGAGTCGGTGACGGTCGCTCCGGTGTAGGCAGTGGGTCCGGTGTCGGCGATGGTGATCGTGTAGTTGACGACACCGCCGGGTGCGACGGTGGCGGTGTCGGCGGTCTTGGCGATGCTCAGGGCCGGGATCTGAATGGTGACGGTGGTGGTGCAGGCCGGGTCCGACCCTCCGGCCGGGCAGTTGTTGCCAGGGGTGGTGGAGGTGATCGAGCTGGTCATCGTGGGGCCGCCGGTAGGCGGGTTGTTGACCGTGACCGAGGCCGTCAGCGTCGCCGACGCGCCCACGGCCAGGTCACCGGTCCAGGTGACCGACCCGTCGAGGTTGAAGTTGAGGTTTCCGGAGGTGGTGGTGGCGTCGTTGTCGTACGTCGCGTTGTCCAGGGCGCCGGCGAGGGAGAAGGTGAAGCTCGCTCCCAGGTACGGCGTCTGGCCGGTGTTGGTGACCACGACGGTGTAGCGGACCACTCCGGTCGGGACCGTGGTGGAGACGTCCGTGGCCGAGGTGATGTTCAGGACCGAGGCCCGCACGGTGGTCGTGCACCGCGGGTCGGCGCCGCCGGTCGGGCAGTTGCTGCCGGGGGTGGCCGAGGTGAGCCGGTTGCTCAGGGTCTTGTCGCCGTTGTCGGGCCGGCCGACGGTGACCGAGTAGGTGATGGTCGCGCTCGCGCCCGGGTTCAGGGCGCCGGTCCAGGTCAGGTTCGGTGCGGCGTAGCCGACCGTACCGGTGCTGGCCGAGGCGTCGTTGTCGTACGCCGCGTCGTCCAGCACACCGGTCAGCGTGTCGGTGAACGTCGCGGCGGCGTACGGCGTCTGGCCGCTGTTGGTGGCGGTGACGGTGTAGTGCACGGTTGAGCCGGGCGTGGTCGTCGCGGTGTCCGTGGTCTTGGTGAGGGTGAGCGCGGGGGTCAGAATCGCGACGAGCGCGGTGCAGGCGGCGGTGCTGCCGGATGGTGCGCAGGTGCTGCCCTCCGCGGTGGAGGAGACGGTGTTGGCGAGGAGTTTCCCGCCGGTGGCCGGGTTGGCGACGGTGACCGAGTAGGTAATGGTCACGGTCGCGCCGACCGCGACGTCACCGGTCCAGGTCAGGTTCGGGGCCGTGTAGGAGACGACACCGGCGGACGCTGCCCCGTCGTTGTCGTACGCGGCCTCGTCGATCACACCGGACAGCGGGTCCAGAACCGAGACTCCGGTGTAGGGGGTCTGCCCGGTGTTGTGGACCGTGATCGTGTAACCGACCGTGCCACCGGGCACCGTCGCGGACGCGCTCGCGGTCTTGAGGATGGTCAGGGCGGGGACCAGCACGTCGACGACGGCGCTGCAACGCGAATCGCCGCTCCCGGTCGGGCAGTTGCTGCCGGGGGCGTTGGAGATGCTCGTCGTCACGATGTGGCGGCTGCCCGTGTCGGGATTGTTGACGGTGAAGGAGGAGGTCACGGTGACGGTGCTCCCGACCGGGACGTTCCCAGTCCAGGTCAGTCCCCCGGCCCCGATCGACAGCACGCCTGAGGTGGCGCTCTGGTCCCCGTTGGGCGTGGCGTCGGCGGGCAGAGTGGGGGCGCTGAACACGACACTGATGCCGTTGTAGGCGGTCTTGCCGGTGTTGGTGATGGTCGTGCTCAGATGCACCACCCCGCCCGGCGTGGTGGTCGCCACGTCGGGAGCGCTGACGATGGTCAGGCTGGAGACCGTGACGGTCGCGGTGCAGCGCGGGTCGGTGCCGCCGGCCGGGCAGTTGCCTCCGGTGGAGGGCGAGGACAGCGTGTTGACCAGGCGGTCGTCGCCGGTCGCCGAGCCGTGCACGGTGACCGAGTAGGTGACGGTGACCGAGCCGGTGGCGGGCACGTTCCCGGTCCAGGTCAGGTTCGGTGCGGTGTAGCCGACCGTACCGGCGGTCGCGGACGCGTCGTTGTTGTAGGTGGCGTCGTCCAGCACCCCGGTCAGCGGGTCGGTGAACGTCGCCCCCAGATACGGGCTCGCGCCCGCGTTGGCGATCGTGACCGTGTAGGAGACCACTCCGCCTCGGGTGGTCGAGGGCCCTCCGGCGAGCTTGGTGAACGTCAACTGGCTGGAGGCGGTCACCGGGATGGTCACGGCACATCGCGTGTCGGAGGACCCCGACAGGCAGTTACTGCCGACGTTGGCGGAGGTGATGGTGTTGACCAGGCTCTGGTCACCGGTGCTGGGGTTGGCGACCGTGACCGAATAGGTGATCGTCGCACTCGCCCCGACCGCCAGGCTCCCGCTCCAGGTCAGGTTCGGACTGGCGTACGCGACGGTGCCGCTGGTCGCGGAGGCGTCGTTGTCGTACGTCGCGTCGTCGAGCACTCCGGACAGGCCGTCGCTGAAGGCCGCACGGGTGTAGGCGGTCTGCCCTGTGTTGGTGACGGTGATCGTGTACGTGACGGCCGAACCCGCCGTCCCGAACGGCACACTCGCGGTCTTGGCGATGGTCAGCCCCGGCGTCAGCACGGCCACCAACACGTTGCAGGCCGCATTGCCGCTGCTGGGCGGGCAGGTACTGCCCACGTCGGTGGAGACGACGCTGTTGGTCAGCGTTCTGTTGCCGGTGTCGGGCCGGTTGACGGTGACCGAGTAGGTGATCGTCGCACTCGCCCCGACCGCGAGGTTCCCGGTCCAGGTCAGCGTCGGGCTGGTGTAGGACAGGGTTCCGCTCGTGGCGGAGGCGTCACTGTTGTAGGTCGCGTCGTCCAGGACCCCGGCCAGGCTGTCGGTCGCCGTGGCGCCGGCGTACGGAGTCTGCCCGGTGTTGTTGATCACGATCGTGTAGTTGACGACGCCACCGGCGGTCTGGGTGGTCACATCGGCGGTCTTGGTGAGCGACAGGGCCGGCAGCAGCACGTTGGAGGTGGCGGTGCACCGCGGGTCCGTCCCCCCGGCCGGACAGTTGTTGCCCGGCGCCGAGGACACGAGTGTTCCGACGAGGACCTTGTTACCGGGGTCGGGGTTACGGACGGTCAGGGTGCCGGTGATCGTGACGACCCCGCCGACGGGAATGTCCCCGGTCCAGGTGATCCCGGTGGAGTTCAGCAGCACCGTGCCCGAGGACGCGACCTGGTCTCCGTTGGGGATGGCGTCATCGACGACATCGGTGCTGCCGGCGAAGACGCTGATTCCCACGTACGGGGTCTGGCCGGTGTTGGTGAACGTCGCGGTCAGATGCACCACCGACCCAGGCGTCGTACTCGACTCGGCGAAGCTCTGTTGCAGGAGCAGCTGGGAGACCCGGACCGTGGCCGCGCACCGCGGGTCGGTGCCGCCCGCCGGGCAGTTGCTTCCCACGATGCTCGAGACGGCGGTGTTGGCCAGGATGCCGTTACCGGTGTCGGGGCTGTGCACGGTGACGGAATAGCTGATGGTGGCGGTGGCGCCGACCGCGAGGTTCCCCGACCACGACAGGGTGGGGGCGGTGTAGGAGACGGTGCCCGAAGAGGCCGAGGCGTTGTTGCCGTAAGTCGCGTCGTCAAGCACCGCGGACAGGTCGTCGGTGAACGCCGCTCCCGTGTACACGGTCTCCCCGGTGTTGGCCACCGTCACCGTGTAGGAGACGGTTCCGCCCGCCACCGTCGTGGGGTTGGCAGCGGTCTTGGTGATGGTCAGCTGTGGCACCAGCACGGTCACCCGCGAAGTGCACGCCGCGTCGCTGCCGCCCGCCGGGCAGTTGTTGCCGAGCGTCGCCGAGGTGACGGTGTTGACCAGGTGCTTGTCGCCCGGGTCGGGATTCTTGATCGTCACCGTGTAGGTGATGGTCGCGGTCACCCCGACCGGCAGGTCGCCGGTCCAGGACAGAGTCGGGGCCGTGTAGGACACCGAGCCCGTACTGGCCGTTGCGTCGTTGTTGTAGTTCGCGTCGGTCAGGACGCCCGACAGCGAGTCGCTGAACGCCGCCCCCGTGTAGGGAGTCGGACCGGTGTTGGCGGCCGTCACCGTGTACGTGATGGTCCCGCCCGGCGTGATCGTCGCGACATTCGCGGTCTTGGTGATGCTCAGCTGCGGAATCTGGATCGTGACGGTCGTGGAGCACGCCGGATCGGTTCCCCCGGCCGGGCAGTTGTTGCCCGGAGTCGTGGAGGTGATCGCGGAAGTCATCGTCGGCCCGCCGGTCGGCGGGTTGTTGACCGTCACCGACGCCGTCAACGTCGCCGACGCCCCGATCGGCAGGTCACCGGTCCAGGTCACCGACCCGTCGACGTTGAATACCAGGACCCCTGACGTAGTGGTGGCGTCGTTGTTGTACGTCGCGTTGTCCAGCGCCCCCGCCAGCGAGAAGTTGAAGTTCGCTCCCAGGTACGGGGTCTGGCCGGTGTTGGTGACCACCACCGTGTAACGCACCACCCCGGTCGGCACCGTCGTGGACACATTCGCCGAACTCGTGATCGTCAACTTGGGGATCAGCGCGGTGACCGTGGCCGTGCAGCGGGGGTCGGATCCGCCGGCCGGGCAGTTGCTGCCCGCGGTCGCCGAGGACACCGTGTTGGTCAGGGTCTTGTCTCCCGCGTCCGGGGACTTCACGGTCACCGAGTAGGTGATGATCGCCACGCCGCCCGCAGCCAGGTTCCCGCTCCAGCTCAGCGTCGGCGCCGTGTAGGAGACCCCGCCGGAGGTCGCCGAGGCGTCGGCGTTGTACGTCGCGTCGTCCAGCACCCCTGACAACCCGTCGGTGAACGCCGCGCCCGTGTAGGCCGCCTGACCGCTGTTGGTGACCTTCACCGTGTAATGCACCGTGTCACCCGGCGTGGCGGTGGCCACATCGGCCGTCTTCGTGATCGTCAGCGCCAGCAGGTCCACTGACGCCTGACAGCGCACGTCGGTGCCGCCCGAAGCGCAGTTGGCACCCAGCGTCGCTGAGGTGACCGTGTTGGACATGATCCCGTCACCGGACCCCACCGGTCGGACCGTCACCGAGTACGTGATCGTCGCCACCGCGCCCGCCGCGAGGTTCCCGCTCCAGGTGATGTTCGGGCTGGTAAAGCCCGCTGACCCCGAGGTCGCGGCGACGTTGTTGTCATAGGCGGCGTCATCGAGCACGTTCGTCAGCGGGTCGGTGAGGCTCGCTCCGGTGAACGCGTTCGTCCCGGTGTTGCGGACGGTGATCGTGTAGTGGATCACCGATCCGGGCGCGGCGGCGGTGGTGTCGGCGGTCTTGGTGATCACCACCGGCCCGACGCCCACCACCAGCGTGACGGCCCGGGTGTCGCTCTGGTTGTTGGCGTCGACCACCTTGACGGTGAAGGGGTAGCTCCCGCCCGTGGTCGGGATGCCCGACAGCAGTCCCGTCGCGGCGTTCAGCGTCAGGCCGGGCGGCAGACTCCCCGCGCTGACCGACCACACGTACGGCCCCGTACCACCGGAGACCGTCAACTGATCGCTGTAGGCGACGCCGACCTGTCCGGCAGGCGGGGGCGGGAAGTCCAGCGTCGGCGATGCGGCGATCACCACGGTGGCGGCCCGGGTGTCGCTCTGGTTGCTCGCGTCGACCACCTTGACGGTGAAGGGATAGCTCCCGCCCGTGGTCGGCGTACCCGACAGCAGTCCCGTCGAGGCGTTCAGCGTCAGGCCCGGGGGCAGACTCCCCGCGCTGACCGACCACACGTACGGCCCCGTACCACCGGAGACCGTCAACTGATCGCTGTAGGCGATTCCGGCCTGCCCGGCGGGCGGCGGGCCGAACGTCAGCGTCGGTGAGACGTTCGGAGTGACCGCCGCCGAGCGCGCCGACGGCGGACCAGGACCGGCGAGGTTCTGTGCCGTCACGGTGAAGGTGTAGGCGGTTCCCGGGGTCAGGCCGGTCGCGGTCTGTGTCGTCCCGGTGCCGGAGAACGTCTGTGGTGCCTGCGCCACCGCGCCGATGAAGGGCGTGATGGTGTACCCCGTGATCGCGCTCCCGCCGTTGGACGGAGCCGTCCAGGTCAGCGTCGCCGACGAGTCACCAGCGGTGGCCGCGGTGATCACCGGCTGCCCAGGGACGGTGTACGGGATCACCGCGTTCGACTGCGGGCTCGCCGAACTGGTGCCGAGCGCGTTCACCGCCGCCACCGTGAACGTGTACGACGCTCCGGCCGACAGCCCGGTCAGCGTCCGCGTCGTCGTGGAGGCGTCGAAGGACTGGGGTGTCTGGGCGACGCCGGCACGGAACGGCGTCACGATGTACCCGGTGATCGGACTCCCGTTGCTCGCCGGCGCCACCCAGGTCACCGTCGCGCTCGTGACCCCCGCCGTCGCCGTCGGAGCCACCGGTGTCGCGGGTTTGTCGGTGTAGACATAGGCCGCCGATCCGGCGACGCCCGAGGTCACTACCGTCACGGTCACCGCCGCCGCCGATGTACGGGCCGGCATCGAGGAGATGCTCAGGGTGCCGTCGGGGTTGACGGTGAAGCAACCCGTGGCCGGCCCCGACGCGCAGGGCAGCAGCACGACGGGCGTGCCCGCCTGCTGTTCCGCGGGGGTTCCGATCTCGATGGCGGTCGCCCCGGTGAGGTTGCCTCCGCCGACCGTCACCGCGATCCCACCGGCGATCGTGCTGCCGGCCGGGCTGACGGTGATCCCCGACGGGGCGGCCGGGATCGTGCCCGCGGTCGTCGTCGTGGCGATACCGGGATTGGCGTCGACCGATGAGGCCGTGACGGTGGAGGACGTCTGGATCAGGGTCGGCGTGACGCTGCCTCCGGTGACGATGCCGACGACAGTGATCTTGGACAGATTCGTCCCTCCGGCGAACGGCGTATTGCTGTTCGTACAGGTGATCCTTTGTCCCGAGGGGGCACCGCAGACCCAGCCCGTTCCGAATGCCCCGACCGGCACCACGCCGGCGGGCACCGTCTCCGTCACCGAGACCGGAGAGGTCTCGTCAGTGCCCGCCGAGACGCTCGGCGTCACCGAGTACGTCACCGGATCGCCCGGCTGCGGCGACGAGCCGTTGAAACTGGTCTGCACGACGTTCAGGTCCGGAACCGGGTTGAGACTCAGGACCTTGGCGTTGTCGATCTCGTGGAAGTCGGTCACGGACCCGGTGGACCCCACCCAGCCGAAGGCGAGCTGACGGGGGATGCCACCTGCGTTCAGCCAGGTCGACGACGGATACAACGTCGGCGAGACCACCGGCAGGGTCCCCTGCAGCGTTCTCGGCGTCCCGGCCACGGGTGTGAACACCACCTTGTAGGTACCGGCCGCCACGGTGATGCCGGACGCCGTCACGAGACTCACGGCCGTCGGGTTGAGGACCACCTCCATTGGCACCAGAGAGTTCGCCCGCGTCGTTCCGTGCATCGGGACCACAGGGGACGTCGTCGTGCTGGCGGTGCTGTTGATCGCGCAGTATCCGGTGATGCCCGTTCCCGGACCGCGGATGACCACCTGCCCGGCGACCTTTCCCCCGTTGGTGCTGATGTACGGCGGATCGGTACAGCCACTTCCCTCATAGACGCTGTTGCTGAAGTTCCCGAATACGTCCATCCCGACGCCGAGATAGCCGTTCGCCAGCCCGGGGAGGTTCCCCTGTTTGCTGGAGGAGTAGCCGAGCGCGCCACCCGGCTGACCGATGTTCGCCGGGGGCAGCGGGTTGGCCGGGTCCACCGCCGCCGCCACGAAGGTCATGCCGTCGGCGTTGTTTCCGCCGTACTGATAGCTGTTGAACGTCACGTCCAGTCCCTGCGACGTCGGCGCACTGGTGGCGCCGAAAAGGCCGCCCTCCTGGAACGACGAGGTGTTCGTCAGGCGCAGCGTCCCGAGTCCGGGGGCATCGGTGTTGGCCGGACAACTGTGCAGACCGGTACCGCTGGGATTGCCGGAGGCGGAAAGGCATGCGGTGTTGGTCCCCGTCGCCGCGGCCGGCAGCGCGGGCAGGTTCACCGGGTAGGCGGGATCTGGCGTGTTGTTCTTGAAAGGCTGGTTGAACAGCGTGCTGCCCACCGCGAACGCCGGCCGGGGCGCCAGACCGGTCACCGGTACGCTCAGCGCGGCGCCGAGCAGACCGGCCAGCACCATCCGCGCGACCCGCCGGCGGACCGCGGGCGTCCAGCACAGCGTCGGAAACGCACCTGTACCGGGAAGGGAACGCCTAGACACCTTGGTCGTCTTCGTTCGCGGCCTGCTCCGCGTGGAGGACTGAGGCGGCGGCGAGCACCTTGGCCCGGTAACGGCGTCGCGCGAACCAGCCCAGCAGCAACAGCGCCAGCAGCCCGCCGAGCAGGATCGCCAGCAGGTGCAGCGGGAAGATGATGATCCGGACGGCCGCGCTCGTCCTCCCGCCGGAACCTGGCACCGACACGGTGGCGTGGCAGACGCACATCAGCGGCGGACTCCAGCGGGCGGTGATCTCACGAGTCGAATCACGCAGCACGGTGAAGTCGGGAAACGCCACTCTGTCTCCACCGACATCGACGTGCAGCTTTCCCTTACCGCGGAAGTCGCGATGCACCGTGCCGCTGTCGTGAACCGTGGTGCTGAGGAGTATCGGCCCGTGCAGTGCGAAGCCGGGTGCCCGCACACGCGAGACCTCGACCGACCTGCTGACCGGGCCTGGGACGGTGATGAACACCGGAGTGGCGATTCCGCGGTTGATCCTGATGTTGGCCGCGTTCCGGCCGGCCGGGACCTTGAAGATCAGGGCGAGTTGGTGATCGCCGGGTTCCGCCCCGGCCGGCATGCTGACGCGAAATGTCACGTTCGCCGTCGTGCCGGGCGCCACGACAAAATGCGTCGGAGTGACCTGAACCCAGTTCGCCGCCGCATAAGGGGCATCGGGCTTGAAACTAAGAGCACCGTTCGCACTCGCCGTGAAGTCGGACTTCTGAACAGTAACCGTAAATGGCTTTCGTCCTCCATTGATTACCTGGAACCTCCGGGCCGCCGCGCTCGCACCGGGCGGAACGACCAGCCGAGTTGGAGCCACCTCGAGCGAGAAGACGGGTGAGGGAGCAGAAGTGGCGACAGCAGTCGGAATATGCGCCGATAGGAGGCAGATGATACCCAAAATGGCGCCGATCTCACGACGGGCTCGATCGGTCATGGATCCTGTCAAAGCATCGCACTGATACTGGAAGATTTCCGACATGCTAAACCGCCCACCCCGGATGATCACGGCGAGTATTTATCCGATCACCACGACGATCAAACGCCATCTTCCGGCTATCTCCTACGGGCACTTCTTTCGGACGCCGGACGCAGGTTAATTGCACCTGAATAGCGTTCTATCGGCCGCCGCCGGCCGAGGTGCGACCACGCACGAAGTGGGTAAATCGGAGTTAGCCGGAGGACGACGGAATCCCATTCGGGATGCAAGTTTTACTCTTTGAAGGGGGTACACGATGCGCTGCCATCGCCTGTCGATCCTGCTCGTCCTGTGTGCGGGAACGCTGACGTTGGCCGCGCCGAGCGCGGCGGCCGCCGCCGGCGGGCACCACCGAGAGGCGCATGACCACGCGTCCGCGCACAAGCGGGAGTCCTTCCAGGCTTCCACCTCGGTGGGGATACATGTCCTTCCCGCAACGGCCAATCCCGGGGGCCCGGGCTCGGGACCGAACGGCCCGGGTGGAGCCCCGTCCGCCGGATCAGGCGACGGCACCTCCGCCGGAGCGCACTCCGGGTCGGACAACGGCATCTCCGCCGAAGTGGAGTCCGGCGGTGAGTACGACGCTTCGTCCCACTTCGGCTCTGGCGATCAGAGTCGCGGCAACCCGCGGTTCGCCCGCCCGCCCCGCCGGGCACGCGGCGCGCTCCGCGGCCGGGCGCATGGAGCATCCCACTCCCGCAGGCACGGTGCTCCCCATCACGGCTACCTGCCGTTCACGGGCTACAGCGTCATGACCATCGCGCTGAGCGGAACGGCGGCAGTACTCGCCGGCTCCGCACTGCTGTGGGCATCGGTCAGGCGACGGAAGCGGGCAGGCCGGTGCCCTGTCCCGGAAGTCGCCGCCGGACCTCCCGGATAGACGGCCGCCGTTGGATGACAGCGGTGGAGCCCCGTCGTTACTCAGGTTCGCCGCGGTGGCGGCGTCGCGGGTGCGGGGCCGAGAGACTGCAGCGCGACGTCCGCGTACACCCTCGCTAACGCGTCATCGCGGCGGCACGCGGCGTTCCTGACCGCGAGGGCGGCGTTCCGCAGCCGGCGGGTGCTCCACTCCCGGTCGAAGAGCGGCGCGACGGTGAGGAGCAGCTCCGCGGCCCGGGTCAAAGGGCCGCCCGGCTCTCTCGCCGCGTTCTCGATGGCGGTGAGGACGGCGTCCTGTTCCACGAAGAGCCAGGTGCGAGCCGCCTCGACCGTGACCGACCGCTCGCCGGGACAGGGGCCGGGCGAAGCCTCCGTCACCGGCCGGGAGCCGGCCGGGAGCGGCTCGCCCAGCGCCTTCGCCACGCCGCGGGCCGCCGTGAGGTAGTGGTCGAGCAGTCTCCGGAGGGCGCGTACCCGCTCGCCCTGCCGGCCGGTCCGGTTCAGGGCGAACACGCGCAGCAGGTCGTGGAAGCGGTAGCGGTTCGGGGCGTGGCACTCGAGGAGGCTCAGGTCGGCCAGGGTCTCGAGGAGTTCGTCCGCGCACTGGCGGCGCAGGCCGAGTGTGGCGCCCGCCGCGCCGGTCGAGAAGCCGGGCCCGTCGGCCAGCGCCAGCAGGCGGAACGCCCTCGCCTCATCGCTTCCCAGCTGCTCGTAGCCGGGACGGAAACACGCGACGGCCGCGGGCAGCTCCTCCACGCGTCCGTGCGCCAGCCGGCGTGCCAGCACGCCGACCGGGGACGCGGGACGCGCGGCCAGCCACGTACCGGCGGAGCGGATCGCCAGCGGCAGGAAACCGCAGGCCGCGACCAGGTCCAGGGCCGCGCCGCGTTCGGCCGCGACGCGGTCCGCGCCGGCGACGCTCGTGAGCAGCGTCATGGCCTCGTCCGGTTCGAGCACGTCGAGGTCCAGCCCGCTCACACCGGGCAGGCCTGCCATCGTGGTGCGGCTCGTCACCAGGACCGCGCATCCCGGCGCACCGGGCAGCAGCGGCGCCACCTGCGCCGGGCACCGGGCGTCGTCCAGGACCACCAGCATGCGCCGCCCGGTCAGCTCCGAGCGGTACAGCGCCGAGCGTTCCTCCAGCGTCTCGGGTACGTCACGCCGGCCGAGAGCGTGCAGCAGGCCGCCGAGCACCGCGTACGGCTCGGCGGGGTGGCCGGTCATCCCGCGCAGGTCCGCGTAGAGGCGTCCACCGCGGAAGCGCGTACCTGCGGCATGCGCGACGTGGACGGCCAGGGCGGTCTTGCCGACGCCGCCCATGCCGTTCACGGCGGCGACCGGCACCGACCGGCCGGGCACCAGCACATCGGCCAGGTCGGCGACGGCGCCGCTACGGCCGGTGAAGTCTCCGATGTCCGGCGGCAGCCCGTACGGCATCGAGCTCCTCCTCCGGGCGAGGTTCCGAATGACAGAGCCCTGCACCGGTCCGTCACCTCCGGTGCAGGGCTCCTAGGCACCCGGCCACAGCCAGGCGACCTTCCCCCGTCATCGCCCGGCAACGCAGCGGCATTGGCCTCCGGGCGAATGTCCGGGCCTTTACCCCCTCGGCCCGTCCACAAGATGAATTCTGCGGGACGGCGTTCAACGTCTGATCAACGTCTGATCAACGCCCACGACAACCGCGTTTCCCCAGGTGGAAGCGGACTATAGGTAGAAGCCGGTGTCGGAGATCGGCGGCGGCGTGGCCGTGGTGCGGCCGTCTCGGCGGGCGTACAGCTCGGCGAGTGTCGCGCCGTGCGGGACCGTCTCGGCGGTGCCCAGCCAGGCGGCGGCCTCGGCGGGCGACATCCGGCCGACCTCGATCTGTGCGAGGCAGCGGCCCGGCCGTACGACCGCGGGGTGCAGAGCGGTGAGCGGCTCGTTCGTCGTGATGGCGACGAGCACGTCGCGGCCCTGGCCGAGCAGGCCGTCGGTCAGGTTGAGCAGCCGGGACAGTGCCTGGCCGGTGGCGTTCTTGGCATCGCTGGAGATCAGCTCGTCACAGTCCTCGACCACGAGCAGCCGCCAGCGGCGGTCGTCGTCGTCCTCGCCGACCGCGACCTCCATGAGGTACGCGGGGTTGCTGAACAGCTGCTCCGGATCCAGCACGCAGTCGAACTGGGCCCACTTCGACCACTCGCGGGCGAGAGCGCGCAGGGCGGTGGTCTTGCCCGTACCCGGCGGTCCGTGCAGGAGCACCAGCCGGCCGCTGATGTCGTCCGGCGTCACGTCGGTGAGCCGGTCGATGGCGGTCGCGGCGGTCGCGGGGTAGTTGTCGCGGATCTCCGGCCAGGTCGCCGCCGTGATGGACCGCTGGCTACGGGACGCGCCGTGCGCGCCCAGGTGCCAGAAGCCCATGTCGACCCGGTCCTCCTCCGGGGGTGGCGGCTCGGCGGCGTCGCGGAGCGCTTCGTCCAGTACCGACGAGCACAGCTCGTCGCTGATGGCGGTCACCTCGACCATGCCCGACCCGCCGCGCCAGCGCACGGATCGCAGCGTCCACCCGTCACCGCGCGCCAGGACCTGCTCGCGGTTCTCCTCGCGCGACATGCGCATGACCTGGGCGCCGGCCGGCCGCAACGGCGCGTCGGGCCGGATGCGCTCCATGCGCCGGGACCGGGCGTACGGCTCCCGCCCGGCGGCGAACGCCTCCAGGGCCAGGACGTCGATCACGTCGCCGACCGTGTCGGTGGCGTCGACCGAGAACGCCACGGCAGGCTCCGGCTCGGCTCCGTCGATCGGCATGAAATCGGACATGTCGTTAATGATCAGGTCACCCTCGCGTCCGCGTCCACTCGATTACCCGTCAGGAACTCCCCCAGCAGGGCACATGCACGATCCGGGTCCTCGCAGAAGAAGCGGACACGCGCGTACGCCTCGCGGATCTCACCGTCCCAGTGGCGCCGTGCGATCCCGCGCGCCTCAACGCCCCGAGCCCTTCCATGACGTCGAGTCTCTCACCGATGTCGCCCGGCGTGACGCCGTCGTCCGGCTGAGACATCAGGCCCGGCCGGTCGGGGGTGCTCCCCGGCTGGCTCGGGCAACAAGAAGGGCGACCTCTGACCGCCATTTCCCGGCTAGAAGACAGCGCCGGCGGGAGAGGACGGTGACTCGGTTATTTCCAGTACTCGTCCTTGAGGAGACGCTTGTAGAGCTTGCCCGTCGGGTGCCGGGGCAGTTCGGCGCGGAAGTCGATCGAGCGCGGGCACTTGTAGTGCGCCAGGTGTTCGCGGCAGTGCTCGATGAGCTCACGCTCCAGCTCGGGCCCGGCGTCCTCCGGGGTCGTCGGCTGGACGACGGCCTTGACCGCCTCCCCCATCTCGGCGTCCGGGACGCCGATCACGGCCACGTCGGCGACCTTCGGGTGGACGGCCAGGAGGTTCTCGGCCTCCTGCGGGTAGATGTTCACGCCGCCGCTGATGATCATGTACGACAGGCGGTCGGTGAGGTAGAGGAAGCCCTCCTCGTCCACGTACCCCACGTCGCCGAGGGTGGTCCAGCCGCGGCCGAGCGGGTCACGTGAGGAGGCCGTCTTGTCCGGGTCGTCGTGGTAGATGAACTCCGGCCCGCCGGCGAAGTACAGGGTGCCCGTACGGCCCGGCGGCAGTTCGTTGCCCTCCTCGTCGCAGACGTGGATCTCACCGACCAGCGGGCGGCCGACAGTGCCCGGATGCGCCAGCCAGGCCGGCGAGTCGGCGTAGACGAAGCAGTTGCCCTCGGTGCCCGCGTAGTACTCGTGCAGCACCGGCCCCCACCAGCTGATCATGCGTTCCTTGACCTCGACCGGGCAGGGTGCGGCGGCGTGCACGGCGTACCGCAGGCTCGACAGGTCGTGCGCGGCCCGCGTCTCGTCCGGCAGCTTGAGCATCCGGATGAACATGGTCGGCACCCACTGGCTGTGCGTCACGCGGTAACGCTCGATCGCCCGCAACGCCTCCTCCGGATCGAACCGCTCCATGACGACGACCGTCGAGCCGAACCGGTGGAAGGTCAGGCAGTACCGCAGCGGCGCGGCGTGGTACAGCGGCGCCGGGGACAGGTACACCGACGCTTCGTCCGGCTGGAACAGGAACGACACAAGCTGGTAGAGCACGCCCGGCGTGCCCATGGGCGCCTGGGACAGAGCGGGTTTTACGCCCTTGGGCCGCCCGGTCGTGCCCGAGGAGTAGAGCATGTCCACGCCCTCGCACTCGTCCTCGATGGGCGTGGGCGGGTACGCGGCGATGCGCGCCTCGTAGGACTCGAAGCCGGGGGCGGTGCCATCGAGCATCAGCCGCAGCTTGACGCCGGGTGTCCGGTCGGCGACCGCCACCGCGACCTCCTCGAGCCGGGTCGAGGAGATGAAGACGCGCGCGCCACAGTTGCCGATGATGTACGCGAGCTCGTCCGGCTGCAGACGTGAGCTGATCGCGGTGTAGTAGAGCCCCGACCGCTGCGCCGCCCAGGCGATCGCCAGGAACGACCGGTGGTTCTCCAGCATGAACGCCACGTGGTCGCCGGGGCGCAGCCCCTCGGCACGCAGCAACTGGGCGAGCCGGTTCGACTCCTCATCCAGCTCCCGGAAGGTGATGACCTCGCCGGAGCCGGCCATGATCACTGCTGGTTTGTCCGGCGTCAGTGCCGCGATCTGTCCCAGATGCACGAAACCGAACGCTACTCGGTTTGGCTCACGGGCAAAAGCCGTACGGCGGCTCAGCCGGGAACGATCCAGTCTCCGTCGCGCATGAGGTCACGCCCCTTGATCTCGTTGGACTCCCGCCAGGCCTGCACCCGGTGCGGGCGCACGCGGAAGTAGGCGTAGCCGTCCAGGGCGCGCGGGTCGAACCCGACCCGGGAGGCGAAGGCGTCACCGATCTCGGCGGGCATCTCGTCCGTCTCGGACACCTCCGCACTCCCCTCGACCATGACCAGGTCCCGGCTCGGGCCGATCGCGAGACGCACCCGGCCGTTGGGCCGGAGGTTCCGCACCGTCGGCGAGGAGGACACCGTGCCGAACAGGAAGGTGTCGCCGTCCCAGAGGAAGGACAACGGCACCAGATAGGGGGTCGCGCCGTCGCCCGTCGCCACCCACGCGTCCTCGTCGTGTTCGAACCGGTGCAGCGTGTCCCGCCTGCGCTGTTCGGCCGTACGGGCGGGTGGGCGCACCATCGCGACATCTCCTTGCTCCATCCGATCACGCTACGGCAGTCAGGTGCGACGCGCTTCTTCGGTCCTGACCGATCGGGCCGTCTATTCCGGCCCGGCGCCGGCACCGCGCTTCGCCGTGGTTGCATGGTCAGGCCGTCCACCGATGGAAACACGCCGTACGGCGGCGAGGTCACGCAGTCAGGCGATCGGATTGGAAGTACCCAGCATGCCATTGCACCCCCAGGCGGCCCGGTTCGTCGAAATGGTCGCCGGCGCCCCGCCGGTGGAGGCCGTCCCGGTGGAGGCCTCCCGGCAATCCGCCCTTGACACCATCCCCCTGACCGGCGAGGTCACGGAGCTGGCAGCGGTCGAGGACCAAAAGGTCAAGACGGAGAACGGGCTGGTGCCGGTCCGGATCTACCGGCCGAGCCTCGCCGGCGGTCTGCCGGTCACCGCCTTCTTCCACGGTGGGGGCTGGATCATCGGAGACCTGGACACGCACGACCGTGTCGCACGCGACCTCGCCGCCTTCTCCGGTGCCGTCGTGGTGGCGGTCGACTACCGGCGGGCACCCGAGGACCCGTTCCCCGCCGCCTACGACGACTGCCTCGGAGTGATCCGCCGGCTGCTCGAGGACGGCGCGGGTCTGGATGTCGACAGGACTCGTGTCGCGGTCGCCGGAGACAGCGCGGGAGGCAACCTGGCGGCCGTCGCCTGCCAGCAGCTGCGCGGCGTGGGCAGCGGCATCGTCCACCAGGTTCTGGTCTTCCCGGTGACCGACGCCACCGCGGTGGGTGAGACCGCCAGTTACCGGGAGTTCGGCGAAGGGCACTTCATCACCACCCGGGACATGGCGCACTTCGTCCGGTGTTACTCCGGCGACACCGACCCGGCCGACGTCAGGATCTCGCCGCTCCGTGCGGCGGACCTGTCCGGGTTGCCGCCGGCCACCGTGCTGACCGCCGAATGCGACCCCCTTCGCGACGAGGGCGAGGCCTACGCGAGCCGCCTGGAGCAGGCCGGCGTCGAGGTCACGACGCGCCGCTTCGACGGGCAGGTCCACCCGTTCATCCTGCTCGGCGGCATCATCGACGACGCCAACGTGGCCCGCTCCTGGCTCGGTGAGCGCCTGCGCGCGGCTTTCACCGCGTGACGCCGGCCCGCGCCGGTCAGATCGTCGTGTCCCGGTCGGCCCAGTACGGCTCACGGAGCAGACGCTTGTAGAGCTTGCCCGTAGGCGTGCGCGGCAGTGTGGTCACGAAGTCGATCGACCGTGGTGCCTTGTAGCCGGCCAGCTTCTGGCGGGAGAAGGCGATCAGGTCCTCGGTCAGGGCGTCCGTGGGCTCGTTGCCCTCCTCGAGCTCGACCGCGGCCTTGACCTGCTCGCCGTACTCCGCGTCCGGCACGCCGAAGACCGCGACGTCGCGTACGGCCGGGTGGGTGATGAGCACACCCTCGATCTCGGCGGGATAGATGTTGACGCCGGCGCTGATGATCATGTCGATGGCCCGGTCGGCGAGGAACAGGTAACCGTCGGCGTCGAGGTAGCCGATGTCCCCGGTGGTGAACAGGCCGTCCTCGCGGTGCATGCCGGCGGTCTTCTTCGGGTCGCGCCAGTACTCGATGTCGTCGCCGTTGGTGTAGCGGAACCACAGCTGCCCACGCTCGTCCGGATCGGCCTCCGAACCGTCCTCGCGCAGGACGTGCACCTCGGAGATCGGCAGGGGGCGGCCGACCGTGCCGGGCTTCTTCAGCCACTCCTCGGAGGAGACCACGGTGTTCACCGACGCCTCGGTCGAACCGTAGTACTCGTTGACGACCGGCCCGAACCAGTCGATCATCTGCCGCTTGATCTCGGGCGGGCACGGGGCCGCGCCGTGCCAGACGGCGACCAGGCTCGACAGGTCGTGGGCCTGCCGGGTCGCCTCGTCGAGCCGCAGGAGGCGTACGAACTGGGTCGGCACCAGGTGGATGTTCGTGATCCGGTATTCCTCGATCAGCCGGAGCGTCTCCTCGGCGTCGAACCTGGACCGCATGACGACCGAGCGCCCCGCGCACAGCAGGCCGTACGACCAGAGCCACTGCGCGGAGTGGTAGACCGGCCCGACCAGCAGCGACCGCCCGCCCTCGGGGATGCTCAGGATCTGCGCGAAACCCGCGGTGATGTTCTTCAGGGTCTCGATCGGCAGGCCGGTCGCCATGGACTTTCGGCGTACGCCCTTGGGCCGCCCCGTCGTGCCCGACGTGTAGATCATCGACGAGCCCAGGACCTGGTCCGCGGGCTCTCCGTCCGGTCCGCCGGCCAGGAAGTCCTCGTACGGCGTGAAGCCCGGCACCTCGCCGATGCCGACGCGGATCGGCGTGTCGACGGCCGCCTCGGCCGCCTCGGCGGCGAACCGGTCCTCCGAGAAGATCGCCTTCGCGCCGGAGTCGTCCAGGACGTACCTCAGCTCGTCGGCCGTCCAGTGCCAGTTGACCAGGACGTAACGCAACCCGATGTGCGTCGCCGCGGTCATCAGCTCGAAGTACTCCCGGCGGTTCGCCGAGTGGATCGCGATGGTGTCCGACTCGACCAGGCCGGCGCCGCGCAGCGCACCCGCGAGCCGGTCGACGCGGGCGTTGAACTCACTCCAGGTCAGGCTGCCGCGCTCGTCGGTCACGGCGGGCTCGTCCGGGCGTGCCTGGACGTACGGACGGAGCAGTTCGGCCATGGCGACCTCCAGGTCGTGTCATTCGGTCCGTGCCCCGGCCATCCGCAGCGCGAGGCCGATGTAACGGGCCTCGAGGTCGGCATGGCTGAGGGGTCGATGCTCATGAAACCACTCGCTGATATGGACGCACATGTCCAAAATGGGGAGGGCTGTGAGCACGGCCGCCGCCCGGCCCTCGCCGCCGATCAGGTGGAACACCTGTTTTTTCTGGCCCTCTAGCAGGACGTCGACCACGCCGTCGCGCAGGCGCCGCCGGATGGCGACGATCTCGTCGTAGCGCTCCCCGGTCAGCAGGGGGAACTCCCGGTTGGCCACGCGCGCGGTCTCCTGATGGTCGGAGTGCCGTGCGACGTAGACCTTCACCACCGCGCTGAGCTCCGCGACCGGATCACCCGCGACGGCCGCCCGTGCGGCGCTCAGCACGCTCTCGAGCCGCAGGTGGATGTCGCGGATCACGACGTAGAGCAACTGCTCCTTGGACTCGAAGTGGTTGTACAGCGCGCCGGGAGTGAGGCCGCACGCCTCGGTGATCTGCCGGACCGACGTCGAGAGCGCGCCCTGCCGGTAGAACAGCTCCACCGCGGCGGCGGCCAGTCGCTGCTGAAGTGGGGAACCCTCGATGGGCAGACCCGCCTCGGTCACCGGCGCGCCCCTCTCTTGACACGTCACTTAAGTCGAGCGTACTAATATTTCCAACGTGTGAATGAACGCTTATTTACCTATGATCGCACAGGTCATCCGGCACATCAGCCTCGGGGGCGGGGCGTCTACCGGCGCTCTGGCAGTCCGCCTCGAGAAAAAAGAGGACCGATGGCTCCTTCGAACCCGACGGCCGCCCCCACACAAGGTTTCGCACTGGACAGGCTCTGGCACCGGGGTCTCGACCGCTACCCCAGCACGGGATCTCGCTACTGGTATCTCGCCGTGGCGGTATTCGTCACGATCATCTTGTATTACGAGCTCTACGTCGGCGGCGGCGTCGCCCCGCTGGTGCTCGAGCACTTCAAGATGTCGTTCGCCTACTACGTCAACATCCTCGTCTTCGCGAACCTCGTCGGCGCGTTCGGCTCTCTGGCCGCCGGGCTCGCCGACCGCTGGGGCCGCGCCAACCTGGTGACGTACGGCCTGCTCATCACCGGGGTGCTCGCGCTGATCACCCCGCTCGCGCCGAACAAGTTCGTCTTCGGCCTGTTCGCCGTGCTGGGCGGCGTCGTCGAGGGCATGTGCCTGGTCGCGACCCCGGCCCTCGTACGCGACTTCTCACCCCAGATCGGCCGCGCGTCCGCGATGGGCTTCTGGACGCTCGGGCCGGTCGTCGGCAGCCTGATCGTCAGCTTCGTGGCCAACCGGACGCTGCCGCACTTCGACAACTCCTGGTCCAGCCAGTTCTACATCGTCGGCGTGGTCGGGCTCGTCGCGTTCGCGATCGCGCTGTTCGGGCTGCGGGAGCTCAAGCCGGGACTCCGCGACCAGGTGATGGTCAGCGCCGCCGACCGCGAGCTCGTCGAGTCGCGCGCCGACACCGCCGAGCAGCAGGTCAACCTCGCGAACCCGTGGCGGCAGATGCTGCACCTGGACATCCTGGCGCCCGCGCTCGGGGTCAGCATCCTTCTGTTGATCTACTACACCGCGGTCGGGTTCTTCACCGTCTACCTGACCTCCAACTTCGGGTTCACGACCTCGAAGGCGAACGGCATCAACAGCTGGTACTGGGGGATCAACGCGATCAGCCTGGTGGTCGTGGGCGTCCTGTCGGACCGCCTCCGGGTACGCAAGCCCTTCATGGTCGTCGGCACCGTGCTGGCGGTCGTGATGACGTTCATCTTCATGACGCGGACCACGCACGCGGACACGAGCTCGACCACCCTGATCGTGATCATCGCGCTGCTCTCGCTCGGCCTGGCCACCGCGTACGCCCCCTGGATGGCCGCGTTCACCGAGACCATCGAGAGGCGCAACCCGGCACTGACCGCCACCGGCCTGGCGATCTGGGGCTGGATCCTGCGCATCGTCGTCTGCGTGGCGTTCTTCATCCTGCCGCACGTCGTCACCGCGATGAACAAACTGGTCGAGGCCCCGGCGGTGCTCGCCCAGGTCAAGGCGGCAGGCGCCAACCCGCCGCCCGCCCTCCTGGCGGAGGTCGCCAAGATCAAGACCGCGGCGGCCGACGGGCCGCACCAGTGGCAGACCTGGTGGTGGATCTGCATCGTCGCCGAGGTCCTGTTCCTCGGGCTCATGCTGCCGCTGATCGGCCGCTGGAGCCCGAAGGCGGCCAAGGCCGACGCCGAGGAGCACGAGCGCGAGGTCGCCCGGCTCACCTCCTCGTCCTGACGGAACCTCCCCGGCCGCCCGGTCGTCGCACAGTGGTGATCCTTACCACTGAACAGCGCGACCGGGCGGCCGGTGTGCTGCTCGGCGCGGCCTGTGGGGACGCGCTCGGCGTGCCGTACGAGTTCGCCGCCCGGCTGCCCGAGACCACGACGCCGGAGATGATCGGCGGCGGGCTCGGCCCGTACGAGCCGGGCGAGTACAGCGACGACACCCAGATGCAGGCGTGCGTGGCCGAGGTGGCGGCGCGCGGCCACGGCCTGCGTTCGGAGTTCGCGCTGGACGGCGTCGCGGTGCGGTTCATGCGCTGGTACCGCGAGGGCGCGAGCGACATCGGGGCCCAGACCCGCCAGGTGTTCGCCGCGGTCGAAAGGACCGGCGGGACGTCGTCGGCGATGCGCCGGGCCGCCGCCGCGCTGCACGCCAGAACGGGCCGCAGCGCGGGCAACGGCTCGCTGATGCGCACCGGGATCGTCGCGCTCCCGTATCTGGACGATCCCGCCGCGATGGCCGAGGCGGCGCGGCTCGTCAGCGAGCTGACCCACTTCGACGACCTGGCCGGCGACGCCTGCGTGCTGTGGTGCTCCGGCGTACGCCGTGCGGTGCTGGACGCGACGTTCGACGGGGTACGTGAAGGGCTCGCGTACGTGCCGCCCGACCGGCGCGACCGGTGGGCGGCGTGGCTGGACGAGGCCGAGGCCGCTCCCCCGCACCACTTCAGCCCGAACGGCTTCGTCGTGCCGGCGCTGCAGGCCGCCTGGTCGGCGATCGGCCGCACCTCGACGCTGCCGGACGGACTGACCGCGGCGGTGCGCGCGGGCGATGACACCGACACGGTCGCCGCCATCGCCGGCGCGCTGCTCGGCGCCTGGCACGGCGCCTCGGCCGTACCCGCCGCGTGGCGGGCGGCCGTACACGGCTGGCCGGGCCTGACCGCCGACGACCTCGTCGAGCTGGCCGTACGCGCCGCCGCCTAGTCCTGGTCGTCCACCATCCGGCGGCGCGCCGGATCCGGTTGGTGGGAGTCGTCGTGACGATGGGCGATGCGCACGGCGTACTCCCGCGGCGACACTCCCAGTTGCCAGGAGCAGACCGAACAGCTCAAATGATCATGGGTGGTCTGCTCGTCGTGCTCGACCTCGACCACCCCTATCCGCAGGTTCTCCACGTGGCGAAACCGTACACGGAGCGTAGCCACGACCTCCACTCCTGTGACGAGCGTGTTGAGAGGCGGCCACGACCGCCGCCGGGTCAGGCGTGGACCGAGCCCGTGTAGGCGCCGGTCAGCAGCTCATCCAGCGCCCGGAGACCGCGCCACGCCTTCGTCATGCCGAACTGGGCACTGAACCGCACGACCGCCCGTACGTCCGCGGGGCCGGCGCCGGCGCCGAGCGCGCGCGTCACGTGCACCCGGAGGCTCTCGTCCAGCGTCTGGTAGAGCACGTCGACGGTGATCGTCGCGAACGCCCGCTCGCGCACGCTGAGGAGTTCCATGCCGGCCCGCATCCGGGACTGCAGGTCCATGTAGCCGCCGAAATGGCCGTCGAGGCCGTGCACCGCTCCGCGCACCGGCGCGGGGATGGGGCTCCCCGTGCCGTCGGCGTTCACCTCGTGGCGCCGCCCGGTCGGCCCCGGCAGGCCGCGCTCGTGCTCGATCTCGGTCAGCCGCTCCAGCGCCGCGAGCGCCGCCGGATAGCCGCTGTCGTAGGAGATGAAGCGGAGCATCTCCCGCAGGTCGTCGGCGTCCACGCCGTGTTCGCGCCCCATCGTCACATGAAGCTCGAACGGCAGTCCGAGCGTCTGCTGACAGACGTCGGCGACGACGCACAGCAGGACCTTCTCCCGCGCCGTCAGCTCCGGGATCTCGGCCCAGACGTTGCGGTTGGTCGCGGCACTCATCTCCGCGAACACCGGGTCCAGCTTGCTCACCATGGTCTCCATGACACTCCCTCTGGCTGAACACCTGTTGTGCTACGACCGTAGTGCAACGCCCGTTCGCTGACAATGACTCGTCATGAATCCGCCCCCTGGCCCGGGGCCGCAGCCCGCGCGGCGCTGGAGGGCCGAGGTCGAGGTGTGGTCGGCGCGACACAGCCGATCGGCGGTCAGTCGATCAGCGCTTCACCGCGTAGTGCAGGTGCAGCACACGGTCGCCCTGGACCACCTGGTCGGGATCGTCGAGGAGCACCGTGTCGGCGTGACCGCCGAAGAAACGCACCCCTTCGCCCAGGACCACCGGGGCGACGTCCATCGCGATCTCGTCGACCAACCCCGCCGAGAACGCCTGACCGCCGAGGTCGCCGGCGGTCACGCAGACGAGACCGTCGCCCGCGAGGTCCTTGGCGAGCGCGATGCCCGCCTCGACGGAATCGGCGGTGTGAAACGGCGCGTCCGGGTGGTCGGCGAGCCACCCCTCCGGCAGCGGCCGGTGGGTGACGACGACGAGTTCGTCCCCGGCGGCCGGCTTGCCGTCCCAGCCGTTCGTGGTGTCGAACAGATGCCGGCCGATCACCGTGACCTTGACGGCGTCCCAGAAGGGCTGAACGTAGTCCGCGGACGTCCGCGAGACACGGAAGGTCCAGCCACTCGTGCCGGCGGTCACCTCGGTGTCGCCGTTGAAGTACCAGTCGAACAGCGGCCCGACCGAGTCATCGGGACGGGCGATAAAGCCGTCCACCGACACGACCGCCTGCATGACAACCCTGGCCATCTCTGCTCCTCAGCCGAACGTCGGGACGATCACATGGGTCGGTTCGACGAGGAACGCTTCGCGCTCCTCGCCCCGCGGGTACGGGCCGCCGGTGTACTTGGCGAAGATGCGATCGACGATCTCCCAGCCCGCGTCGCCGCCGACACGTCGCACGACACGGCCGCGTACGAGCGCGCTGCGGACGAGGTTCTCCCGGTCGGTCACCGAGATCGCGACGCGATCGTCCGCCGCCAGGTTACGGCCCTTGCGCGAACGGGGCGACGTGAAGAACGCCAGGTGGGCGCCCTCGATGTCGACCATCACGGGAACCGAGTGCGGCCCGCCGTCGGGCAGGAGCGTGGCGATGTGGGCGATGTTCGGTCCGGCGAAGAGAGCACGGGCCTCGGCGTCGAGTGGGGTCATGTTGAGTCCTCCCGAGTGGTTTCTGGACGGGCTAGCGATCGTGTCCCCGCAGCCAGTCGGCGTAGTCCGGCACGGCGCGCTCGACGTCGTACTCCGGCCGGAAACCGGTGTCCTCTCGCAGCCGGCCGATGTCGAGGTGGTTGTCGGCAGGCCGATCGGGATTGCGGCCTGCCGGGAGGACGATGCCGGCTCCCGGCACCGTCGCGTTGATCGCGGCGACCACCTCGCCGTACGGGACCAACCGCCCGGACGAGACGTTGTAGACGCGGTGATTCAGGTGCTCCGCGAGCATCAGCAGCGCGATCGCCCGACCACAGTCCTTCACGTAGCAAAGGTCCGTGGCGTCCTCGGCGTACGCGGGCGGCCGAGGTGGAGTGAGGTCGGCGTCCTCGCCCCAGACCGCCGCGCTGAGCAGGCGGGGAAGCGCGAAGAACGGATTGTCGGGCAACCCCAGGGGTCCCCAGATGGTGCCGAGCCGCAGACTCACCGTCTCGAACCCGGCACTGTCGCCGGCCAGCGCCGCGAACAGTTCCGCGGTCCTCTTGAACACCGCGATCTGATGCGGTGCCACCACCGGCAGCGCGGCGTCCTCTCGCCACGGGACCTCGTCCACCCCCGCGTACACGGCGATCGTGCTCGCGACCGCGCACCGCCGTACACCCCACGCGCGCGCCGCCTCGAGGATGTTCAGCAGACCGGAGGTGTCGGCGCGCAGGTACTCGATCGGATCGGGCAGATCGTGGCGCGCGGCCGCGAGGTGCACAATGCCGGTGATCTCATGCCGCTCGCCGATGTCGAGGACGGCATCCCGGTCCGTGGTGTCCAGCGGCTCGACCACGATCCGGCCGCCAGGCTCCCCGGCGAGGTACTCCGGCAGTTCGCTCGACCGATGCGCGGTGACCACGACGGATTCGCCCAGATCGAGCAGCGCCCGCGCGGTGTGCGACCCGATCGACCCCAGACCGCCGATGACGAGTATCACGCCGAGCCTCCCACCGTACGGTGAGGACCGCCGTGCCCGACTCGCGTCGGCTCAGGGCCGATGTCGGGACCGGTATGGGGACGCTGTGTGATCGGATGCATGACCGCGACGCTATGCCGGGACCGGCCGTCCCTCTTGTACGAAACGGCCATCTTGGATCATCGGGAGGTAGGACGCGGCGTGGTCGTGCCCGCAGGCGCACGCGGAGCCGTACTGCGCCAGCAGCTCGCCAGGCGTCGCGCCCGCGAGCCGGCGGCACTCACGGCTGAGATGTGCCTGGTCGTGGTACCCGGTCTCGATCGCCCACCGTGCGAGATCGACGTCAGACCGCTCGTCCACCGAGGCCTGGACGCGGGCGACGAAGCCCTGGAAACGCAGGATGCGGTGCAACTCCTTGGGGCCGACGCCGACCGCGGCCCGGCAGCGGCGTCGCAGCTGGCGTTCGGAGATCGACAGCAGCGCCGGCAAGGTGCCGGTTCCACGGCCGGCCGCCGGCATGAGATGCACGACGGCCTCGTTCACCACCGGGTCCGGTTCACCGGCGGACCGTACGAGGAACGACTGGAGAGCCGCGAGCGCGGCCTGTGGCGTGGCTTCCCCGAGAACCTCCGTCAGGCGAGCCAGGTCGCGCCAGATGTCGGTTCCCGAGACGTTCTGATCGACGAGCTCATCGGCCGGCATACCGACCAGGCCACCGAGCACCCCTGGACGCAGCCGTATCCCGACAACCGTGCCTCCTGCCGGTATGTCGTGATACATCGACGTGGTCAGGGGCCCGAGCAGCCGGGGCGTTTCACCGAGGACACACCGCACTTCGGCGCCGCCGTGAGGCACGTGCCGCTGCGCCACGGCCCGGTCGCCGACCTGCTGGACCCAGACAGATGAGGCGAGCGGGGCCAGCACGGGCATCGGCGCGCGCTCCACGTAGGACGATTCTCCGGCCACCGCCCCATCCTGCCAGTGCCCACTACCGCAGTCCGGTGGCGGCCTTGTAGTCGCGTCCGGGATTTCCTGCGGAAGATCGCACGGAAAAACCCTTGCGCAATGGTCAATGATCGTTGACCATTGAGCACATGCCTGCCGATGATCTTCCCGAGACGTTCCACGTCACTACTGACGAGCAGCTACGCGCCGTCTCCAACCTCACGCGCCACCGGATCATGGCCGTGCTGCGCTTCGAGCCCGCGACGATCACGCAGATCGCCACGCGAGTGGGCCTCGCGAAGGGAAGTTCGAGCTACCACGTACGGCTGCTCGAACGGGCCGGCCTGGTGAAGGTGGTACGAACGCGGAAGGTCCGTGGGGTCACCGAGCGGTACTACGCGATGGCCGCGCGGTCCATTGAGCTGCCGGATCCGGGCGAGGGCGGCCCCGATGTGCTGATGCGGCATGCGGTGGCAGATCTGGAGGCCGCGCCGGCGGACGGCGAGCGGCACGTACGGATGGCGCATCTGCGGCTCACCGAGGAGCAGTTCGCGGAGCTGGGTGCGCGGTTGCAGGCCCTGGCGGACGAATACCGGGAGCTGTCCGATGCCTCGCTGCCGGACGTGTCACTCGTCTTCGCGCTGTTCCGGCCGGCGCAGCCTGAGCGGGCCGAAGGGGACGCGAAATGACCTCGGACGCTAGGAAGTTCCCGACCGGGTTCGGACGGCTGTGGACCGCGCAGACGATCTCCTCGCTCGGTGACGGGGTGACGCGTGCCGCGCTGCCGCTGCTCGCGTTGACGTTGACACGGAATCCGATGGGGCTTGCCGTTGTCACGGCCGCCGGGACGCTGCCGTGGCTGCTGTTCGGGGTGCTCGGCGGTGCGCTGGTGGACCGCTGGGACCGTCGGCGCACGATGTGGGTCACGGACGCGGCGCGTACGGTGCTGCTGGCGATAACGGCGGCGGCGGCCGCGCTCGGCGTGCTGAGCATTCCGCTGCTCGCGGCCGTCGCCTTCCTGCTCGGCCTCGGCGGACTCTTCTTCGACACGTCCGCCACGGCCTATCTGCCGGATCTGCTCGGCCGCGACTCCGCGCTGCTGGAGCGCGCCAACGCCCGTCTGCGCGGCACCCAGACCGCCGCGTCCGGCTTCGCGGGGCCGCCTGCGGGCAGTGCCCTGCTCGCGATCGGGCGGGCGGTTCCGCTGCTCGCCGACGCGGTGTCGTTCGCACTCTCCGCGCTGCTCGTACGGTCGCTGCCCGCCACGTCACGGCCCGTATCGCAGGCCCGTGAGTCGCTGCTGTCGCAGGCGCGGGCCGGTGCCTCGTACGTCTTCCGGGACCGGCTGCTACTCGGACTCGCGCTGCGGCCGGCGGTCGGGAACATCGCCTTCGTCGCCGTGGAGACCGTACTCGCGCTCTTCGCGCACGACCGTCTCGGCCTCGCCACCTTCGGCTTCGGCCTGCTCCTCACGGCGGAGGCCACCGGCGGTCTGCTCGGCGCGGGCATCGCTTCCTTCCTCGGCCGGCGACTCGGCACCGGGACCGCGCTGGCCTGCACGGCCGCGGTCGAAGGGCTTGCCATCCTCGGACTGGCCGCCGCCCCGAATCCGTACGTCGCCGGCGTCGCGCTCGCCGTCTGCGGAGCGGGCATGGGCGCCACAATGGTGCTCGCCCCCTCCCTCCGGCAGGCGATCGTCCCCGCACACCTGATGGGCCGGGTCACCTCCACCTCCCGCATGCTCGCCATGTGCGCCGCCCCGTTCGGCGCCTTCCTCGGCGGCTGGCTGGCCTCCACGTTCGACGTGCGCACCCCGCTTTACGCCGCCTCCGGCCTCCTGCTCACCATGACCGCCGTCACGACGACCATGACCAGCAACCGCCGGGTCGAGGCGGCGCTGCGCGGCGCTGCCTCGACCGGCGATCCAGCCCGCCCGGAGTCCGGCGATCCCGTTCGGCAGGATGCAGGCGAATTGTTGTGACACTTTCGCGGACGGACACTTCAACCGGACGGTCGGTATCAACGCCTCGGCCCGCCGCTCCCGCGGACGTCGTCGTCAACACCCACATCCACTACGACCACGTCGGCTGGAACACCCGGCTAAGCGACGACGAGTGGGTGCCGACGTTCCCGAACGCCACCTACCTGATCCCGCACGCTGACCAGGTGTACTTCGACCCCCGCAACGCCCACCTCCGCCCCGCCGCCCGCGACGAACACGAGCAACGCCGTCAGGACGGCAGCCGCATCGTCTACGCCGACAGCATCGCGCCGGTGCTGGACCGTGCCGTGCTGTGGGAGAACGGCTACCGCATCGACGGCAACCTGACCCTGGAGCCCGCCCCGGGTCACACTCCCGGCTCCTCGATCGTGCGCCTGTCGTCAGGCTCCGACCGGGCCGTGTTCGTCGGCGACCTGCTGCACAGCCCGGTACAAATCCTCGGCCCGCGCTACAGCAGCCGCTTCTGCGAGAATCCCGCGCAAGCGGCGTCCACCCGCCGCAGCGTGCTCGAACGTGCCGCCGACACGAGGGAGCTCGTCCTACCGGCCCATTTCGCCGGCGCCGGCGCAGCCGAGATCAGACGCGACGGTGGCCACTTGACCATCTCGCGATGGGCGCCACTCCTCAACTGAGAGCGGTCGATATCCGCTCATGCCGCTGATCGGGCGCCGGCCCTGGGTTGTCACCCGGTGATTAAAAGTCGATGAGCTCGACGGTTACGGTCGCGATGTCACCTGCGTCGAGAGCTTCGGCTGTGCGGACAGCGCGTTTGATGGGCAGTACGTAGCTGCCACGCGAGCTGTCCGGGAAGATCGAGGTCTTCCAGGTGCTCACGCCGACCGTGACCCGCACCCGCAGCGAACCGAAGCCGCGGCGGGCTCCGCCGGCCAGGTCCCGGATCTCCTCGGAAGCCTCGGTAGGCAGGCTCACGAAGGTCCAAGTGTCGGCGCGCCGGGCGTCCCATATCCACAGCTCGCCATCGAAAACGACCATGAGTTCATCATGACGCTGGAGTCCGACAGTCCCTGGGCTGCGCGGCCTGTGGGGACGCACGCCTGCCGCGCTCTACCGCAGGGCCCTGGCCACTGACGCGGCGGCGGGCCGGGTCCGTGCGTTGGTCGCTGGGTTGGGCGAATGCGGCGCCCACGGCGACCTGGATGTACTGCTGCCTTTCCTGCGGCACGAGAGTCCAAGAGTGCGGGCGGAAGCGGTACGCGCCGTGCGTCGCCTGGGTGGATCTCTCACCCAGATCGTGGGGATGCTCGCCGACCCCGCCCCGGTGGTCGTCCGTGCGGTCAACGCGGCGCTGCGTACGGAGCCTTCCGCTGTGCCGGTCGCTCAACTATGGGAGTTGCTGGCCGCCGATTCGCCCGCTCACGTACGGCTGGGAGCCTACGAGCGGCTGCGCACAAGCGACACCTGGACCCGTGTTCACGTCGACCTCCACCTCCTGGCCGCCCATGACGTGGAACTCGGCCACCGGGCGCACGCCGACCTGACCGCCTGGCTTCAGGGCGGAGCTGCGACCACCTACCGCAAGCCCTCGCCCGAGGCGCTGTAACGAATCAGCCCCCTGATAGACGGAACCGCGCACCTACTCGACGCCCAACACACCCGCCAACTGCGCTGGCACCTGCCGCGGAGCGGGCCATCACTCCTGATCTCGACGACGGCGCTCATCTGCCGATACGCGGATTCGTCGCACTCGCTAAATCGGCGTGCTCGTACGGTCAGTGGATCGCCTGTCCCAGGGCCAGGAGGTTGCCCTCGCTGTCGCGGAAGAACGCGCCGCGCTCACCGTTTCCTTTGCTCGGGTAGTTGCCGGGGACGGTCACGACGTCGCCCTCGGCCGTGAAGTGGGGGACATCGACCTTTTCAAGGAGAAGTCCGCGTGCGCGTAGCTCGGCCACGACCCGGTCGAGGTCGTCCACCTCGAATCCGATCTGCGTCGAGGTGCCCGAAGCGGCTCCAGAGGAGAGAAAGAGGTGGAACTCCGTCGTCCCGCACACGTAGCGCAGTCCGCCCTCGCGTTCCTCGACGGCCTCGAGGCCGAGACGATCCCGGTAGAACCGCCGCGCCCGATCCAGATCCTGCACGGGAAGCTTGGTAACGGCATGCGCGGAATCCAGCGGCCCGGCCATGGCATGTCTCCTCATCGCGGCGATCAGCGAGCACCATGGAGATCGTAGCCAGCACCGACGGTGTAGAAGGATCCAGTGAACTCCTGCGAGCGAGAACCCGCCACCGTGATCTTGTTCCATTCGATGTTCGGCCTGCGGCTCGTGGAGCTGAGCGCGGCCAGGCGCCTGCGCGAGTCCGGCCACCGGGTCGTCACCCCCGACCTGTTCGCCGGCGCCGTCGCGGGCGAACAGGGTGCGACACCAGTACTGGAGGACGGCTTCGCGCTCATGGAACGCATCGGCTGGGACACGATCGTCACACGCGCCCGCGCCGCCGTCCGCGACCTGCCCGCCGACGCGGTTCTCGGCGGGTTCTCGATGGGAGTGGGCGTGATCGGCAGCTTATGGCCCGGCCGGCCGAGGGCCGCCGGCGTGTTCTGCCTCCACGCGACCACCACCGTGCCCGAGAACATCCCCTCCGGCACACCGGTACAGACCCACGCCGCCATCGACGACCCGTTCGCCCCACCCGGCCAGCTGGCCGCGTTCCAGACCAGCGCGGCACACGCCGGAGCCGACGCCACCCTGCACACCTACCCCGGCGCCGGCCACTTCTACACCGACCCCAGCCTGCCGGACCACGACCCCACCGCCACCGATCGCACCTGGCAACACGTCGACACGCTCCTCCACAACGCCCGTCAACGCACATCGCACTGACCCGGCACTCCGCCACCCGCAAGAAGCCGCTGCGAAACGACCCCGCGATGAAGGTCGCCTTATCCCGCCGGGGCCGGGGACAGGGCCCGTGGCGGGGTTCGGTCATGCCAAGCCCGCAGGACGGCTTCGGTGAGTGTGGTCGAGACGCCCGCTGTCGTGTCCACCTCCAGGTCGTACGGTCCGAAGGTGTGGTCTGGGTCCACCAGGCGAACGACCCCGAGCCGTCTCGGCGGTCGGGCAGCATGCCGGCGGCCACGAACTGGTCGGAGGACACGTGCAGGAACGGCTCGTCGAGCGCGCGCTGCAGCGCTTTGGCCAGCGTCGACTTGCCTGAACTGGAGGCGCCGTTGAGGAGGATCACCCGGCCGGGACCACGGAGAGAAGGACTGGGCTCCACCTCCCCAGCATGCACGAAGGCTGCACGCTCATGCCCGCACAGAGCCGTACGTGCGTGCTTGCCGTCACGCCGGTGTCGAGGACCGGATCAATAGAGCCGCGATCGCGCTGCGGGCGGCTTCGAGGGACCGTCTGAGGCGCACGCGCTTGCGCCGCGCTGTCCTCAGGGGGTTCCGGCGGGTCGTCCCCCCGGGCCGACGCGATCGCGTTCGGCGGCCAGGCGCAGCGTCTGCGGGGACAACGGGGCGAGCAGGACGGCGGAGACCAGGTCGATGAGGTGGCTGACGAACAGCCGGTCGTCGGCGTGCGGGCCGGACTGGGCGCGGCGGGCCAGTTCGGTCACCGTGAACCGGACGGCGACGAACCTTCGGTGCAGGCGCGTCGCGTCCTCCTCCAGCAGCGGTGCGGTCAGCGACCGCCAGCGGAACGTGCTGTCCGCCGGGTCGCTCACGCTCGCCCGGGCGATCACCGGCTCGGGGCGGTTGACCAGCTCGCCGAGGATCTGGAGGTAGGCCCGGCCGGCGGGGTCGGCGAGCTTGGCGGCCAGGGGGCGTACGAGGGCGGCGGACAGGGTCGGGACCTCGCCCTCGTTACCGGCCTCGTACGTGTCGAGCAGCGCGTGCCGGGCGATCTCGACGTCGCGCTGGTGCCGCTCGAGGACGGCGCGCAGCAGGCCGCGGCGGTCGCCGAAGTGATACTGCAGAGCGGTAACGTTTTTAGCGCCGGAGGCGCGCACGATCTCCCGCAGACTGACGCCGTTGACGCCTTCGGAGGCGAAGAGGCGCTCCGCCGTGTCGATGAGGCGATCCCGCGTCTCGCGCCCGGCCGTGCCCACGTTTCAATTCAACCACATTGACCTTTAATGCAGGTGAATCATAAGCTCACTGTCGCGGAGGTTCCCCCTGAATGCAGCATGACCCTATCGACCCGAGCCTGGTCGACTTCGATGTTCTCTCGGACTGGATGGACGGCCAGGCCCTGCCGGGTGGCGCGTTCGAGGAGGTCGAGCGGCTCGGCGGCGGCACGCAGAACATCCTGGTCCGCTTCCGCCGCGGAGACCGCGAGTACGTCCTGCGCCGGCCGCCGGCGCACCTGCGGCCCAAGAGCAACGACGCGCTGCGGCGCGAGGCACGGGTGCTGGCCGCGCTCGACGGCACCGGCGTACGCGCCCCGCGCCTGATCGCGGCCTGTACCGACGAGGACGTCATGGGCGGCGCCGTCTTCTACCTCATGGAGTCGGTGCGCGGTTTCAACCCCACGACCACGCTGCCCGAGCTCCACGCGGGCGACCCCGCCGTACGGCACCGGATGGGCCTGTCGGCCGCCGCCGCCCTCGCCGAGCTCGGCGCGGTCGACCACGTGGCCGTCGGCCTGGGCGACCTCGGGCGGCCGGAGGGGTTCCTCGAACGCCAGGTCGGCCGGTGGCTGTCGGAGCTGGAGTCCTACAACGCGCTGGCCGGCTATCCGGGGCCGGACATCCCGGGGCTGATGGACGTCGCCTCCTGGCTGGAGGCCGGACGGCCGCGCGACTGGCGGCCGGGGATCATGCACGGCGACTTCCACCTGGCCAACCTGCTGTACTCCTTCGACGGCCCCGAGGTCGCCGCGATCGTCGACTGGGAGATGTGCACGATCGGCGACCCGCTGCTCGACCTGGGCTGGCTGGTCGCGACCTGGCCGGATGGGGAGAACGCGCGAACGTCGGGGACGATCGGGGCGGCGGGTGGCCTGCCCTCCACCGCCGAGCTGGCGGAGGTCTACGCCGCCGGCTCGAACCGCGACCTGTCGGCACTGACCTGGTACGCCGTGCTCGCCTGCTTCAAGCTCGGCATCGTGCTGGAGGGCACGCACGCCCGCGCGTTCGCCGGCAAGGCATCCAAGGACGTCGGCGACCTGCTGCACGCGATGACGCTCGGGCTCTTCGCCCGTGCCCACACCTTCATGGAGGCGTGATGTGGGACTTTTCCACCGAGCCCGAGTTCCAGGCGAAACTGGACTGGATGGACGCGTTCATCCGTGACGAGGTCGAGCCGCTCGATCTGGTGTACGGCGGCAAGGCGTACATGCCGCTGGACGACGAGACACGCCCGATCGTCGAGCCGCTGAAGGCCCAGGTGCGCGAACAGGGCCTCTGGGCCTGCCACCTGGGCCCTGACCTGGGTGGCCAGGGGTACGGTCAGCTCAAGCTCGCTTTGATGAATGAGCTGATCGGGCGGTCCCCGTGGGCATCGGTGATCTTCGGCTGCCAGGCGCCGGACACCGGGAACGCCGAGATCATCGCGATGTACGGCACCGAGGAGCAGAAGGCCCGCTACCTCAAGCCACTGCTGGACGGCGAGTGCTTCTCGGGCTTTTCGATGACGGAGCCGCACGCCGGCTCGGACCCTCGCCTGTTCCGTACGCGCGCGGTCCGCGACGGCGACGGCTGGGTGATCAGCGGAGAGAAGTACTTCACCTCCAACGCGGCCAACGCGGCGTTCCTCATCGTGATGGCGGTGACCGACCCGGACGCGCACCCGTACCAGCGGATGTCGATGTTCCTGGTGCCCACCGACACCCCGGGCGTCGAGATCGTGCGCAACATCTCGACGATGGGCCACCGCGGCGACGGCGGTCACGCCCACATCCGCTACAACGACGCGGCCGTCGGCCCGGAGTCACTGCTCGGCGAGGCCGGCGGGGCGTTCGCGATCTCCCAGGCGCGCCTCGGCGGCGGCCGGATCCACCACGCGATGCGTACGGTCGCCGCGGTGAAGAAGGCCTTCGACATGATGTGCGAGCGTGCGCTGTCGCGGGAGACCCACGACGGCAACCTCGCCGGCAAGCAGCTCGTGCAGGCCGCCATCGCCGACTCCTACATCGAGATCCAGCAGTTCCGGCTGCTGATCCTGCACACGGCCTGGCTGATCGACCAGTCCTCCACCAAGGAGGCACGGACCCAGATCGCCGCCTGCAAGGTGGCCGCCGCGCGCGTCTTCCACGACGTCGTCTACCGGGCGATGCACATCCACGGCGCGCTCGGGGTCTCCAGCGACACTCCCCTGGCGCGGCTCTGGCAGTCCGCGCCGCTGATGGGCATCATGGACGGCCCCACCGAGGTCCACCAGTCCTCCATCGCACGCCGGGTGCTCCGGCAGTACGAGCCCGCCACGGGCCCCTGGCCCACCGAGTACCTGCCGGACAAGATCGCCGCCGCCCGCGAAAAATTCGGAGTGGATTGACGTCCTCCCCTGCCTGAAGGGCGGGGATTTCAACCCATTCCTATCCCGGAAGGAGGAGGAGTTGAGGTTCGCGGTTCGCAGGCTCAGGCAATCCCGAGCCTCCCCGCGCAGCAACCGCCCGCCCGGCGGCCGAATCGGCGATGTTGCGTGCCGCGTTGACGTCGGCGTTGGCCGCATGCCCGCAGGCAACGCACCGGAAGAAGGCTTGGCTCTCGCGACTCTCCGCGGCGGTGTGGCTGCAGGTGTTGCAGGTCTGCGACGTGTAACGCGGACTGACCTTGACCACCCGTCCAGGTGCTTTGTGTTCCAGCCGGGCCACCAGCCGCCCCCACCCACTGGCCAGGATGCCGCGGTTCAACCCACGCTTTTGAGCGACATTCCTGCCAGGCTCAGCGAGGGTACCCCTGGCCGAGCGGGTCATCGCCACGATCTTCAGGTCCTCGACACCGATCACGTCGAACCGGCGCGCCAGATCGGTGCTGGTCTTCTCCACCCAGTCCTTACGCCGATCGAATTCGCGGGCCTTCAGCCGGGCGATCGCCGCCGACAGGTTCGCCCTGCGGTTGGACCCGCGTCGCGCTTTCGCGCGTCTGCGCTGCAGCCGCAAACGCCGTTCCGCCTCTGTTTTACGCAGGCCGGGTGCGGACAGCAGTTGCCCCGTGGACAAGGCCGCACTGACCCTCACACCCCGGTCCACGCCCACGACGTCACCATTCCCTGGTCCGGGGATCGGTTCAGGGATCGCGGCGAACGCGACATGCCAACGGCCCGCCCGGTCACAGGTCACCCGGAACGATTTGACGGCTTCGGGGACGGCACGGGACCGGCGGAACCGCACCCACCCCACCTTCGGGATCCTCACCTCACCGACATGCCGGGACAGACGCCGCACGTCACCGAGTTTGACCGCGACGATCCGGAACCCCTCGCCCCGCCCACGCACACGCCACGTCGGCCGCCGATGGGTCCCGGCGAAGAAGTTCGCCATCGCCTGGGCGAAGTCTCTAAGCGCTTGTTGCTGCACCACAACCGACCCGGCGGCCAACCACCCGAACTCCGCGCGGGCTTCGGTCAACTGACGGCCCTGCTCAGCGAACCCAGGCGCGGACCTCAGCCCGGAACGCCAATGGGCATGCTGCTCAACCGCCAAATTCCACACGAACCGGGCGTGCCCGCAATGCTCGGTCAGCACGGCCTCCTAGGCAGGCGAGGGCTGAAGACGGAAGCGGGACACGGCCACCAAATTAACGACCCCCACCGACAAAACCTGGAGAACACCATGACCGACCACGCCGCGTTCCCTCCCCGGCCTCAAGGACGGGATCTCCACGCTGTAGGTGCCTGGTGATGCAGAGCCTCAAAGAGGTCAGCGCCCTGGTGACCGCGCCAGGACAGTTGTTCGAGATGGACGAGGTCGAGATCCGCGGCACGCGTACCCGGGTCTGGAAGCACGCCCCGCCCTCGCTCCGGTCGATCCTGGAGATCAGCCGGCTCCACGGGGACAAGACGTTCCTGGTCTACGAGGACGACCGGCTGACCTTCGAGGAGCACTTCCGGCACGCGGCGACGTTCGCGCACCGGCTCGCCTCGCGTCACGGCGTGCGTAAGGGCGACCGGGTGGCGATCGCGATGCGCAACTTCCCCGAATGGTCGGTCGCCTTCTGGGGGGCCGCGGCCATCGGCGCGGTGGTCGTCCCGCTCAACGCCTGGTGGACCGCGCCGGAGCTGGAGTACGGCCTGCGCGACAGCGGCGCGAAGGTCCTCGTCGCCGACGAGGAGCGTGCCGAACGGCTCGCCGGCCTGCTGCCGGAGCTCGGCATGCCGGCGGTCGTCGTACGGGGTTCCGGCGAGCCGCCCGAGGGCGCGGAGACCTACGACTCCTTCGTCGGTGACCTGGTCGGCGAGCTGCCCGAGGCCGCCATCGACCCGGACGACGACGCGACGATCTTCTATACGTCGGGGACGACCGGCCGCCCCAAGGGCGCGCTCGGCACCCAGCGCAACATCACCACGAACCCGGTGAGCCTCGCGTACGCGATGGCCGTGGCCGGTGTACGCGGGGGCGGCGAGCTGGACGAGGTGGTCGCGCCCCGGCCCCGCGTGTCACTGCTGAGCGTGCCGCTGTTCCACGCGACGGGCTGCCACTCGGTGCTCGTCGCCAGCGCCCTGGCCGGCAGCACGATCGTGCTGATGCACAAGTGGAACCCCTCCCGCGCCCTCGAACTCATCGAGCGCGAGGGCGTCACGATGTTCGGCGGCGTACCCACGATGGCCTGGCAGGTGCTGACGTCGCCGGACTTCGGCAAGTACGACACCTCGAGCCTGACCTCGGTCTCGTACGGCGGCGCCCCCGCGGCCCCGACCCTGGTCGAAAAGATCAAGGAGCTGCTGCCGGAGCGCATCCCCGGCAACGGCTACGGCCTGACCGAGACCTCGTCGGTGACGACGTACAACGGCGGGATCAACTACCTGACCCACCCGGACAGCGTCGGCCCGCCGGTCGCGGTCTGCGACGTGAAGGTCGTCGACCCCGCGGGTTCGGAGCTGCCGGTCGGAGAGGTCGGTGAGCTGGTCATCAGGGGCCCGAACATCATCAAGGGCTACTGGAACCGCCCCGAGGCCACCGAAGGGGCCTTCATCGGCGGCTGGTTCCACAGTGGCGACCTGGCACGCGTCGACGAGGAGGGCTTCGTCTACATCGTCGACCGGGCCAAGGACATGCTCATCCGCGGTGGCGAGAACGTCTACTGCGCCGAGGTCGAGGCCGCGATCTATGAGAACCCGGCGGTCGCCGACGCGGCCGTCATCGGCGTCCCGCACGAGGTGCTCGGCGAGGAGGTCGGCGCGGTGGTCTGCCTGCGGCCGGGCGCCTCGCTGACATCGGACGACCTGCGAGCCTTCCTGCGGGAGCGGATCGCGGCGTTCAAGGTGCCGGTCCACGTCTGGTTCCGCGAGGGCGAGCTTCCCCGCAATCCGGGCGGCAAGATCCTCAAGACCCGCCTGCGCCAGGAGATTCTCAGCTGAGGTGCTCCGAGCGGCCGGCGTGGTCACCCCGGCCGCGCCGGCCTCGCCGGCCTCAGGACACCTTCACCGCCTGCGGAGGAGCGTAGGCACGCAGCGTCGCCTCCAGCGTCTCGAGGTCGACCCGCGCTCGCGGCAGACGTCGCGTCATCGTCCGGCCGGACGACGTGGTGACCTCGATCTCGACCCGTTCGCCGAGATCCCGTACGTCGACAGAGGTGACGGCCGACCATCCGGTGCCCCAGGGGTCCCAGCGCCGTACGCGCAGGCCGTGCGGCCCGATCTCCAGCGCCGGCGTCCCCAGGGTCACCGCGACGCCCGCGAGGATGATGAAGAGGGCTCCGGCGTTGAGGCCGTAGTGGTCGCCGGTGATGGCGGCGGCCGCCGCGGCACATCCGGCGGCGAATCCCCCCAACCGCCCCCGCACTTGGGGGGCCCGGAGGGTGTACGGCCTCTGGGTACGCGTCAGCAGCTCGGCGAGCGTCATCTCGTGGACGGGAACGTGCGGGGCGGCCTGCCCGATGGCGTCCAGCAGCAGGCCGTGGTCATACCCCGGCGGCAGCTCCACTCCCACCGCGTCCAGGCGGGCCTCGGGGAAGAGCGCCCGCGGCGGCCTCACCCAGCGCCCCACGACCAGCGTGGCGGCGCCCTCTCGCGATGCCACGAACATCTCGTGGACGTCACGCCAGTCGATTCTGGCGAGGGAGACACGCCTCCGCCGTGCGGACAGCTCCGCCGTACGCAGGCGGAGCTCGCCTGAGGAGACGACGAGGACCCGTATCGGAAACCAGAGGAACGCCAGGGCGAGGAGCAGGACGACACTCCCGACGAGCGCGCCGAGGGCGCTGCTCGTGACGAGGCTACCGGCGGTGGCCGCGCCGGTGACCAGGCCTAACGCGTACCAGTAGTGACTCTCCACGAGGGCGCGCGATGTGAAGATCCGATACATGGTCCCGACTCCCTCGACGAACGCGGCGTCTCATCTCGCATCGTCAGTAGGACGCACGCTCGTGCCCGCCGGTTGCTCTCCCGCCCGTTATGCCGTGAGCCCTTCGTAGGCGGCCATCACAAGGAGGAAGGCCCGCTGGCCGGCGTCCGAGGCCGGATCGGCCATCCGGTTCATCACGCACGAGACCGTCATGCGGGCGTCGAGGTCGACCACGACCAGCGAACCGCCCCAGCCGCCCCAGAAGCACGACCGCGGGTTGGGAAGCCAGCCGCCGTTCAGCCCGTAGCCGATGCCGTAGCGCATCGGCACACCGAGGATCTGGTCGGTGCCGCGGAACTGTTCCTCGAACACCCGCTCACAGCCCTCCGGCGACAGCAGCCGCACGCCCCGTGCCGTCCCCCCGCCCGCCAGTACCGACTGCACGGCACCGATCGAGCGTGCGTTGCCGTGGCCGTTCGCCGCCGGGATCTCGGCTCGCCGCCACGCGAGGGTGTTGGCGATCGCGGGCGGTACCGGCGGATTGCCGGGCCGGTTACGCGGGTCGTCCGCCTCCGGGCTCGGTGCGGCCGGCGGAGGGATGATCGGGACGACGCGGTGGTCGTGCTCGGCGGGCAGCCCGATGTGGAAGTCGGCACCCAGCGGCCCGGCGACCTCCTCGGCGAAGAATCGGCCCAGGCTACGGCCGGTGACCCGGCGGACCACCTCGCCCACCAGGTACCCCTGGGTGACCGCGTGGTAGCCGGCACGGGTCCCGGGCTCCCAGCGGGGGGCCTGCGCGGCCAGCCGTGATGTCGCGATCTCCCAGTCGTAGAGATCCTCGGTGGCCATGGGTTCGTCCCAGGTGGGCAGGCCCGCGGTGTGCGAGAGCAGATGACGCACGAGCACGCCGCCCTTGCCCGCCGCCGCGAACTCGGGCCAGTACTCGGCGACCGGAGCGTCCAGGTCCAGGTCGCCGCGGTCGGCGAGGATCAGCGCGCACAGCGCCGTCATCGTCTTGGTGATGGACCAGACGTTGGTGATGGAGTCGCGCTCCCACGCGACGGTGCGCGCCGCGTCGGCGTACCCGCCCCAGAGGTCGACGACAGGCTCGCCGTCGACGTACACGGCCGCCGCGGCACCCACGTCGTCACCCTCCAGCAGGGTCGCGAGCGTCTCGCGCACCGCACCGAACCGGTCCTCGCAGATCCCCTGGATCGTCATGGGGGCGAATCTAAGCCGCCGCACCCCGGCGAAGCCACCGATTAAACGGCGACGCTCCTTCCTTCTGTTCTGCTCGAGCGGAAAAGCAGGTGACCCCATTCCATCTGAAACACCCCGGCGTCCGAATGGCTCATGCGACCGGTGCTCAGGGAAGCACCGGGATCATCAGAAGGAAGCAGCGACATGCGAAGACTCACCCTGGCCCGTACGCGGGCCGCGCTGCCGGCCGTGGGCGTCACTCTGGTCGGCGGCGGGCCTCCTCAGCCGGACACCACACACTGATCACCGGCGGCGCACTGTGCGGCTCGCGCCGACGGTGGCCGTGCCATGATCCCGGCCCTGCCCGGCCGCCCACGTAACCGCTCTGACGACGATCAACGGGATCCCGGGAGCCGATGCCGCCCCGAGCGCGTCGAATATCGGTGCACACAGTACGATCACCCACGTACTAGTGCGATAGTAGCCATCTGCACCGGCGACACAGGGGAGGCGATACTCATGTCATTCCCCACCCTTGCCGACCGGCGCGCATGAATCGACCGACCTGATTCCCGGTGAGACCGGGCCTCTGGCGTCGCCGGCCATTGATGACACGCATCATGAGCGACGCACGTACGTGACCACGGACCGCGGCCGGCCTATAGACGGTGTGGCTCCACAGAGAAAGGATGATGCGCGATGAGTGATTCTGTGGATCCGACCGAGGAGTCGCGCCGCCAGTGCCTGGCGAGGCTCGCCGACGAGGCGCGGACCCGCGGCCTGCAGTGCACCCTGACGGGACCGAACGGCGCACTGCTCCACGTGTCCAGGCCCAACGGGCACAACACGATGGTCTTCGCCATGCCGTCCTCCGCGGACGCCTGGTCGTACCTGTGGAGCGGCGGGGGTTCCGCCAGCGCCAACGATCCCGCACAGGCCGCCGACCTGCTCGCCGCGTCCCTCGACCACTAGGGCGGCGCTCCACCGGCTCCGGCCTTACGACCTCCGACGCGGCCCGTCGGGGCGGGAACCCTGCCCCACCGCGGGGTCTCGGAGGCATCGTCCTCCCGGGACGGACATCCACGTGCGGAGTAGACTAAAAGCGCTATGAGCTTGCGTCTGCTAGCAATGCTGCGACGCGAGACGCCCCCACCT
The DNA here is from genome assembly GCF_006716425.1 of Actinoallomurus bryophytorum. Classification (NCBI taxonomy): domain Bacteria; kingdom Bacillati; phylum Actinomycetota; class Actinomycetes; order Streptosporangiales; family Thermomonosporaceae; genus Actinoallomurus; species Actinoallomurus bryophytorum. Next base: position 800,749 of record NZ_VFOZ01000002.1, read on the forward strand.
TTCGGCATGGGGATCCTGGTGGCGCTCTTGTGCGTCACTGCCGAAACCCTCCTGGCCGAACTCCTCAGACCCATCGCCCCGCTCCACTCCCTGGACCTGGTGTACCTGCCCGGCATCGTGGCGATCGCGTCCCTGTGGGGTCTGGGATTCGGCGTGGCCACCGCGGTGGCCAGCACCCTCACCTTCAACTACTTCCTCATCCCGCCGACCTGGAGTCTGGTCGCCAAGCGCGAGGACTGGGCCGCGTTCGCGCTCTTCGTGTTCATCGCCGCCCTGACCTGTTCGATCTTCAAGCTGGCCCACGCACTGGCCGTCGAGGTCAGTGCGCATGCCGAGGCCGACCTCGCGGCCGGACTGGCGCGCACCCTGCTGCGGGCGCCGGACCTGGACACCGCGCTGCCGGCGGCCACCCGGCACCTGGCGCGGGCCCTCAAGCTTCCCTCCGCGACGATCGAACCCGGTACGCGCGCCGAGGACGAACGGCATGTGACGTTCCCGCTGCGGCAGGAGACGCTGCGGCTGTGGACGCTGGTCGTCCCCACCGGCCTGCCGAAGCCGGCGCTCCGGCGCCTCGAGGAACAGGTCGTGCCCTCGTTGGAGGTGCTGCTGCAGGCCGCGCGGGAGCGCGAGACCGTCGCCGACGCGCTCAAGGCCGGCCGCGACGAGCTCCGCCGGATCGCCGACGAACAGGCCGCGCTGCGGCGCCTCGCGACGCTCGTCGCCCACGGCGTCCGCTCGGACGAGGTCTTCAACGCGGTGGCCCGCGAGGTCGGGCAGATCCTGGGTGCACGGCACACCCAGGTGTTCCGCTACGAACCGGACGGCGCCATAACCGCGGTCGGCAGCTGGAACGCCGAGGGGCCCGTGGCCACGATGCCGCTCGGCTCCCGCTGGCGACCCGCCAAAGGGACCGTCTCGGAACTCATGGCACGGACCGGGGTACCGGGCAGGATCGAGTCCTACGCGGGTGACGGCGACCTGATCTCCGTCGCGAAGGCGCTGGGGAACATGTCGGCCGTGGGATGCCCCATCACGGTCGGCGGACGTCTGTGGGGGGCGATGGTCGCCTCTTCGAGCACGGCGGAGTCGCTGCCCGAGGGCACCGAGGAACGCATGCGGGACTTCACCGACCTCGTCGCCGTCGCCATCGCGAACGCCCAGAGCCACGCCGAGCTGACCGCGTCCCGCGCCCGTGCCGTCACCGCCGCGGACCAGACCCGAAGCCGCATCGAACACGAGCTGGACAGCCGGATACGGCAGTATCTCGTCACGCTCGAGCTCGAACTGGGCACGATCGCGGCCGAGGCTCCGCCCGAGCTCAAAGGACAGGTGTCTCGCGCCGGTGGAATCCTGCGGCACGCCGGCGACGGACTGCGGGAGATCTCACGCGACCTCAATCCGGCGGTCCTCGCACGCGGCGGACTCCAGCCCGCGCTCAAGACGCTCGCGCGCCGCTCCCCCATCCCCGTCGAACTCACCATCGACGCCGACCGGCGCCTGCCCGAGCGCTACGAACTGGCCGCCTATCACATCGTCGCGGAGGCACTGGCGAACACGACCGCACACGCCCACGCGTCCAGGGCGCACGTCGAGCTCACCGTGAAGGAGACCGCCGTCCGGCTCTCGATCCGCGACGACGGGACAGGAGGAGCCTCCCCGGCCGGAGGGTCGGGCCTCATCGGCCTCACCGACCGCGCCGAGGCGCTCGGCGGCAGGATCGAGATCATCAGTCCGCCGGGAGGCGGAACCTCGATCCTCGTCGAGATCCCGGTCGACGAGGACCGAGCCCCGTCGGCGGCCGGCGCCATCAGGCCGGGGCCTCGCCGTTAGCCGACCTTGGCATACGCAGGCTCTCGCCGTAGCGCTCGAGCGCGACCATGGCCAGCGCCTCTTTGCTGTCGAAGTGGTTGTAGAACGACGATCGACGTCGAAAGCTGCGGTGTCTGTCACTCCGACGCCCTCGCCGTCGAGGGGTTTCGCGGGCTCGTGCGCGTTCCGGAGCGTCTGAGCTCGGTCGAGGCGGCGCCGCTGCTGTGCGCCGGTCTCACCACGTACAAGGCGCTGACGCGGATCGGCGCCCACCCGGGTGCGCTGGTGGCCGTACAGGGCATCGGCGGTCTGGGCCATCTCGCCCTGCAGTACGCCGGCAAGCTCGGCTACCGCGTGGCGGCCGTCGCCCGTGGCACCGGCAAGGCGGAACTGGCGGCCGGGCTGGGGGCGGACCACTACGTCGACAGCTCCGCCGACGACCCGGGCACCGCCCTGCGCGACCTCGGCGGCGCCGCCGCGATCATCGCCACGGCCGCGAGCGGAGCATCGATGTCGGCTCTGCTCCCCGGCCTCGCGCCGGGCGGCCACATGGTGGTCGTCGGTGCCGCGCCCGATCCCCTGACGGTGAACACCGCCGATCTGATCTTCGGCACCCGTACGCTCGGCGGGAGTCTCACCGGCACCCCGATCGAGAACGAGGACAACCTGGCCTTCAGCGTCCAGCGGGGCATTCGCTCGATGAACGAGGTCGTGCCGCTGACCGAGGCCCCGAAGGCGTACGAACGCATGATGGCCGGCGAGGCCCGCTTCCGGATGGTCCTCGACGTGACCGCCTGAGCCCCGCCGGCGGGGCGGCCCGAGGCTTCACTGCCGGGCTACGGGACGGCAAGCGGATCCGCCACGGCGAAGTTCGCATTTGCGACAACCACCTCGCACCACCCGGCGTCTGAGGAGAGACGCTACGGGCTTCCTGACGGGTGGAGGGCTTGGATGAACGGTGCGCCACACCCGCGGGCGGCCGCCGGAGCCCTCGCCGCGGCGATCGTCGTCGTGGGTGCGGTGGCCGTCGCCGGGAGGAACGGGCACACCGGTACGGCGAACCCGCCCCCGCTCACCGCCGCGGTGGCCCCGGTCGAACCGGCGGAGCCCCCGGCACCCTCCCCCAGGCGTCCCGCGGGCCCGCCCGGCGCGTACCGGCTGAGGATCAAGGGGCAGTACCAGTGGACGAGCTACTACTGCGAACCCGCCTCGGCCTCGATGAGCCTGGCCACCTTCGGCATCAAGGTGGATCAGAACACTCTGGCCAGGAAGATGAGGACGAGGAGAGTGGGGGGCACCCAGGGTGACGACGCGGCGGACGTCCTGGAGCACTACATCCACACCCGGCACTACAGCGACACCGTCGTGACCGACGTGGCCGGCCACCCGAAGGCCCTGATGTCGAAGATCGTGTACGACGTCGGAACGCTCCACCGCGCGCCGGTCCTCCAGGTGTACATGGAACGTCTGCCCTGGAACGGCGGCAGGGGCTACGGCCGCAGGGCAGCGCACGCGATCGTCGCGTACGGCTACCGCAGGTCCAACGGCACCATCACCGTGTACGACCCGTGGCGGCCGACCGGCGGGACCCACACACTCTCGGTCAAGGCCCTGGCGAAGACCCTCCAGCCCGCGGGCGGGATGCACTACATCGAGCGGTACTGAGCGTGCCGGAACCGGCTCACGCGGGCTTCGGCGACAGCTCGGCGATGCCCGCGCGGGCGAAGGCGAGCACGCCGTCGACGAGGTCGAACAGCTCGCTCGTCGCGGCGCCGGTCTTCTCCTGAGCCTCGCGGGTGGCGTAGATCTCGCGGAGCCCGCCGACGACCGTCGAGGCGGCCAGCCGGGGAAGGAGCGCGTCGGCGGCCTGGCCCACGTCCTCGCCGATGCCGGCCGCCACCAGCTGCTCGAGGTCGCGGTAGCCGGCGCGGGCACGGCCACGCAGGTCGTCGTCGTCCATGAGCAGGCGGGATCGAAGGGCCCTGCGCTGCCACACCCGGCCCAGATCCTGGGGCTCCTCCGCGTCACTCGCGTCGAGGGAACGCATCGTCGCGTGCATCCAGTCTCGTAGCACCTCGAGCGTGCCCTCCTTCGGACCGCGCGACCGGAGCCGTAGCCCGAGCGACTCGGGCGTGAAGGGGTCGTCGGCGAAGAGCAGGTCCTCCTTGGCGGGGAAGTGCAGGGTGACGGTGCGGGTCGCGACGTCGGCGTGGTCGGCGATCGCGGCGATCGTCGTGTCGCGGTACCCCCGCGTCGCGAACAACTCCAGCGCGGCGTCCTGGATCCGTGTCCGGGTCTGACGCTTCTTGCGCTCCCGTCGTCCGTCCGCCCCAGCCACAGGCATGCGCTCGCTCATGCAGTCACAATAGCATGTAGCGTATTAATGCATCCCATGCTACTTTTATGTTGCAACGTAACGAGGTGCCGTCGAGCACCGGCCGTGAGGGAAAGGACGCGACATGTCGAAGACGTGGTTCATCACCGGAACCTCCAAGGGATTCGGACGCGAGTGGGCCGAAGCAGCGCTCGAGCGCGGCGACCGCGTGGCGGCCACCGCGCGCAGCCTCGAGCCGCTACAGCCGCTGGTCGAGCGCTACGGTGACGCGGTGCTGCCGCTGCGGCTCGACGTCACCGACCGCACCGCGGCATTCGCCGCGGTGCGGCAGGCGGCGGACCACCTGGGCTCGCTGGACGTCCTGGTCAACAACGCCGGCTACGGCCACTTCGGCATGGTCGAGGAGCTCAGCGAGGCCGAGGTACGCGCCGAGCTCGACACCAACTTCTTCGGCACCCTGTGGCTCACGCAGGCGGTCCTGCCGATCATGCGCAAACAGGGGCACGGCCGGATCATCCAGGTCACCAGCGAGGGCGGCGTCCGCGCGTTCCCGGGCATCGGCGCCTACCACGCCTCCAAATGGGCGGTCGAGGGACTGTCGCAGTCACTGCTCCAGGAGGTCGAGGCCTTCGGGATCCACGTGATCTGCCTGGAGCCGGGCCCCTACGCCACCGACTTCGGCGGGGGAAGCGTCCGGACCAGCCAGGCCGACCCCGACTACGACGGGGTGCGTGATGCCACCCGGATCGAGTGGGAGACCGGCGACCCCCGCGCCACACGGGCACCCCTCTTGCAACTCGCCGACACCGACGACCCCCCGCAGCGGATCTTCTTCGGCAAGTCGTTCGAGCCGGTCGAGGCCGAGTACACGGAACGGCTGGAGACCTGGCGGAAGTGGCAGCCCGTCGCACTCGCGGCATTCGGCGACCGGTGAGGGTGCCGGTGGAACGCGGCGGTCAGGAAGGCGCCTCCGCCGGGCGGGGCGCTCATGAGCGCCCCGCCCGGCCCGGCCAGTCGCCGTACCGGATCTCGCCGAGAACCGCGTCATCGCCCGGTACGAGGGACAGGTCGCTCAGCTCGGTGCCGAAGTAGCGCGCGTGGGGGTCCGTGACCACCTCGCGCGGATCGCTCCGTGCGGCCAGAGCGTCGCGGAAGAACTCATCCATCCTGAACCGCTCCGGCCCACCGGCCTCCACCCTGCCGTTGACCGGCGCCCCCACCACGACCTTGCCGACCACCCGGGCCACGTCGTCACCCGCGATGGGCTGGAAGGACACCGGCGCCATTCGTACCGTGCCGCCGTCGGTGCCCGCGTCGGCGATGGCGGGGACGAACTCGAAGAACTGCGTCGCATGCACGATCGAGAAGGGGATCGGCGCACCCTGGATCAAGTTCTCCTGCGCGGCCTTCGCCCGGAGGTAGCCGCTGTCGGGCAGCCGCCCGGTCCCCACGACCGAAAGTGCGACGTGGTGCCCGACGCCGGCCGCCGCCTCCGCGGCCAGCAGGTTACGGGTGGAGGTCTGGAAGAACTCCAGCACCGCGGCGTCCTCGAACGACGGGGAGTTCGCCACGTCGACCACCACGGACGCGCCGGCCATGACGCCGGCGAGACCCTCACCGGTGAGAGTGTCGACGCCGGTACTCGGCGCCGCCGCCACGGCCTCGTGGCCGTGCTCGCGCAGATTCGTCACGAGTCTTGACCCGATGAGGCCGGTGCCGCCGATGACCACGATCTTCATGCCATGCCTTCCTGTACGCCGGGACATCGCCTGCCGCCCGGTCGCCAGCTAAGACAGGACAGCCCCGCGATGTGTGACGGCCCCGGCGAGGCGAGTTCCCGGCCCGCCCGGTGCTGTCACAAATGCGGGCACCGCCTGGTCCTAGCTGCGACGGCCCGTCGCGGCCGTCCACGCTGAGTTGACCGGCCGGACCCATCCTCCGGCTCGAAGCCGGGCGTGCACCCCTGGTGCACGCCCTCCCGGGCGGGTCGCGGCAATGCCCCTGCCGCGTCCTGCCAGGCGCGCACGCCGGATCGTCATCCGTGCGCGCCACCTCCGGCAGGCCGCGGCGCCGACCCCCCGGGCCCCCCGCCGCGGCCTGCCTCATGCCCTGCCCATGCCCCCGATAAGCTGGAAGACCAGCGACGGACGGCATCGAGCGGACGGTGTATGCGCGCGGAACAGCCAGGAACCGGCAGCGGGCTCGACCAGGCCGCCTCCGCGTTCCTGGAGCTGCGCCCACGGCTGTTCGGCATCGCCTACCGCATCCTCGGGAGCGTGGCCGAGGCCGAGGACATCCTCCAGGAGGTCTGGCTGCGCTGGCAGAAGACCGACCGCACCGTCGTGGTCGAGCCCCCGGCCTTCCTCGCGCGGACCACCACCCACCTGGCCATCAACGTCGCCCAGTCCGCCAGGGCACGACGTGAGACGTACGTCGGGCCCTGGCTCCCCGAGCCCGTCGACACGAGCGTCGACCCCGCGGTGGGGGCCGAACGCGCGGAGGCGCTGGAGTTCGCCGTTCTGCTCCTGCTCGAAAAGCTCAGCCCCACCGAACGCGCGGCGTACATCCTCCGTGAGGCCTTCGACTATCCGTACGGCGAGATCGCGGACATCCTGCGGCTCAGTGCCGTCAACACCCGCCAGATCGTCAGCCGTGCCCGCAAACGCGTGTCCGCCGAGCGGCGCGAGCCCGTCGACAAGGCCGAGCACCGGCGGCTCCTGGAGGTGTTCCTCGCCGCCGCGCGGGCGGGCGACGTCGCCGCCCTCGAGGACCTCTTCGCCACGGACGTCGTCAGCTACGCCGACGGCGGCGGGATCAAGGGTGCCGCGAGGTTCCCCGTGGCCGGCCACACCCGCGTGGCGAAGTTCGTCGCCGCCTTTGCGCCCCGGTTCTGGCCGGGCACGGACCTCGAATGGGTGGAGGCGAACGGACGCCCCGGCGTTCTGATCTCCCGCGACGGCACCGATGTCGCCCTGCTGACCATCGAGGCCCTGCCGCGGCGCGTCCACACGCTCCTGTGGGTGATGAATCCCGTGAAGCTCGAGGCATTCGCACGCTCGCGTGGACGGGCGGACGCCGGCCTCTGAGGGACCCCCGGTCGTGACCGGCCTCCGGATCACGCCGTCGTACGATGGGCACAGGGCCGTATCCCCAGCTCACGCATGAGTCGTGCCTGCCGACGCCGTTGGCGATGGGGTGCTCTTGATGAAGATCATCGGGCTACGCGATGCCATAGGACTGGCCCGCCGCCTGACCCGGCTCAGCCGGCTCGCGGACGAACAGCGAGCGCTCCTCCGCGTCGCGACGCTCGTGGCGCAGGGAGCCCCGCCGGCAGGCATCATCGGCGCCGTCGCCAGAGAGATGGGGTGCCTCCTGGGAGCGGACTACGTCATCGTCAATCGCTACGAACCGGACCGTACGAGCACAGTGGTGGGTCATTGGAGGCGCCCGGGCGTACCCGACATCATGCCGCCTCTCGGTGGTCGCTGGCCCATCGAGGACGGCATCGTGGAAGCGGCGGTCGCGCGGACGGGAAAGGCGGCGCGGATGACCGACTACGCCCGGGCGGGGAGCGAGCTCGGCGCGTGGACCCGCACGCGCGGGATCAAGTACGTCGTCGCCTCCCCCATCACGGTCGAGGGGCGCCTCTGGGGATTCGCGGCGAACGTCTCCCCCGGGTCCACGCCGCAGCCCGTGGACACCGAGGAACGCATGCTGCGGTTCATGGCACTCGTCGGTAATGCGATCGCAGGCGCCGAGAGCCGCGCCGAGCTCCTCGCCTCCCGCGCCCGCGTCGTCGCGGCCTCGGACGCGACGCGCCGCCGGTTCGAACGCGATCTGCACGACGGGGCGCAGCAACGCCTCGTCTCACTGGCACTCGAGCTCCGTACGACGGAGGCCATGGTCCCGCCAGGGCAACACGAGCTCAGGGAACGCCTGGCCCGAACGGCTCGCGGGCTGACGGGCGTCCTGCACGACCTGCAGGAGATCTCGCGCGGGCTGCATCCGGCCATCCTGTCCAAGGGCGGACTCGAAGCCGCCGTCCGATCGCTGGCCCAGCGTTCCCCGGTCCCGGTACGCCTCGACCTGCGCCTCGTCGGGCAGCTGGCCGAGCCTCTCGAGGTGGCCGTCTACTACGCCGTCTCCGAGGCGCTGACCAACACGCTCAAACACGCGCACGCGACCGAGGTACGCGTCGGCATCCAGGTCGAGGACGAGGCCGTCTGGGTCTCGGTCCACGACGACGGCGTGGGCGGCGCCGACCTCGGCTGCGGATCCGGCCTCATCGGCCTCCGGGATCGCGTCGAACCGCTTGGCGGGGACATCCAGATCACGAGCCCTCCGGGTGAGGGCACGTCACTGCTGATCAGGATCCCGACGTGCGGCGAGTAAGAGACCCTCGATCGGTCATGTGCGGTAGAGCTCGGTGAGAAGCTCGAGCACGGTGCTGATGGCCGGGTGGGGGTCGTCGCGCCACCAGACCAGTCGTACGGCGATCGGTTCGGCGTCGCGTACCGGCAGGTAGACGATGCCTGGCCTTGGATATTGGTCGACGACGGACTGCGCGGTAACCCCGACGCAGCGGCCGGTGGCGATGACCGTGAGCCAGTCGTCGATGTCGCGGCTCTCCTGTGTCACGGGGCGCGCGTTCGCGGGCCACAAATCCGCGGTGGTCGACCCGGTGCGCTGATCGACGAGCAGGACGCGGCCGCTGAGATCGGCCAGACGCACCGAGCGGCGCCGCGCCAGGGGGTCGGAGGCGGCCATCGCGCACCAGCGTGCTTCCAGACCCACGATGGCGCCCTCGAAGCGGCGGTCCTCCAGCGGCCTGCGCGTGACCGCAAGATCCGCGGTGCCCTCGGCCAGGCCGGCGCTCGGGGAGTTGATGCGAAGCAGGTGCAGTTGCGTTTCCGGGTGCGATTCCCGCCACCGGTCTTGAAAGGCGAGTGTGAGTCGGCCGAGTGCCGACCAGGCGTGGCCGATACGCAGTTCGACGTGGCCCGATGTCGCTTCCCGTACCAGGTTGTCGACCTCGGTCAGCACGCGCCGGGCGTGCGCCACGACGCGTAGTCCGATCGCGGTCGGCGAGGTTTCGCGGGACGTACGTCGCAGGAGCCGTACGCCGAGGCGCTTCTCGAGGGCCGAAAGCGTGCGGGAGACCGCCGCCTGTGAGATGCCCAGAGCGATCGCGGCGTCGGTGAACGTGCCCTCGTCCACGATCGCGATGAGGCAGCGCAACTGACGCAGCTCGACATCCATAACCGAATCGTATAGTTGGCGGGCTCCATGCATTTTGCGCATGGTCCGGCGCGGCACAGGATCGATGCGTGCAAGCAGCCCCCACTCGCCCAGCAGACCGCGCCGTCCTGCCCACGAAGCGTGGCGCCGTGCCCATGGCCGGGGTCTGCACGATGCTCGCCAGCGGCCTTTCGACCCAGCTCGGCGCCGCGATCGGGTCGCTGGCCTTCCCGGTGCTCGGCCCTGTCGGCGTCGTCGCGGTCCGCCAGTACGTCGCGGCAGCGGTGCTGCTCGCGGTCGGCCGGCCCCGCCTTCGGTCCTTCACGCGGCGTCAGTGGGGGCCGGTGCTGCTGCTCGCGGCCGTCTTCGGTGTGGTGAACCTGTCGCTCTACACCGCGATCGACCGGATCGGTCTCGGCCCGGCGGTGACCCTGGAGTTCCTCGGCCCCCTCACGATCGCGCTGGCCGGCTCGCGCAGACGCGTGGACCTGGGCTGCGCCGCACTCGCCGCGGCGGGAGTCGTCGCACTGATGCGCCCGCGCCCCACCGCCGATTACCTTGGCATGGGGCTCGCGCTGCTCGCCGCTGCCTGCTGGGCCGCTTATATTCTGCTCAACCGTTCCATCGGGCAGCGCGTCCCCGGGGCACAGGGCACAGCCGCCGCAGCGGGACTGTCCGCCTTGGTCTACCTGCCCATCGGAGCAGGCGTCGCGGTACACCACACGCCTTCCGCCGGGGCGCTCGGTGCGGCTGTCGCGGCCGGGGTCCTATCCTCCGCTGTGCCGTTCCTCGCGGACCTGTTCACGCTGCGCCGCGTTCCCGCAGAGGCGTTCGGATTGTTCATGAGCGTCAACCCGGTGCTCGCCGCGGCCGTTGGCGTGCTCGTTCTGGGGCAGAGGCTCGACGTGGCCGCCTGGTCGAGCATCGCGGCGATCATCTTGGCCAACGCCATCAGCATCCTCACACGGCCGAGGCACGCTTGATGCCGCGACGGTGCTCAACACCCGCCGAAGCAGCGCCTCTATCAAGATCACTCCATTGCCGCAAAGGAGCTTCCATGCCCGGTGTCACGCTGACCGATCATCTCTTCTCCGTCCCCCTCGACCATGATCGGCCGGATGGCGAGCACATCGAGATCTACGCTCGCGAGGTGGTGGCCACCGGACGCGAGCGCGAGCGGCTTCCCTGGCTGCTGTTCTTGCAAGGCGGCCCCGGCATGCTGCCGCCGCGTCCGGTCGGCCGGGACTCCTGGCTGGACCGCGCACTCGACGACTACCGCGTCCTCCTGCTCGACCAGCGCGGCACGGGCCGCTCCAGTCCGATCACCCGTCAAACGCTCCCGGCCCGTGGCGAGCCCGCCACGCAGGCCGACCACCTCACCCATTTCCGCGCCGACGCCATCGTCCGCGACGCCGAACTGGTCAGGCGCGAACTGACCGACGAACCGTGGTCGGTGCTCGGCCAGAGCTTCGGCGGCATGTGCACCGTCACCTACCTCTCGTTCGCGCCCGAGGGCGTGCGCGAGGCGATCATCACCGGCGGTCTTCCCGGTTTGCGCGTCACCGCGGACGAGGTCTACCGCGCCGCCTATCCGCGCGTGCACCGCAAGAACACCGCGTACTACCGCCGGTACCCGCAGGACGCCGCCTCGGTCCGCCGCATCGCCGCGCACCTGATCGAGCGCCCGGCACCGATGCCGGACGGATCCTTGCTCACCGTCGAGGCCTTCCAGTCGCTCGGGCTGATGCTCGGCATGAGCGACGGCGCGGACGTGCTGCACTACCTTCTCGAAGACACCTGGGCCGGAGCGGAGCTGTCCGACAGTTTCCTCGCCCGCGCCGCGGCTTTCCTCAGCTACGCCCAACTGCCGCTGAACCCGCTCATGCATGAACTCTCCTACGCCCAGCGCGGCACCGGCGCGACGAACTGGGCGGCTCAGCGGGTGCGCGGCGAGTTTCCCCAGTTCGACGCGCGCATGGCGTTGGCCGGGGACGACCCGATGTTGTTCACCGGCGAGATGACCTACCGGTTCCACTTCGACCAACCCTGTCTCGCGCCCCTGCGCGAGCCGGCCGAGGTGTTGTTCGCCCGCGAAGACTGGCCCGACCTCTACGATCCGCAGCGCTTGGCCGCGAACGACGTCCCCGTGGCCGCCGCCGTCTACCTCGACGACATGTACGTCGATGCCACTCACTCGCTCCAGACCGCCGAGACCATCAGGGGCCTACGGCTGTGGGCGACCAACGAGTACGAGCACGACGGGCATCGCGCCAGTGGCGGACGCGTCCTCGACCGCCTGCTGCGAATGCTGCACGGCCAGGTCTGAAGCGGAGCGCCAACCGGCCGAGAACCGCCACGTATCCACCCGAAGGAGCCCCACGCAAGCCACCGCCCGCTTACCGGCCCCGAAACCAGTGGGTCCAGCCGAAGCCATCAGCCGAAAACCACTCGGCCGACGGCCCGGCCCGCGCATAGCCTGCCCACCATGGACAACCGCAACGGACGCGACCTCGTCCGAGCCGGCTACAACGTCCTGTCCCACTACTACCGCGGTGACCACGATCCGGCGGAACAGTACGACGGCTGGCCGGCCGGCCTGCGGACTCGTCTCCCCGAGCACGCGGACGTCCTCGACATCGGATGCGGATGCGGCACCCCGGTCGCCCGCGACCTCACACGGCTCGGCACCAGGTGACCGGCGTGAACATCAGCGACGTCCAGATAGGTGTCCAGGCCGACGCCCCCACCTACCGTTCATGGCTCCAGCGGACCGGCCTGCAGGTCACCGTCCAGGACTTCATCGCCGAAGGCGACAGCGGCCACGCGCTCTTCTGGGCACGCCGGCCCTCCGGTCCCACCGAACCCAGGGGCAAAAACCCTCCGTGATTCACGAAGACCCACGGGTTCATCGTGAGAGCCCTTCCGCTCGCTCGAGCTCTGGGGATCAAGGGGGTTCGAGCAGCAACCGGACGGCCGGTGGCGTTGACGGACGGCGCCCTCGGCCACCCCGGGACCACCGGTCTAGGTGGCGTCGATGCCGTCGACGAAGCCGAGGACGGCCTTCGCCAGCTCTTCGGGGGCCTCCATCGCGGCGTAGTGGCCGACGCCGTCGAGCTGGACGGAAACGATCTCCGTCGACGCGGCCTGGGACATGGTCGCGGCCGTGAACGGGCCGCCGCCGGCTCCGACCGCGAGCACGGGCACGGTCAGCCCGGGGGACGCGGCGAGGGCCTTGAGCTCGGGTCCCTCCCGCAGCATCGACCGGTAGAGGCCGATCGCGCCGCGCCAGCCGTCCGGGCGTGAGTAGGTACGGGCGAAGTCGTCGAGGTCGGCATCGGTGACCGCGCCCGGGACGGCGGTCATGGACGGGAACGCGTACCGCCCGAGGAACTCGCGCTCGCGGCCGGCCAGGAGCATCTCGGGAATGCCGGGAGCGACCAGGACCCCGATGTGCCAGGCGCCGCCGTGGGTGACGTCGGCCCGTATCTCGACGCCGAAGCCGGCCAGTCCCGTCTCGATGGCGGTGAGGCTGAGCACGTCCTCCGGGTGGGTGGTGGCCAACCGGAAGACCGTCGCTCCGCTGACGTCCTGCCCGGTCAGGTGGACCGGGCCGAGGCCGAGGTGCTCGATCAGCCGGTGCAGGTCCTCGGCCGAGACCCTGCTGTCGAAGTCGTCCGGCGCGGTGTCCGAGTCGCCGAAACCGCGCAGGTCCACGGCGAAGACCCGGTGGCCGGCGGCGAGCAGGGGCATGAGCCTGCGGAAGGCCCGCCAGGTCTCGGGGAACCCGTGGACCAGCAGGACCGGGGACCCGGCGGTCCCGGCGGTGGCGTAGTGCAGGGTCGCCCCGTTGACGTGCGCGCGGTGGTGGGTGATCTCGGGGACGGTGAGGCTCGCTGGTGCGGTGGCCATGTCTCTCTTCTTATTTCGACAACCTGACTGTCCAATAATAGACAGCCGGGCTGTCCTTTGTCGAAGGTCTTATCCTTCTCGCATGTCTCGCTCTGGCGCCGATCTCGCGCTGCTGCTGCTCGGGGGCTTCCGCTCGCTCGTGGACGCCGCGACCGCCGAGCTGGCCGATCGCGGCTACGAGGACGTGCGTCCCGTTCATGACTTCGCCATCCGGGCCATCGCCGCCGGAGCCGACAGCGCCTCGGAGCTGGCCCGCCGTCTGTCGATCACCAAGCAGTCGGCCGCGAAGACCATCACGGTCCTGCAGGAGCGCGGGTACGTCGCCCGCGACCCGGACCCACGCGATGCCCGCCGCAAGCGCCTCCGGGTGACCGAACTCGGCTTCGAGGTGCTGCGCCAGGGCGAGACGATCTTCGAGGAGCTCCGCGATCAGTGGGCGCGGCGAATCGGCGCCGCCGAGCTGGAGGGCATCGAGGATCACCTCACAGCGCTGGTGGGCGCGCAGCCGGTGCGCTTCGACACGCCTGGGTGGTTCGCCCGCGACGTCGGCGAGCCGGCCTGAGCCGGACGGCCTGAACGTGTTGGACCAGCAGCCGCCTGCCGTGCACGGTCAAGCGGGCATTGCGGTGGGACGCGAAGACCTCCGTGCGGTGAAGACTCGACACCTCCACCTCATCGGAGGTCTTCGCTGTCGATCAAGCCCAACCGTCGACCACGCTCGTGGTCAGTACACCTAGGACGTCAGGGCATTGACCGCCCTCGTCCTCGGCTGGAAGGGCAGGAAGCGGTCGGCGCGGTGGGGGCGGGCGGGGATCTCGGTCGCCTCGACGGCCAGCATCCGGTCGAAGCGGAACGCGCGGATGCTCTGGCGCATGCGGCACCAGCCCACGAGGTACCAGTGCTCTCGGTGCACAAGGCAGGTCACCGGCTCCACCTCGCGGATCGTCACGTCTCCCCGTGCGTCGGCGTAGTGGAGGCGGACGACGAGCCGCGCGGTGATGGCGATGGCGGCCGTGCGGGCCCGGCGGGCGGTGGCCCCGTCGAGCGGGCTGGTCAGCGTGGCGAGCGTGGTGGCGATGACATCGGTCTCGGCCTCCAGGTCATCGAACAGATGCCGCAGTGCGCGGCGTGCGGTGGCGGACTGGGGGCCGGCGCCCAGGTGGGCGAGCGACAGCCCGAGGGCGGCTATCTCGGCGGCGGTGAGACTCGGACGGGTGCGGATCGGCAGCATCACGTTCTCGGCCATGCCTCGATCATACGTTCGACCACTGACACTTTCACGTGCCGTTTCAGGCCACAACCGCGTGCCGTTTCAGGCCCGGGCGCGCAGGACTTCCAGGGCCCGGTCGGCGTGCGCGCTCATGCGTATCTCGCTGGAGATCACGTCAAGGACGCGCCGGTCGGTGTCGATGACGAAGGTCCTGCGACGGGTGTTCATCGGGCCGAACCTGCGGCGCACTCCGAAGAGGCGCGCGACCTCGCCATCCGGGTCGGACAGCAGGGGGAAGTCGAACGAATGCTTGCCGGTGAACTCATGCTGCTTGTCGACGTCGTCCGGGCTGATGCCCACCCGCTGCCCGCCGGCCGAGGCGAACTCCTTGGCCAGGTCGCGAAAGTGGCAGGTCTCCGCGGTGCAGCCCCCGGACATCGCGGCCGGATAGAAGAACAGCACGACCGGACCCTCGGCGAGGAGGCCGCTCAGCGTACGCGGCGCGCCCTGGTCGTCCAGGAGTTCGAAGTCAGGGGCCAAGTCTCCGGATTTCATCCTGCGTCCTCTCCACCGAACCCACCGAACCGAAGGGGCCCGCGGCGGCCGGCGCCCACGCACCCTACCGGACAGTAACATCTCAACCGGGATGGGCATAGCGGTACTGCGCGGCGCGTACCTCCAGGCACAGCGCGCGCAGCTCCGCCGCCGGGCGGTCCAGGCCGTGGGCGGCGGCGTGCGGGTCCGAGCGGCGCCGGCGCAGAGTGCTGTTGAACGCGAGATCCAGGTAGGCGTGCAGCATGTACATGTGGTGGCGGATCAGCCCCAGCGCGCGTACCCGGTACTCATCGAGCTCGGCGATCCCCACCGGCTCCTCCAACTGCCACGTCAGCTGCACGAACCCGTGGCCCACACGCGTGGCCTTCCGCGCCAGGCCCACGGGGACATCGGACGTCGAAGCACAGACGCGTACGATCCGGTCGGCGTCGGGCTGCTCTTCGACGGCCCGGTCGAGCACCGCGATCAGGCGGGCGAGCTCCTCCGGGTAGGACGAGGCGGACATCGCGAAACCTCCGCGCGGTGACGGCGGCCTGCGGGCCGCCCCCTCACCACTGTCACCCCTACCCCGCCCCCCGGCAAGAACGATTCAGGCATCTCGGTCACACTGTTTTTCTACAAAACCTAGACGTGGGTCGAAGGAAGTTTAGAATGACTGTTGAGCCGAGCGAGGAGGATGCCATGCCGGACTCCGAGCCACCGGTCTCGTTCCAGACCCGCCCCGACCTCTACCGCCACTGGCGCATGGAGTTCGACGGTGACGTCGCCACGCTGGTGATGGACGTCGACGAGCAGGGCGGTCTGCGGCCGGGCTACGAGCTGAAGCTCAACTCCTACGACCTCGGGGTCGACATCGAGCTGTACGACGCCGTGCAGCGGCTGCGGTTCGAGCACCCCGAGGTACGCGCCGTGGTGATCACGAGCGGCGACGACAAGGTCTTCTGCGCCGGCGCGAACATCCGCATGCTGGCCGCCTCCAGCCACCCGTGGAAGGTGAACTTCTGCAAGTTCACCAACGAGACGCGCTGCGGCATCGAGGACGCGACCGAGCACTCCGGCCAGACCTACCTCGCGGCGGTGAACGGCACCGCGTCCGGCGGCGGCTACGAGATCGCGCTCGCCTGCGAGCGCATCCTGCTGATCGACGACCGCTCGGCCGCGGTCTCGCTGCCAGAGGTGCCGCTGCTCGGCGTGCTCCCCGGCACCGGCGGCCTGACGCGCGTGGTCGACAAGCGGAAGGTGCGCCGCGACCGCGCGGACGTCTTCGCGACCAAGTCCGAGGGGCTGAAGGGCCGCGCCGCGGTCGACTGGAAGCTCGTGGACGAGGCCGTCCCGCGCAGCAGGTTCGAGGAGACCGTACGCGAGCGGGCCCGGCAGGCGGCCGCCGAGTCCACGCGCTCGGGCGAGGGCGGCGTCACCCTCCCGATGCTCGAGCCGCGTATCACCGGGGACCGCATCGCGTACCGGCACGTGACCGCCGACCTCGACGGCGACAACGGCGACCTGGTGACCATCACGATCCACGGCCCGGACAGCGCCGAGGTCCCCGACGTCATCGACGCGGACTTCTGGCCTCTCGCCATGACGCGTGAGCTCGACGACCTCATCCTGTGGCTGCGCACCAACGAGCAGGAGCGCGGCACCTGGGTGATCAAGACCGTGGGCGACATCGACGCCGTCCTCGCGCACGAGGAGTCCATGACCGCCGGCAAGGACTGGCTCACGGGCGAGATCCGGCACTACTACAAGCGCACGCTGAAGCGGCTCGACGTGACGAGCCGCAGCCTGGTGGCGCTGATCGAGCCCGGGAGCTGTTTCGCCGGGCCGCTGCTGGAGACCGCCCTCGCCTGCGACCGGCAGTACATGCTCGAAGGCGCCGAGATCGTGGTCACCGAGGCCAACGCGGAGGCCTTCCCGATGGGCAACGGCCTGAGCCGCCTCACGTCGCGCTTCCAGGGCGAGGACGGACCGCCCCCGGACGTACGCGGGCGTCGCCTGGACTCCGGAGAGGCCGAGGAGCTGGGCCTGGTGACGCTCTCCCTCGACGACATCGACTGGGAGGACGAGATCCGCATCGCACTGGAAGAACGGGCCTCCCTCAGTCCCGACGCCCTGACCGGGATGGAGGCCAACCACCGGTTCGCCGGCCCGGAGACCCTGGAGTCCAAGATCTTCGGCCGACTCTCCGCCTGGCAGAACTGGATCTTCACCCGCCCCGGAGCGTCCGGACCCGACGGTGCGCTGAGCAAGTACGGCACCGGTAAAAGAGCGACTTTCGACCGTAAGAGAGTTTGAGCATGACGACAGCGGACTACCAGGAGAAGATCCCGAACAACGTCGGGCTCGCCGACGATCGGCGGTTGCAGCGGGCGCTGG
Source organism: Actinoallomurus bryophytorum (assembly GCF_006716425.1). Taxonomy (NCBI): domain Bacteria; kingdom Bacillati; phylum Actinomycetota; class Actinomycetes; order Streptosporangiales; family Thermomonosporaceae; genus Actinoallomurus; species Actinoallomurus bryophytorum. Next base: position 818,181 of record NZ_VFOZ01000002.1, read on the forward strand.
AGTCCTGGCAGCCGGGGTTCCGCGACTGGTGGGCCGAGATGGGTCCCGAGCTCCCGACCGAGGACGTCTACCTGCGCACCGCGGTGAACGTCGGCCGTGAGGGCTGGGCGCATTTCGGGCACGTGCCGGTGAGCGAATACCGCTGGGGCGTCTTCCTGGCCGAACCGCGGCCCGACCGGCGCATCGCGTTCGGCGAGCACAAGGGCGAGCCGGTCTGGCAGAAGGTGCCCGGTGAGTACCGCGCCGCGCTGCAGCGCCTCATCGTGATCCAGGGCGACACCGAGCCGGCGAGCGTCGAGCAGCAGCGGCGGCTCGGGCACAACGCCCCCAGCCTGTACGACCTGCGCAACCTGTTCCAGGTCAACGTCGAGGAGGGCCGCCACCTGTGGGCGATGGTCTACCTCCTGCACGCCTTCTTCGGCCGCGAGGGCCGGGAGGAGGCCGGTGAGCTGCTGCGCCGCAACTCCGGCAGCGAGGACTCCCCGCGCATCCTGGGGGCGTTCAACGAGGAGACGCCCGACTGGCTGTCCTTCTTCATGTTCACCTACTTCACCGACCGGGACGGCAAGTACCAGCTCGGCACGCTGAAGGAGAGCGGCTTCGACCCGCTGTCGCGCACGTGTGAGTTCATGCTCAAGGAAGAGGCCCACCACATGTTCGTGGGCACGACGGGCATCGACCGCGTGGTCGGGCGCACCGCGCGGCTCATGGTCGAGCACGACACCGACGACGCCGGCCCGCACGGCGCGGTGCCGCTGCACGTCATCCAGAAGTACCTCAACTTCCACTACAGCGTGAGCCTGGACCTGTTCGGCGGCGAGACCTCGACGAACGTCGCCAACTACTACTCCGCCGGGGTGAAGGGCCGCTGGCAGGAGGAGCGCCGCAAGGACGACCACCGGCTCACGGACACCGGAGCGTTCGTCGACACCGTCGACGACGGCAGGCCGTCGACGGTCGAGGTAGAGGCGCTGACCGCGCTCAACACCGACCTGCGCGATGAGTACATCGACGACTGCGAGAGCGGCGTCAAGCGCTGGAACCGCATCCTGTCCGACGCCGGGCTCCCCCAGCGCCTGGCCCTGCCGCACCGCGGGTTCAACCGGTATGTCGGCGCCTTCGCCGGGATCAACCTCTCGCCCACCGGCGAGGTGCTGACGGACGGCGAGTGGGAGGCGCGCAGGAGCGCCTGGCTGCCGACCGACGCGGACAAGGCGTTCGTCGCTTCCCTGATGCACCCCGTGTACGAGCCCGGTAAGATCGCAAGTTGGCTCGAACCCCCACGAAACGGCATTAATGGCAAGCCGTTCGACTACGAGTACGTCCACTTCCTCTAAGGGTTCTTCTCCAGGGGCGTGATCCGGTGTTCAACGCGTGCACCTATCTGGTCGACCGGCATGTCGAGTCCGGCGGCGGCGACCGTACGGCGGTGACCGGGCCCGGCGGCACCCTCACCTACGCCGAGCTGCTCGCCCGCGTACGCCAGATGGCCTCGGGCCTGCGCGACCTGGGCGTACGGCCCGAGGAACGCGTCCTGATCTACATGCCCGACTCCCCCGACATGCTGGCGCTCATCCTCGGGGCGATGCGTATCGGCGCGGTGCCCGTCCCGGTGTCGACCATGATGACCGCCAAGGACCTCGCCGAGGTGCTGCGGGACTCGAGGGCGCGGGTGCTGGCGGCCGGAGCGGAGTTCGCCGCCGCCGCCGCCGAGGAGGCCGCGGCGGAGGCCCCCGACCTGGCCGCGTTCGCGCTGACCGGCGACACACCGCCGCGGGCGCCGGAGTGGGCGCAGAGCCACCTGCTGGACAAGATCGCCGAGAGCGGCGGATCCGGCGACCCGTACCCCACGAGCCCGGACTCCAGCGCCCTGTGGCTCTACACGTCCGGCACCACCGGCCTGCCGAAGGCCGCCGTACACCGGCACGCCTCGATCCGGTCGGTCTGCGAGACGTACGGCACGCAGGTGCTCGGGATCGTCCCCGACGACCGCTGCCTGTCGGTGCCCAAGCTCTTCTTCGCGTACGGCATCGGCAACTCCTGCTTCTTCCCGCTGTCCGTGGGGGCCTCGGCCGTCCTCGAACCCGCACGCCCGACGCCCGCCCTCATCGCCGAGCGCCTGGTCGAGGAGCGCCCGACCCTGTTCTTCGGCGTACCGACCTTCTACGCCGCGCTGCTCGCCGCCGACCTGCCCGCCGACACATTCGCCTCCGTACGGCAGGCGGTCTCGGCGGGCGAGCCGCTGCCCGCGCCGATCCTGCGGCGGTTCGCCGAGCGGTACGGCGTGGAGATCCTGGACGGCATCGGCGCGACCGAGGCGCTGCACATCTTCGTCTCCAACCGTCCCGGGGAGGTACGCCCGGGGACGACCGGCGTGCCCGTGCCCGGCTACGACGTACGGATCGTCGACGACGGCGGCGCCGAGGTGCCGCGCGGAACGCCGGGCCACCTCATGGTGCGCGGCGACTCGATCGCCACCGGCTACTGGTGCCGTACCGCGGTGACCCGCCAGATCTTCCAGGGCGAGTGGCTGCGCACCGGGGACACGTACGCGGCGGACGAGGACGGGTCCCTGCGCTTCCTGGGCCGCTCCGACGACATGATCAAGGCAGGCGGCATCTGGGTCTCGCCGAGCGAGGTCGAGGCGCGGCTGCTGGAGCACCCCGGGGTCGCGCAGGCCGTGGTGGTCGCGGTCCCGGACGGGGACGGCCTGGACAAACCGGTCGCCGGCGTCGTACGCGCCGAGGGCTCGGCGGTGACCGAGGAAGAGATCATCGCGTTCTGCCGGGAGGACCTGGCCGCGTTCAAGCGCCCCCGCGCGGTGTTCTTCCTGGAGACCCTGCCGACCACCGCGACCGGGAAGATCCAGCGGTACGTCCTGCGTGACGCGCTGCGGGACAGCGGCTTCGCCCCCTGACCGGAGAGTGGTCCGATCCCGCCCGGGGACGGGCCGGGAACGCCTCCGTGACCCGCACCCGCGTTTGGGTCCCCTCTCACCGGGGAGTCTGGGTGCAGACTTCAGGAGGTACTTCACATGACCGCTCAAGAGGCGCGTGCCAGAGCCGCGGGCAACGGAGTGTCGGCCAGTTCGGCCTTCCGCGCGCTCGGCCGGGCAGGGTTGGCCGCACGGGGTGTCATCTATATTCTCGTCGGCGCGCTGGCCGTCCAGATCGCCTTCGGGAAGAGCGGCGGCAAGGAGGCCGACCGGCAGGGTGCGCTGCAGACCGTGGCCGGCACGCCCGGCGGCACGATCCTGCTGTGGCTGCTGGCGATCGGGCTGGCCGGAATGGCCCTGTGGCGCTTCAGCGAGGCCGTCTGGGGCCAGGCGGGGCCGGACGGCGACAAGGCGACCAAGCGCCTGAACTCCCTCGGCCGTGGGATCTTCTACGCCGTCGTCTGCGCCAGCACGGTGGCGTTCATCATCGGCGCGGGCGGTCCCGGCTCCAGCGACAAGAAGTCGCGGGACTACTCGGGCAAGGCGATGCACGATATCCCCGGCGGCCGCTGGCTCGTCCTGCTCGTCGGGCTCGGCCTCGTCGCGGGCGGCATCGGCATCGCCGTCTCTGCCATGAAGACCAAGTTCGAGAAGAAGCTCAACACGCACCAGATGAGCCCGGCGGTCCGCAAGACCGTCAAGACCCTCGGCGTGGTGGGCAAGACGACGCGAGCACTGGTGTACGCCTCGGCCGGCGCCTTCTTCGCCTATGCCGCCATCAAGTTCGACCCCGGTAAGGCCAAGGGCGTGGACGGCACGCTGCGGCAGTTCGCCCACACTCCGGTGGGGCCGTGGCTACTGGTGCTGATCGCGCTCGGACTGATCGTGTTCGGCCTCTACTCATTCTGCGAGGCCCGCTGGCGACGGGTCTGAGAGCCGAACGCGGCGACCGTCCCTCTCGTACCGGCAGTCCCTGGGCTGACCGAAGCGGTGCGACCGGGACGGTCGCCGTTCACGTTCGTGTGGCGTCGGCTCAGGGGTGGGTCAGCTCGCGCCAGCGGAGCTGGGCGCCGGTGGCCCAGTCGGCGTGACGGGCGTCGAACAACTCACGTGCCTGGTCGCCGATCCAGGCCTTGGGGAGCAGCTCGGCCGGGAGCCGCGGGTCCAGGAACGGGAAGCGGCGCCACTCGTGCACCAGGCGTGTCTGGGCGAGCATGGTGTCGTGTGAGGAGGCCGGCTGCGGATCGTCGAACGCGCTGACGAACCCGGCGTACTGCGCGGCCACGGCGTCGAGATCCCACGCGCGGCGCACCATCTCCTGCTCGCTGCCGACCGCCGCGAACCTCGCCGTGAACGACATGGCCCCGGTGTCCAGGCCGAGCCCCTCGACGACCGCGCGTACCTCGGCCTCCCTCGACGGGAGCGGTGAGATCCACATCCCGGGGCCGGGCGAGCCGAAGCCCGCCCAGGTCAGCTTGGTACGGAGCTTGTGCCGGAGCCTGCGCTTGGACTCGGGCACCGAGACGTACAGGATCAGCCACAGGCCGTCCCACGCGGGAGCGGGCGCGCCGAAGGCGTAGATGCGCTCAGCGCCCTCGGTGAGCAGGCGGCGGCCCGAAGAGGTGAGCGACCAGCGGACGCTGCGCCCGACACGCTCGGAGGCCAGCCATCCGTCGGCGGCCGTACGGGCCAGGGCCTGGCGTGCGGACTTCTCCTCCACGCCCAGGCTGTCGAGCACCTCGACGATCGTGGCCGTCCACACGGGGGCGTTCTGCGGGAGGACGAACTCGCCGAGCAGGGTGAGGAGCAGTGAGCGTGCACTCGTCTCCCCCACGGCATGGCGACGGCTCAGCGTGGGGCGAGTGACGGTCACAGGTTTCACTCTACAGATGCCTGGTGCATCATGGCCGGGGAGTAGAACATGGCGCCGAGGATTGGGACGACATTGTGATCGATGGCCATTTGCTCGTCGATGCGCACATGCACGTCGCACGGCTGCCGACGCTCAAGCGCGCCTGGCACGAGTGGGCCACCGACTTCGGCGACCGTGCCGTCATCGAGCGAGTGTACGACGCCGCCGGCACGCCCGTCCCGGCGATGTTCGGTGAGCTGCTGGACGAGGAGGGCGTCGACGTCGCGCTGATGTTGTGCGAGTACAGCCCCAAGGCGACCGGCATCCAGCCCATCGAGGACCTGCTGCCGCTGGCCGCCCACGACCCGGGACGCATGCGCCTGGTCGCGAACCTCAATCCGCACCTGCACTTTCCCGTCGCCGAGGAGGTCGAGCGCCAGCTCGGCCTGGGCGCCGTCGCGTTGAAGATCCATCCGGTGCACGGCGGCTTCCCGGCCAACGACCGTGCGCTCTACCCGGCGTACGAGGTGTGCCGGGCGCGCGGGGTACCCGTGGTGGTGCACTGCGGCACCAGCAGCTTCCCCGGCTCGACGAACGGCTACGCCGACCCGGTGCTGCTGGACGAGGTGCTGCGCGACTTCCCGACGCTGAACGTCGTGCTCGCCCACGGCGGCCGCGGCTGGTGGTACGACGCCGCGGCCTTCCTCGCGCTGTCGCGGAAGACGGTGTGGATCGAGCTGTCGGGGTTGCCGCCGCGACGGCTGCCGGAGTACTACGCACGGCACGACTGGCGCCGTCTCTCACGCCGCTTCGTCTTCGGCACCGACTGGCCCGGCGTCCCGGGCATCGCCGCCAACGCCCGCGCGGTGGCCAGGCTCTGCCCCGACGAGGAGACCGCCGGTCTCGTGCTGGGCGGAAACGCCCTGGAGGTCTACAACCTCGCCGCGGGCGGGTGAGCGAAAGGCCGTCGGGAAGACATCTTCACTTACAAATGTTTGCGTGTAATGCTGTAATCATTTGGAGGTGCGATGTCCGCCGAACCCCTCGACACCTACTCACAGGTCGTCTCCTCGGTCGCCCGTGACCTGACACCGCGCGTGGCGAGCCTGCGGGTCCGCCGTCACGGGCGGGAGGGCAGCGGGTCGGCCGTGGTGTTCACCGATGACGGATTCCTGCTGACCAACGCCCACGTCGTGGGGACGGCACGCGAAGGTGTGGCCGCGTTCGCCGACGGGGCGGAGACCTCGTTCACGGTCGTCGGCGCCGATCCCCTGTCCGACCTCGCCGTCGTCCGCGCGAACGGCGCGACTCCACCGCCCGCCACTCTCGGGGACAGTGCTGAGCTGGTCGTCGGCCAGCTGGTCGTCGCCGTGGGCAACCCGCTCGGGCTCGCGGGCTCGGTGACCGCCGGCGTCATCAGCGCACTCGGCCGCTCCCTGCCGGCCCGCGACGGCGCGGCGACACGGCTCATCGAGGACGTGATCCAGACCGACGCCGCCCTCAACCCCGGCAACTCCGGCGGCGCGCTCGCCGACGCGGCCGGCCGCGTGGTCGGCATCAACACGGCGGTGGCCGGCGTCGGCCTGGGCCTGGCCGTGCCGATCAATGACACGACGCAGCGGATCATCGGCACGCTGATGCGCGACGGGCGGGTACGGCGGGCCTACCTCGGGCTGGTGACCACGCCGGCGCCGGTGCCGGAAGCGCTGCGTGACCGTACCGGGGTGCGGCGCGCGCTCCGGGTGGTCGAGGTCGCGCACGGAAGTCCGGCCGCGCGGGCCGGCCTCCGCGGTGGTGACCTGCTGCTCAGCGCGGCCGGTCAGCCGACGGTGGACGCCCGGAGCCTCCAGCGGCTCATGTTCTCCGCCGCGATCGGCAGGCCGCTGCAACTCACCGTCCTGCGTAACGGCGCGATGGTCGACGTCATCGCCGAGCCGGTCGAGCTGACCGGGGTGGGGGGCTGACGGCGACCGGCCGCCTCTGGGGACTGATGCAGCGGACGGGATCACGCCATACTTCGAGCGACGAAAGGAATCCCGCGTGATCCAGAACCCTCCGCGGCGTGCCCCGAACCTCGCGGCGATCCTCATCCTCGGCTTCGTGGTCGCCACCGTCGCCGAGTTCGCGATGGACCTGATCGTCTTCTACGGGGTGAAGCCGAGCTCCCTCGGCGAGGCCGACGCGATCACCGTGGTCCTGTCGATCCTGCTCGGGGCCATCGCCGGCGGCGCGGTGTTCCTCGGCCGTCCGCGCCACTACGGCGTCACGGCCATCGTGGCCGCCTCGGCCCTGGTCGCGGGGATCATCGGTGACGAGGTCGCCACGGCCGTGTTCTTCAAACTGCACCACCTGCCGGTGCGCGCGCAGCTGTTCGTCGACTACTTCACCCACGCACGCGCGAGCTTCTGGATCGGCAATCTCCTGCTCGTCGCCACGGCGGCGGGACTCACCGCCCTGCGGGTCAACAGGGTCCGCGCCCGCGACGGCGGCGGCGTACCGCGGCAACCCTGGGCGGGCCCGGCAGGCCCCTGGGGCGCGCAGGCGCCGTACGGACCTCAAGGCCAGGCACCGTACGGACCTCAGGGCCGGCCGCCGTACGGACCTCAGGGGCAGGCGCCGTACGGACCTGAAGGCCGGCCGCCGTACGGTCCTCCCCCGGGCCCGTACGGACCGCCGCAGGGACCGTACGGACCACCGCCCCCTGGTGGCGCGCCGCCCGCCTGACCTACCCGGCGGCGATCCGGGCGATCTCGGCCCGGTCGGACGGCGTCAGCGAGACGTCGAGGGCGGCGCTCATCAGCGTGAGCTGTTCCGGAGACCGCGGGCCGAGGACCAGTCCGGTCACGGCCGGATCGGTCAGCGCCCACGCCAGCGCCAACGTCGGCAGCGACAGACCTCGCTCCGCCGCGTGACGCTCGAGCCCTTCCAGGGCGGCGAACGTGGACTCGGCCGTCAGGTGAGCGTAGGCGCCGGGCCGCAGCGTCATCCGCGAGCCCTCGGGAAACGGACGGCCGGCCCGGTACTTCCCCGTCAGCCAGCCGCCGGCGAGCGGGCTGTAGGCGGTGAACGCGATGACGTGACGGGCGCACACCTCCAGCACCCCGGCCGCGCCGGCCCGGTCGAGCAGGCTGTAGGAGTCCTGGATGTTCACCGGCCGGTCCACGCCGAGCCGGTCCGCGGTGGCGACGACCTCCTCGGCCGCGTCCCCGCTGACGTTGCTCAGCCCGTAGTGAAGGATCTTGCCGGTCCGTACCAGCTCACCGAAGGCGCCGACGGTCTCCTCGACGGGCGTCGAAGGGTCGGGAGCGTGGGTGAGGTACAGGTCGATCCGGTCGGTGCGGAGCCGCCGCAGGCTCTCCTGCACCTGGCGGAAGATGTGCCGGCGCGAAAGACCGGAGTCCGCGGGCCGGTCGCCGACCGGGTTCCCCACCTTGGTGGTCACGACCAGGTCGTCGCGGACCCCGCGATCGGCCATCCACCGGCCGATCCACCGCTCGGAGTACCCGCCGCCGTAGGAGTCCGCCGTGTCGAACATCGTGACGCCGAGCTCGACGGCACGGTCCATGACGGCGAAGGCCGCGGCCTCGTCCTCGCCCCGGCCGAACAGCTCCGGCGCGGAGCCGATCCCGTTGAAGTTCCCGCAGCCCAGCACGAGCACCGGGACCTGGAGGTTCGTACCGCCGAGTCTCACGTGACGCATCGAATGACACTATCCGCCGGCGGCGGGCCGGGCGGCTTCGGCCGATGGGCGCCGGCGACCCCTGGGACGGGAGATCCGAGGGACCGCCGGCCGGATGCGTGTCAGGAGGTCGGGGTCACGGTCGGGCTCGCCGTAGCGTCGTGTCTCATCTCGGCCACCACGTCGGGCGGCATCGGCCCCTGGGCATCGATCGCCAGCAGCACGGTCCCCGGAGAGTAGGGATCCGCGCCACTCACCTTCCATCGCGAGGGGATCCACGAACGCGGCCTGCTGGTGCCCCACCCCGGCCAGTACACGTTGTACATCGCCACCCGAAGGCCCTTACGGGCGAGCGCGGCCTCCGCCTGGGCCACCGTCAGGCCTTCCAGGCCGCGCGGATCGTCCTTCGGGGATGTACTGACGTACGGCTCACCGGGTTCCGCCTCGCGGCCGATGGTGATACCGGCATGCCCTTTGAAGGTCAGCGGAATACGCAGGCCGATCGAGCAGTTCCCGCCGCTCGCGGTAGGGCAGGTGGGGTCGTCGATCATCTTGATTCCCGCTCCCTCCTCCTCCGAACGTTGCGCCCTCTCGTCCTCGTCCTCGCCCGCGATGCTGCCGACGGCGTGCGGAGAGGCCGGGACCAGCGTGACCTCGATGTTGAGTCCGTACTTGGCGAACGCCGCCTTGAATCGTTTCCTGTCGGCGCGGGGGTCGACGATCCGTGCCTCGTAGTAGGTCGTCCCGCGGATGATCTGGACCGCGGCGGCGAGGCGTACGGACTCGCCCTTGTCGGGATGGTCCGTCAGCGCGATGACGCCGGCGACGCCCGCCGCGGCGATCGCGGCGGCCGCCACGGCGCCCAGGATCATCGGCCGGCGGCCCGCGCGCCCGCGCGCCCGCGACGGGTGAGACGGCAGCGTGGTGATGTCGTCGAACAGGGCGCGGGTAGCAGGCCGGCGGGCGAGTCCGCGCAGCGCGTCGTCGTGCACGCGGGCGAGCCCGCGCACCGCGCCGTCGGTCGGATGGGTCCTCATGTCAGGGGCTCTCCTTCGTCGAGGAGCGGGTCATGACCATGGGCGCCGCGTCGACTCCGGCCGAACGGAGGGCGTGGGAGAAACGGGTGCGGGCGCGGTGGAGCCGTACGCGCGCGGTGCTGCGTGAACAGCCGAGGACGGTCGCGATGGCGTCGCGGTCGAGCCCCTCCCACGCGACGAGGCCGAGGATCTCCCGGTCGGCGTCGGACAGCGCGCGGAACGCCTCCGCGATGCTCGAGGCGTCGAGCGGGTCGCCGACCAGAGCCACGATGTCGTCACGCAGCTCCGTGGTGCGGAGCCGGCGCTGTCGCTCGCCGCGCCGATGGTTGGCCAGCACGCGGCGCGCCACGCCGTACAGCCACAGCCGGGCGGCGTCGCCGGTGGGCATCTGGTCGACGCGGCGCCAGGCGATGGCGAAGGTCTCGGCGACCACGTCGGCCGCGTCGTGGGAAGAGGAGCGCCGCCGGAGCGCGTAGCCGCAGATCGCCTCGTACGTCGCGTCGAAGACCGCCTCGAAGCCGACCTTGCGGTCATCCATCGGGGGTTCCGTGGACGGACGGGTCAGGGGGCATTCTCGTTTCCTCGACCATCGGGGATGCGGTCACCCCTACCGTGTCGGCACCCGGCCCTCCGTTACAGGCGACTTCCCCCGCTGCCGGCGGGAAGGCAGGCCCGCGGCGTCAGGTCGCGGTGCCGGCCGCCTGGCTCACCAGGATCGCCGGGTCGTCCAGCACGCGTTCGACCACGAGTGAGGCCGCGCCGAGGGCGGCCGCGTCGCCGCCCAGCCGGGACACCGTGACGCGCGGAGGCGAGCGCCGCACCACGCCCGCGCCGCCCGAACAGCTCCGGTGCCGAGCCGATCCCGTTGAAGTTCCCGCAGCCCAGCACGAGCACCGGGACCTCGAGGTTCGTACCGCCGAGTCTCACGTGACGCATCGGCCGACACTATCCGCCGACGACGGGCCGGGCTGAGCGGCTCCGGCCAATGACCGCCGACTCCCCTTATCTCGGGCGTCGAGGAATCGTCCACCTGCAAAGCGCAAGGTCAGCGGTTCGACCCCGTCTCTACCCGCCCACGCCTTGCGTGACGGACAGCAGTCGGCCGAGGCGGCTCAGGATGAGACGCCGTAGCAAGTGGCGATCGCGGCGGCGCGGGTGCGCAGGGAGGTGCGCAACGACAGCGGGGCCAGGGCTTCCGCGTCCGTGCTGAGCTGCCACAGCGCCCATTCGGCGTGTCGTGAATCCTGGAAGGTCACCTTCAGCCGCAGCCAGCCGTCTGCGTCGGGTTCTTCGGCGTGGACGGCCAGCGCGGTGCCCAGCAGTTCCTCCCGCCGCGCCGGGTTCATCCGTACCAGCACGGTGACCTGGTCACCGCCGGCCCGAAACCGCGTGCTGCGTTCCTGCCAGACCTGGTCCAGATCGACCCGGTCTGGTCGCTGTGCGGGTTCGGCGAGTTCCTGAGCGGCCAGGATCCGTGACAGCCGGTAGGTGCGGTCCCCGCCGGACCTCGTGGCCAGCAAGTAGCCCTGGTCGCGTACGGTGACCAGGCCGATCGGGTCCACCGTGCGCCACTTCGGGGTCTGGTCCACAGCCGCGTAGTGGATGCGCAGCTTGTGTCCGGCGAATACCGCGCGCAGGACCTCGGCCGCTATCTCGTCAGGCACCTCCTCGGCGACCAGCCGACGCGAGAGGAGGTCGGTCTCCGGGTCGATGAGCAACCGCTGGGCCGCGCCGGCCGCCGTGTCCCGATGGCCTTCGGGTAGCGCGTCGACCACCTTGAGCATCGCCGAAGCGAGCGCCGAGCCGAGGCCGAACGCCTGCGCGCCGCGCCTCGATCCGGCGACCAGCAGGGCAAGGGCCTCGTCGTGGTTCAGTCCGGTGAGCTCGGTCCGGAAACCGGGCAACAACGCGAAACCGCCATGCCGGCCGCGTTCGGCATAGACCGGGACACCGGCTGCGGACAGCGCCTCGATGTCGCGCAGCACCGTGCGGGCGGATACCTCCAGCTCGAGGGCCAGCGCCGTCGCCGACAGCCGACCGTGCTGCCGCAGCAACAGCACCAGCGATACCAACCGGTCGGCGCGCATACGAAAACTCTACTGAAATACACGACACAGGATGTCGTGATTTGCGGGGAGGCTTATCAGTGCGACGAAAAGTGGTGGCTATCGAGCCGATCGACGTATTGACGAATCGAATGGAGCTGATGTGGCAGTGGAGCGAAGCGCGGTAAACCCGTGGGCGTGGTCAGTGGAAATGGGGTACAACCAGGGTGAGATCGTCTCTGGGCACACCCGAACCTTGTACTGCGCCGGGCAGACCGCGATGAGCGGCGACGGCAAGCCCCAGCACAGCGACGATATGGCGGCGCAGCTGGCGCTGAGCCTCGACAACCTGGAGGCCGTTCTCGGCGAGGCCGGCATGTCCCTCGCGCACCTCGTCCGGCTCAACGTCTACACCACCGACGTCGAGCTGCTTTTCCAGCACTACGGTTTGCTGGCATCGCGGTTGGGCGCCGCCGGGGTGGCACCGGCCACCACGACGCTCGGGGTGACACGGCTCGCCATCCCCGTCCTGATGGTCGAGCTTGAGGGAACCGCCGTCGCGTGATGCGGCCTCGCCGCCTCCGGTAAGGCTGCCGTACGAACAGCGTCTGGCCTGGACAGGGTCAGGCGCTTTTCGTTCGTATCCGGCTGACACCGACCGCCATCGGTTGATGGCGGGGGCTGTGCCGAATACGTGCCCAAGTCGTTCCGGTTGCAACGTCGGCAGACTGCCCGCTAAATGGTGTGAAACAGTCGGTGGTTCCTCCGCCCGCACCATTTCTCCGTCTTCCCACATCGTGCAGCAGATTCTTCAGGCGTACGCGGTCAGGTCGCGGTGCCGGCCGCCTGGCTCACCAGGATCGCCGGGTCGTCCAGCACGCGTTCGACCACGAGTGAGGCCGCGCCCAGGGCGGCCGCGTCGCCGCCCAGCCGGGACACCGTGACGCGCGGAGGCGAGCGCCGCACCACGCCCGCGCCGCCCGCCAGCGCCGCCTCCGCCGCGGGACGGGCCCACGGTGCGAGCCCCGAGAAGATGCCTCCGAGCACGATCGTGTCCGGGTCGAGGAGGTTCACCGCGGTGGCGAGGGCCTGGCCGAGCGACTCCCCCGCCCGGCGTACGGCGGCCAGGGCGCGCTCGTCGCCCGCCTCCAGCCTCGCGACCAGCGCGGACAGCGGGCCGTCCGGGCTCGCCGACGACGTCGCGGTCGTCTCGGCCATCCCGGCCGCGCGCAGGATCGCCTCCTGACCGGCGACCTGTTCGAGGCAGCCGCGCCCGCCGCACGCGCAGGGGGCGCCGCCGGGGTCGACCACGACGTGGCCCAGCTCCCCGGCGAAGCCGTGCGCGCCGCGGAACACCCGCCCGTCCACGACGATGCCCGCGCCGATGCCGATCTCTCCCGAGACGTGGATGTAGGAGCCCAGCTCAGGGCCGTCGCCGAACCACAGCTCGCCGAGCGCGCCGAGGTTGGCCTCGTTGTCGTAGTCGGCGGCCAGTGGCAGCGGCGGCAGGCCGGCGTTCAGCAGCTCACCGGCGGCGACGTCGCTCCAGCCCAGGTTGGGCGCGGAACGCAGCCGCCCGCCGCGGCGGTCGAGGACGCCCGGCAGCGCGACGACGGCACCGGCGACCGACAGGCCCTGGTCGCCGGCGGCGGCGATCGCCCGCTCGGCGAGGCTGGTCAGCCCGGCGATGACGCGCTCCGGCGCGCGGCCCCGGTTGTTCGCGGCGACCAGGTGCCGGTGCCGGATCCGGCGGCCGAGGTCGAGCACGCACGCGGCCAGGTAGTCGACGTTGATCTCCAGGCCGAGGCCCGCCACCCGGTCGCCGTTCACCGACACCGCCGTGGCGGGACGCCCGCGCTCGCCGTCGCGTACCGGCCCGTCCTCGCGTACCAGCCCGGCGCCGGCGAGCGTCGCGACCAGACTGGAGACCGTGGTCTTGGTGAAGCCGGTCGCGTCCGCGAGGCGTGCGCGGCTGACCGGCTGCCGGCGGGAGATCTCGCCGAGAACGACGGCGAGGTTCCGCTCGCGCATGGTGCCGTGGCGTACGGGGACGACCTGATGGCGCATCGTCACAGACTAATCATTCCGACCCCGGTGTGTTGACACCTCGGGCCTGCGCGATTTAATTAGTCCAGTTCGCGTACGAATTAAGGAGCCAGCATGTCCGGTCAGTTCCAGCCCACCCGCGAGGACAAGTTCACGTTCGGCCTCTGGACGGTCGGCTGGCAGGCCCGCGACCCGTTCGGCGACGCCACCCGCGCGCCGCTGGACCCGGTGGAGGCGGTGCACCGTCTCTCCGAGCTGGGCGCGTACGGCGTGACCTTCCACGACGACGACCTGCTCGCGGTCGAGCCGGACCGGGACCGCGCGATCGCCTCCTTCCGCAAGGCTCTCGACGAGACCGGCCTCGTCGTGCCGATGGCGACCACCAACCTGTTCCAGCACCCGGTGTTCAAGGACGGCGCGTTCACCTCCAACGACCGCGACATCCGCCGGTACGCGCTCCGCAAGGTGATGCGCAACCTCGACCTGGCCGCCGAGCTGGGCGCGAACACGTACGTGTTCTGGGGCGGCCGCGAGGGCGCCGAGACCGACGGCGGCAAGGACGTACGCGCGGCGCTGGACCGGTTCCGCGAGGCCATCGACACGCTCGCCGGCTACGTGACCGAGCGCGGCTACGACATCCGGTTCGCGCTGGAGCCCAAGCCGAACGAGCCGCGCGGCGACATCCTGCTGCCCACCGTCGGCCACGCGCTGGCGTTCATCGGCTCGCTGGAGCACGCCGACATGGTCGGCCTCAACCCCGAGGTCGGGCACGAGCAGATGGCCGGGCTCAACTTCGTGCACGCCATCGCCCAGGCCCTGTGGCACGGCAAGCTGTTCCACATCGACCTCAACGGCCAGCACGGCAACAAGTACGACCAGGACCTGGTCTTCGGCCATGGCGACCTCAAGAGCGCGTTCTTCCTCGTCGACCTGCTGGAGAACGGCGGCTACGAGGGCCCGCGCCACTTCGACTACAAGCCGACCCGTACCGAGGACATCTCGGGCGTGTGGGCGTCGGCGGAGGCGAACATGCGGACCTACCTGATCCTGAAGGAGCGTGCGCGGGCGTTCCGCGCCGACCCTGAGGTGCAGGAAGCGCTCGCCGCCTCACGCGTCGAGGAGCTGTCCGTGCCGACGCTCGGTGCCGACGAGACCTACGCGTCGCTCGCGGACGACGCGTTCGACCTGGAGGCGGCCGCGGCGCGTGGGTACCACTACGAGCGCCTCGACCAGCTCGCCATCGAGCACCTCCTCGGCGCACGCGGCGGCGAGTGAGAGGGCGAACGCGACCATGAGCAAGACACTCGTCGCGGGAGTCGACTCCTCGACGCAGTCGTGCAAGGTCGTCGTCGCGGATGCCGAGACCGGCGCGGTCGTACGCGCCGGTCAGGCGCCGCACCCGGACGGCACCGAGGTGGACCCGGCCGCCTGGTGGGAGGCGCTGAACCTCGCCATCGCCGACGCCGGCGGCCTGGCCGACGTCGAGGCCCTCGGCGTCGGCGGACAGCAGCACGGCATGGTGTGCCGGTCCGGCGACGGCGAGGTCGTACGCCCGGCGCTGCTGTGGAACGACACCCGCTCGGCGGGCGCGGCCGAGGACCTGGTCCGCGAGCTGGGCGGCCCGGCGAAGTGGGCCGAGGCCGCGGGCAGCGTGCCGGTCGCGTCGTTCACGGTGACCAAGCTGCGCTGGCTGGCCCGGCACGAGCCGGACGCGTTCGCACGTACGGCCTCGGTCTGCCTGCCCCACGACTACCTGACGTGGCGGCTGACCGGTGAGTTCGTCACCGACCGCGGCGACGCCTCCGGCACCGGCTACTGGTCACCCGCCGAGGGTGAGTACCGCACGGATCTGCTGGAGCTGGCGACCGGACGGGTACCGGAACTCCCCCGCGTGCTCGGACCGGCCGAGGCGGCTGGCCGTACGTCATCGGGTGCGCTCGTGTCGGCCGGTACCGGCGACAACATGGCCGCGGCGCTCGGCCTCGGCATCCGGCCCGGCGACATCGTCGTGTCCCTGGGCACGTCGGGCACGGTGTTCACGGTCTCGGAGCGGCCCAGCGCCGACCCGTCCGCGGCCGTGGCCGGTTTCGCCGACGGGACGGGACGGTTCCTGCCGCTCGTCTGCACGCTCAACGCCGCACGCGTGCTGGACGCCGCGACGCGGCTCCTCGGCGTGGACCACCACGAGCTGGCCCGGCTGGCCCTGTCGGCACCGCCCGGCGCGGACGGTCTCGTCCTGGTTCCCTACCTGGAGGGCGAACGCACTCCCAACCGGCCCGACGCGACCGGTTCCGTACACGGCCTGCGCCTGGACAACTCCACCCCGGCGCACCTGGCCCGTGCCGCGATCGAGGGAATGCTCTGCGGCCTGGCCGACGGGCTCGACGCCCTCCTCGACCAGGGCGCGCGGGCCGAGCGGGTCCTGCTCATCGGCGGCGCGGCACGCTCTGAGGCGGTACGCCGCATCGCCCCGACGGTGTTCGGCCGGCCGGTGCTGGTGCCCGAGGCCGGTGAGTACGTCGCCGAGGGCGCCGCGGTACAGGCGGCGTGGGCCCTGTCGGAGCGACCGGAACCGCCACGCTGGGAACGCACGGGACTCGCGACGTACGAGGACGAGGCGGCACCCGCCGTACGCGAACGCTACGCCCAGGCGCGGGACCACGTGCTGTCCCGCTGATCACTTCCGGGCGTCCGGCTGCGGGGCCCATGTCCTCCATGAGCTTCTTCAGCCGGTCGCCCGGCGGAAAACGCAGCGCGATACTCATCGGCACCCGTGGGAAAGCCTGTCAGCGTTCCTCCTCGGCTCCAGGCTCCTCTAGGGCCGCGTCGTGCATCTCCTGCAGCGTCTCCGCGACCTCGGCGCAGGGAGCGCCGAGGTCGTACCGGCTGAACAGGTGCAGCGACTCACCGGCGTCGATCTCCAGGATCTCGGTGCGCAGGCCGAGGCTGCGGTGCTCGCCGAGAGCGACGCGCTCGACCTCCCGCCACGGGACGCGCCGCCGGCGTGCGAACCCGCTCACCACCGTCAGCCCCTCGGCGTCGGCGGCCAGGCGTACCGGCGCCACGATGTCGCGCAGCCCGTACACGCCGAGCGCCAGGGCCCCGACACCGGCGAGCAGCAACCTCTCTCGCTCGTCACCCGAGAGGAGGGCGACCATCGCGAGCAGCAGGGCACCGGCGAACTTCAGCAGGGTGGGAGTCGACGCCACGCGCCACCGCGTCAGGGATTCGGGCACCTTCACAGCATGGCAGCAGCCATCCGGTAGCTTGAGCCCGCCATGAGCCGTGAAGCGCAGTCGAACCTCGAGCGCCGCGTCGTCGCCGCGGCGGAGGCGGCGCTGGCCCGGTCGGGTTCGGTCTCGCCGATCGACGTCCTGACCGGCCTCGGCTGGCTGCACGGGCGCAAGGTCGACGAATGGCGGCAGGGCCGCGCCGGCCACCTCGAACACGCGCTCACGGCGCGGCCGGACCGGCTGGCCGCCGTACGGGCGACGCTGCGGCGCTGGGCCGAGGAGAGGGAACTGCGGCCGAGCGAGATGCCGTACCTGTCCGCGGCGCGCGACCGCGCGAGCCTGCGGTTCACCGCCTCCGGCGATGAGGCCGCCGAACGCGCCTACCGCACGCACTGGCTCTCCCCGGACCTGTCCGAGGCCCGGCGCGCGCGGCTGGTCGCGCGGCAGAGCAAGCCGCCTGACCTGCAGGTCGTCGAGCCGCTCAAGGAGTGGACCTGTGTCGGCTGCCACGGCACCGGTGACCTGCTCATCCTGGAAGACGGCAAGCCGACCTGCCTGACCTGCGCGGAGCTGGATCATCTGGTGTTCCTGCCGGCCGGCGACGCCGCCCTGACGCGGCGCGCGAAGGCGGCGAGCGGACTGGCCGCCGTGGTGGTGCGCCTCAACCGGCGGCGTAAGCGGTACGAACGCCGCGGCCTGCTGGTCGAGGAGGCCGCGCTCGACGCGGCCGAGAGACAGTGCCTCGCCGACGAGGACGCGCGTGCGCGCCGCCGCGAGCGTGACCGCGAACGCCGCGCGGACGAGGACCTGGAGCTCCAGGCGAGGACGGCACGGGAGATCAGGCGGATCTTCCCCGGATGCCCGCCGGAGCGGGCCGAGGCGATCGCCCGGCACACCGCCGTACGCGGCAGCGGGCGCGTGGGACGCTCCGCCGCCGGGCGCGCCCTGGACGAGACCGCGGTCAGTGCCGCCGTCGTCGCGTCCGTACGGCACGAGGACACCGGATACGACGCGCTGCTGATGTCCGGCGTCCCACGGGCGGACGCGCGCGAACGGATCCGGGCCGACGTCGACGGCGTGCTCGACCGGTGGCGCGGCTGACCGAACGTTGATCGCTGACTTTCGCGATATTTCAACGTCCTTGAGTTATCTGTTTGGTTTTCCGGAGCATGAGTGACCAGTGACGGCATCGGGGCGGACAACGCCGCGCACGAAGGCCGCGGGCCGGGACTGGAACCAGCGGCGGGCCGCGAAGCTCGAGCGGCTTGAAGCGGTCCGGTCCTTCACGTCGGGCCGGGTGCTGGATGCCGGGCGGATACGTGAGGCGCTGGAGGTGCTGCTGCGTCCAGGCGACCGGGTGGCGCTGGAGGGGGACAACCAGAAGCAGGCGGATTTCCTCGCCGAGGCTCTGGCCGGTTGCGATCCGGATGTGGTGCACGACCTGCATCTGCTGATCTCCTCGATCAGCCTCCGTGAGCACCTGGACGTCTTCGAGCGCGGCGTGGCTCGGCGTCTCGATTTCGCCTACGCCGGTCCGCAGAGCGTGCGCATGGCGCAGTTGCTCGCCGATGGCAAGGTCGAGGTCGGGGCGGTCCACACCTACGTCGAGCTGTACGCGCGGATGTTCGTCGACCTCACCCCCGACGTAGTGCTGCTGTGCGCGGAGCAGGCCGACCATGAGGGCAACCTGTACACCGGCCCCGCCACCGAGGACACTCCGACCATCGCCGAGGCGGCCGCGTTCCGCAGCGGGCTGGTGCTGGTTCAGGTGAACGAACTGGTGGAGCGGGTTCGCCGGGTGGACATCCCCGGTGACTGGGTGGATCTGATCGTGGAGAGCCCCCGGCCGTTCGCGCTGGAGCCGCTGTTCACCCGGGACCCCCGTCACATCGGCCAGGTGGAGATCCTGATGGCCATGCTGGCGCTGCGCGGGATATACGAGCGGCACGGAGTGACGACGCTGAATCACGGGATCGGCTTCGACACCGCGGCGATCGAGCTCATCCTGCCCACCTACGGCGGAGAGCTCGGCCTGCGCGGGAAGATCTGCAAGCACTGGACGCTCAACCCGCACCCGACGCTCATCCCGGCCATCGAGAGCGGCTGGGTCGAGTCGGTGCACTGCTTCGGGGGCGAACCCGGCACGGAGCGCTACGTCGCCGCCCGCCCGGACGTCTTCTTCACCGGTCACGACGGATCGCTCCGCTCGAATCGAGTGTTGTGCCAGCTCGCCGGCCAGTACGCCGTGGACCTGTTCATCGGGTCGTCGCTGCAGATCGACGCCTGCGCGAACTCCTCGACGGTCACCGAGGGCCGGCTGACCGGTTTCGGCGGGGCACCCAACATGGGGCACGATCCCCACGGTCGCCGGCACGCCTCCCCGGCGTGGCTGAGCCTGCTGACCGGCGAGGCTCCCGCGCTGCGCGGCCGCAAACTCGTCGTGCAGATCACGCAGACGTTCCGCTCCGGTGGCACTCCCGCCTTCGTCGAGTCGCTCGACGCGGTTCAGGTCGGCAAGGACATCGGCATGCCCATCCCGCCGATCATGATTTACGGCGACGACGTCAGCCATGTGGTGACCGAGGAGGGCGTGGCCTACCTCTACAAGGCCACCAGCCTGGCCGATCGGCGCGAGGCACTGGCCGCGATCGCGGGCGCCACCTCGGTCGGCCGTGACATGGACGAGCGGCGCGTCGAAGGACTGCGCCGCGACGGCCTGGTCGCACTGCCCGAAGACCTCGGCGTGGACGTCCGCCGGGCGGAACGCTCCTTGCTCGCGGCTCGCAGCATCGAGGATCTCATCGCCTGGTCTGGAGGCCTGTATGACCCACCCGCACAGTTCCGGACCTGGTGATCCGCCGATGGCCGGCACCGGCGCCCCTCCTGCGCGTACGTCCGCGGCGTTCCTCGCCGACCTGGCCGTCCGCGCGCTCCGTGAGGAGGCCCGGCTGAGTCCCAAACCCGGGCTGGTCGACCCACGAGGGAGCGGCGCGCACGACGACATGGATGTGCCGCTCCTCCTGACCTCCGCCGAGGCGCTGCGTTCCACCTTCCGGTCCGTCGCCGACGCGGCGCGGCTGATGGCCGCCGGGGCCGGGCTACGGGAGGAACTGGGCCGGCTCGGCCGCGAGGGCGACCGGACCATGCTGCGGACGACGCGAGGGGTGAACACGCACCGCGGGGCGCTGTGGGCGCTCGGGCTGCTGGTCGCCGCAGCTCCCGACGCAAGCAACGAACGGGAGGCCGCCCGCGGTGCGGCCAGGCTGGCGGCCCTTCCCGACCGGCACCTGCCCGCAGGAGCGGCCTCCCACGGTGAGCGGGTACGGCGGCGGTACGGGGTGCGCGGTGCTCGCGGCGAGGCCGAGGCAGCCTTCCCTCACGTCGTCGAGGTCGCCCTGCCGCGATTGCGCCGGGCCAGAGCGGCCGGGTTCGCGGAGGGGATCGCCCGCCTGGACGCGCTGCTGGGGATCATGAGCCTGCTCGACGACACCTGTGTACTGCACCGTGGCGGCGTCGAGGGCCTGCGCGTCGTACGGCTAGGCGCGGCGCGCGTCCTGGCCGAGGGAGGCCCAGGTACAGACTCCGGCCATGCCTGTCTCCTCGAGCTGGACGAACGGCTCCGCGCGCGGCGGCTGTCACCGGGTGGGAGCGGCGACCTGCTGGCCGCCGCGCTCTTCCTCGACTCGGTTCCGTGGCCGGAGCCCGGCGCCCGAACCGTACGGGAGGCCGTCGCGTGCGGACGTTGAGATACGAGTTCCCCGCCGACGATCCGCCTGCCCGGCGGGTCCACGTCGGGGTGGTCGGCTCGGGGGATCTGGAGATCCTGATGACCCCCGAGCCGACGGGCATAGCCCGTGTACGGGTACGCACCAGCGTCGACGGGTTCGACACCGTGTGGCGCGTCGTGCTCGAACGGTTCTTCGCCCGCCACCGTGTCGCCGCGAGCTTCGAGCTGAACGATTTCGGAGCGACACCCGGGGTGGTCACCCTGCGCCTGCGGCAGGCCGTCGAGGACGGTGGGTCATGACACCTTCGGCGACTCCGGACTGGACCGCGCTGCTCGCCCGCACCAGCTTCATCGAGCTGGACGCACGGGCACGCGCCACCGCGGTGCTCGACGACGGTACCGCTCGCGAACTGTGCGGTCCCTTCGACCGCATCGAGTCACCGTGGCTGGAACCCCAGGACGTCGTTCCCGAATCCGACGATGGCGTGGTCGTGGTCAAGGGACGGCTCGATGGGCGAGCCGCGGTCGTGATCGCCATCGAACAGGCCTTCCAGGGCGGCGGCATCGGTGAGGTGTCCGGCGTGAAGATCGCCACCGCGCTGTCCCTGGCCGCCCGCGACAGTCGTGACGGCACCCCGACCGCCGCGGTCCTGCTGCTCGAGACCGGAGGTGTACGCCTGCAGGAGGCCAACCTTGGCCTGGCGACGGTCGCGGAGGTGTGCTCCGCGGTGCTCGAGTTACGCGCCCTCCAGCCCGTCATCGGCGTCATCGCCGGAGCGCTGGGCTGTTTCGGTGGCATGAGCATCGCCGCCGGGCTGTGCACCACGTTGATCATGACCAGGGAAGGCCGTCTCGGCCTCGACGGTCCCCAGGTGATCGAATCCGAGGCCGGCGTCGCCGAGTTCGACGCCTCCGACCACACGCTGATCTGGTCGATCAACGGCGGCACGCAACGTACCGGCACCGGTCTGGCGGACGTACTGGTCCTGGACGACGTCACCGCCATGCGATCCGCCGTGATCGAGGCCGTCGGACGCGGTGTGCCCGGCGAGCATCGTTCCGCGCGGATCGGTGAGCTGAGGGCCCGCCTCGAGGCCGTCGATCCGGCCGCCCCGCCGGAGCCCGCCGGCCTGGCGGCCGTGTGGGCCGACGCCGTACCGCCGAAGGGAGACGGGCGGTGAGCCGCGGCCGGGCCTGGACGCAGGCACTCGCCGACGGCGCCGTGGGACACGTGGTCCCGTCCGTGATCACGGCCGACGTCACGCTGGGCGACGACGTCGCGCGTCTGGCCGCCGTCGTGCCGGACCCGGACAGCCCGTACCACCGAGCCCGCACGGGCGAGGTCGGCCTCCGCGAGGGGCTCGGCCTCGCGGAGGCGGTGACCGGAGTCATCACCCAGGACGCGCGGCTGCCCGATCACCGCCGCCGGCCGATCGTCGCGATCGTCGACGTGCCGAGCCAGGCCTATGGGCGCGTCGAGGAGCTGCTCGGCCTCCACCACGCGCTGGCCGCCGCCGTTGACGCCTACGCCTCAGCCCGCACCGCCGGGCATCCTGTGATCACACTCATCGTCGGAACGGCGCTGTCGGGCGGACTCCTCGCCCACGGCTACCAGGCGAACCAGATCCTGGCGCTCAAGGACCCCGGCGTGGTGATCCACGCCATGCACAAGCCGGCCGCGGCGAGGGTGACACGCAGGACCGTCGACGAGCTCGATGAGCTGGCCAGGCACATCCCCCCGCTGTCCTACGACGTCACCGACTGGGCGAAGCTCGGCCTGTGCGACGAGCTCCTGGACGTCGAGAACGCCGCCGACCCGACCGGCAGGGACGTCCGGAAAACGAAGGACGCGCTCACCGCCGCCGTAGAACGGGCCCGCCACGGCCCCCGCGACCTGAGCAATCGCCTCACCTCGCCCGGCGCCCGGCGGACACGGACGGCCTCCCGGCGCGTCCACGAGGCACTCGCCGCCCAATGGCAGTGACAGCGCGCCCCCACGACCTGTTGCGGCTCACCGAGAACGCCGCGCTCGGCGCCATGCCGCCTGACTGGGCTTCCGCGTCGCTTGCCGCCTGCCCCTGGGGCGTCGTACGGCGGGCGCCGCGCTCACCCGGTTTCATCCCGATCGGCGTACGGGGCCTCGAGCGGTGGCAGCGCCACGCCACCGTCATTCCCGCCGGCGCGGTCACCCGCTCCGTGCCACCCGAGGAGCTGAGGGAGCAGAGACCCCGCCTCTCCGGGCTGGCCGCGACTCTGTCGGCCGTCGCCCTGTGCCTGGCCGCCGAACTCGGTGACGTCGTCTGGGGGCCGATCGGGAGCGTCGGGTTCGAACTGGCCAGCGGGCGGCCGGTCACTCATCCGGGAAGCGATCTGGACCTGCTGGTCCGGATTCCACGCAGGCTGGAACGCGCCCAGGCGGCGCGGCTGGCGGCGGCCTTCACCGATCTTCCCGGCAAGGTCGACTGCCAGCTGGAAACCCCTTGCGGCGGGGTCGGTCTCACCGAATGGGCCGGTGCCGGCGGCCCTGTCATGGCCCGCACCGACCACGGCCCGGAACTGGTGAACGACCCGTGGACACCGGCGTGAGAGTCGCGTTCCTGTACCCCGGCCAGGGCACCCAGCGACCCCGGATGCTCCGCGACCTGCCCGGGCACCCGGCCGTCAACGCGACTCTTGCCGAGGCCGAGCGAATCCTGCCCGGCTCGTCGCGGCAGGACGGTGCGGAGGAGCTGGAATCCACGGTCACCGTGCAGGTCGCGCTGTGCATCGCCGGAGTCGCCGCCACCAGGGCGCTCGCGGACGAAGGCGCCACTCCCGATGCCGTCGCCGGGCACTCCGCGGGAGCGTTCCCCGCCGCCGTCGCGGCCGGGGCGCTGACCTTCGCCGAAGCGCTCGTGGCCGTGCACCACCGCTGCGAACTCATGCGTGACGCATACCCCTCGGGATACGGCATGGCCGCCGTCCTCGGGCTGAGCGTGCCGCAGGTCCGGCGCGCGGTCGAATCGATCGCCACCGACGATGACCCGGCTTACGTGGCCGTCATCGACACCGACCAGCAGATCGTCGTCGCCGGCAGCATCCGTGCCCTGGAACGCCTGACCACAGCCGCCGCCCAGGCGGGCGCCCGTCGCGTGCGGCCGCTGGACGTCACCGTCCCCTCACACTGCCCGTTGCTCGGCCGCGTCGCCGACGCGATGGCGGACCATCTCGCCACCATCCCCCGGCGCCGCCTCACCGTGCCGTACGTCGGCGGCACCGGCCGTCTCCTCCACCACGCCGACGGTGTCCTCGACGACCTCGCCCAGAGCGTCGCCACCACGATGAGATGGCGCGACGCCCTCGCAGTCCTAGCCGAACTCGGCACGGCTCTGTTCGTCCAGACGCCCCCCGGACACGTACTCGCCCGCCTCGTCCAGGCCGCCCACCCGGACACTCACGCCATCACCCTCGCCGACACCGGTATCACCGGGGCGGCGTTCCACGTCCGCCGCGCCCGGACATGCGAGGGCGACGAAGCGCTGCGTCATCCGGGCCACGCGCGGTAGGGCATGCCTGGAGATCATCCGTCGAGCGAAGGGGGAGAAATGGAGACCGAGGGTACCTGGCGACGGCTCAGGGCCGGCATGCCTCTGGCCGCGCTCACGCTGATCGCCGCGGCGTGCACGTCATCGACGGTCGGCACCCGTGGGGCCGCGAGAGAGTCCGCGTCGCCCACCCTCGACACCCGGCCGTTCCCCTGTCCATCGCCGGGCCGGTCCAAGCCCACGGTCGTCCTGGTCCACGGCGCCTGGGCCGACACGTCGAGCTGGAACGGTGAGGTGGACTCACTGCGGCGAGCGGGTTATACCGCCCGGGCCATCGCGAACCCGCTCCGGAACCTGACCGCCGACGCCGCGTCCGTCGCGGACTTCCTGGGGACGATTCCCGGCCCCATCGTGCTGGTCGGACATTCGTACGGAGGATCGGTCATAACCAACGCCGCCGCGACGAATCCGCGCGTCAAGGCGCTCGTCTACGTCGACGCCGCGGCGCCCGATGTCGGGGAGACCACCGGTCAGCTCAGCGGTTCCGGTTCCGCGCTCACCAAGGATCCCGGCTCTCTCTACGACAAGGTGCCCTCTCCGGACGCGCCACGGGGAGTCACGGATCTGTACCTCAAGAAGGAGGTCTTCGTCGGTTCCTTCGCCTCTGACCTGCCACGGGACACCGCCCTCCGGCTGTGGGCGACCCAGCGGGCCGCCTCGACGAGTGCCTTCACGACGCCCACGAGAGCCGCGGCGTGGCGAAAGATCCCGTCCTGGTACCTCGTCAGCACCGGGGACCGCATCATCACCCCGGCCTCGGAGTTCTCCATGGCCCACCGGGCCCACGCGAAGATCACAGAGTTCCGTGGCGGATCCCACCTGACCTTGATCTCACACCCGGACGTCGTGACGGCGGTGATCGGCCCCGCGGTGTGCTCCGTACGGTGACGTCGGTCGTGCGGCTACGCGCGAACCAGCGGCAGATCCGTGCCAAGATCCGGCACTACGGCGACAAGCTCCAGTCCGGCTGTCAGGGCGCCGCATGTTCCCGGGACGTAAATCGACGACCGCGCCTTTCTCGGCCTATTCCTACGGTGATCCGAGAAGGCTTCGGGTGCGGACAGAAAAGGTACATGGCGGCGGGCGATGGTGCGGAGCGCCGCCACGTATCTGTCAGTTGAAGTGGATTTCCTTGAACACCACTCCAGCGGGACTGAAATACTTTTCCTGGTAGTTGCTGAAACGCACGTGCCTGCCGTCACTCGCCCGGACGAGGTACCCGCTGTTGTTCCCCGCCCGAATGAGGTCGACGGCGAAGCCCATGCCGTATGTGACGTCGTGGCCCTCGAGGCACTCGCTCATGGGCGCCCCGCCGTTGGTGCTCGAGGCGTGCAGGACGAAAAACGTGTCGGGAGTGCACTCGACGTCCGCACGCGCCGGGGACGCGACAATTCCCGTCGACAGGGCGGCGATACCCGCCGCGGCAAGTCCGGCCGCGACCATTCGTTTGAACATTGGGCTCCTTCCAAAGCCTCCGTAGCCTTCAGGTAATAGGACGTGGGCATCCGCAGAAGGGTTTACGCCGAATGACTCATTGATTTCCGCGCCGGCGTGAAAGCGATCGGGGTCACCCCGTGGCCTGCCGGGTGACGCCGGCAGGCCGGGCGCGGTGATGGTGCTGGGAGCGGCACCATCACCGCGCTCCTCCGCGTCACGCCGGACGGGGGCGGAGCGGACCGGCGGAGCTCAGAATCCGGTTGCGACGATCTTGCCGATCGTGTGGCCGCTTTCGACCAGTTCGTGTGCGTGGCGCAGGGTGGCCGCGTTGATCGGGCCGAGTTCGGTGGTGAGCGTCGTACGGATGGTGCCGGCGTCGATGAGTTCGGTGACCCGTTCGAGCAGGTCGTGGTGGGCGATCATGTCGTCGGTCTCGTACAGCGGGCGGGTGAACATCAGTTCCCAGTGGAAGCTGATGCTCTTGGCCTTGAGGGGGACGAGCTCCAGTCCCTCGGGTTCGTCGATGGCCGTGATCTCACCGCCGGGCCGGAGCACCTCGGCGAAGGCCTCGATCATGCCGGCCGTGTTGGGGGAGAGCACGTAGTGCACGCCGTCCGGCACGGTGGCGCGGACGCCCGCCACGAGGTCATGGTGGTCGATGACATGGTGCGCGCCGAGGTCGAGCGCCCACTGCCGTGACTCGGGCCGGGACGCCGTGCCCACGACGGTGAGCCCGGTCAGTGCGCGGGCCAGCTGGACCACCATGGAGCCGACACCGCCGGCGGCGGCGAGGACGAGCAGGGTGCCGGTGGAGTCGGCGCCGAGGCGGAACCGGTCGAACAACGTCTCCCACGCGGTGATGGTGGTCAGGGGAAGCGCGGCGGCCTCGGCGAAGCCGAGGGTGCGTGGCTTGTGGCCGGCGATGCGCTCGTCGACGGCATGGAACTGCGCGTTGGTCCCGGGACGGGTGATCGAGCCCGCGTAGTACACCTCGTCGCCGACGGCGAAGAGCGTGACGTCACTGCCGACCGCGGTGACGACGCCCGCCGCGTCGTAGCCGAGCACCTTGGGCTGTCCACCGGGGTCGTTGCCCTGGCGCACCTTCGTATCGACGGGGTTGACCGACACGGCCTCGACTCGTACGAGGAGGTCACGCGGCCCGGGCGTGGGGACGGGCAGCTCGACGTCCTCGAGACTCGCCGGGTCGGATATGGGAAGTGACCTGCGGTAAGCCACCGCGCGCATCGTTTCGCTCATGCGGATTACGCTATATGTCCTCCGTCGTGCCGTTGCATTATGTTCGACCGGGCCGTGTGTCAGCTCGGGGCAGGGATCAGAACTGCACGTTGACGGTCAGCTGGGAGTCGCTGAACCATCGCTCGTAGACGGCCAGCCACTGTCCGTTGACCAGCCGATATCCCACGGCTTCCTCGCTGTCCAGGCCGCTGAGCGTAACGGGGCCCCAGCATCCGCCCGACGACACGACGGTCGACGACCACCATCCCCGCTGCGGGAACGCGACGTACTCGTCGGCCGGGCTGGGGATGTTCCCGGTGGTGTTGCAGAACGTGAACTGCGCGCCGGCCTCCGCCTGCGCCGCCGTGGGGACCAGAGCGGATGCGAACAGCCCCGCCGCGGTCAGGCCCAGCAGAGCCTTTCTGCGAACTGCCATGGTGAGGTCTCCTTCTAGTTGCAGACAACGGTCCCTGTCTCCAGTCGGCCAATGACGCATACGAAGGGAATCCCGGAAGGGTTCAGCGCGGATCCTTGTGAGTGCGGGACCAGGCGGCACCGCCGTTCGTGGGGCCGGTGGGAATCTCGGCGATCAGTGAGGTCCCCCGCCCGGGAGGACCGAGAATGCGCAGGGTGCCGCCGAGTGCTTCGACCCGGTCGGCCAGGTCGAGCAGCTCCGATCTTCCGGCGACGTCGGCTCCGCCGACCCCGTCGTCGCTGATCGACAGTCGGATGCTCGTGTCGTCGGACACCAGGTCAACGCGCACCGCAGTGGCATGGGTGTGCTCGGCGGCGTGCGTCAGTGCCGCGGAGACGAGGAAGATGACGGTCAGGACGTGCGCCTCGGGCAGCCGCCGGCCGGCCGACACGCTGAGCTCGACCGGTACGGGTGAGCGGCGTACGAGAGTGGCGAGAGCGGGCTCGATCCGCCGGCCGACCAGGGTCGCGGGGTACACCCTGCGGGCGATCTCCAGCAGGTCGTCCATGACCGCCTGCACATCGCGGGCGCTGTTCACGAGACGCCCCTGGAAGTCGCTCGGCCCGTCCAAGGGCGTGGCCGTCAGGCCCTGGATCTCCAGAAGGATCGAGACCAGGCGTTGCTGTGTCCCTTCGAGGTCGCGTTCGAGGAGGTAACGCGCCTGGTCCGTCGCGGCGACGATCCTGGCTCGCGCGGCCGTGAGCTCCATGTGGGTCTCTTGGCTCGCGATCACGGCGACGGCCACGTCCGCGAAACCGCGCATCCGCTCCGTGGTGTCATCGAGGAACCACTCGGCCGTGTTCGAGGCGGCGATCGCCACCCCCCACAGCTTCCGGCCGACGATCAGGGGGTACCCGGCCGACGAGACCACCCCGTGCTTCCGCAGCTTCGTGGAGAGTTCGCCCGTGCCGCCGAGACAGTCGATCCTGCCGGGGGCCCGGGTACGGTAGACGGCTTCGGAGACGGTTCTTCCCTCGAGCCGCCATCGAGACCCTCGGGGCACGGCGTGCTCGTGGTTCCAGCCGCTGACGATCGTTATGAAGCCGTCCGCCTCGTACCGGGCCACCACGGCGTGCCCGGCGCCCAGGACCTGCGTCATCTCCCGCGCGATCCCGGCCAGGCTGTCCTGCAGCGGGAGGGTCTTCGCGGCCAGAGCGGCGAGGTTCCGGAACGCCGCGAGTTCCTCCACGACGAGAGGATCGGGTGGCGGGAGCGCGGTAGAGCCGGCGGCGACTCGGCGCGTCACCATCACGCGCACCGTGGGCAGGCACGCCAGGAGACCCCCTGACCACGGAACGGCACGTCGTATCGCACGGATCACTTCCCGCAGGAAGTTCACGGCCCACCGGACCAGGCAGAACAGTCGGCGAGAGCCGGCCCGTCCCGCCACGGACGAGCCGTCGCGCGGCAGGTGCGTGCCGCCGGCCGGGAACAAGCGTCCACAGATCCCCCCTGGACGTGAGTCGACCGGTGTCGACCCGGTTGGTCGATAGGTTGGTCTGGGGGGCGACCGCGGCGTATCCCCCACCTGGCAGAGTTCCACGGCCGGTACGGCGAGCCACGGGACGCCGGCGCGGGGCCCGGATGCCGACCGAGACCGGGGTCTTTGCCCAGGTCAGCGCTGACTCGGTATGTTGGCTGGGTGGTGCGTATCCGACATACCTCCGTCGGGTCGATACCGGACTCGCGGGATGCGGCCGGCGATGATGTCGCGGGCCACTCGCGGTACGGCTGGCGTGGCAGGGACCGTGAGTGGGAGATGGTCGCGCGCCTGTTGCGGGCGGCCCGCGGTGGCCGTGGCGGGGTGCTGCTGTTCGAGGGCGAGCCGGGGATCGGCAAGACCCGGCTGCTGGAGGAGGCGGCCGACTCCGCGGCGTCACAGAAGTTCCAGCTCGCCCGTGGCGCGGCGGAGAAGCTGAGCCGCGTGGTGGCGCTGGGGCCACTGATCCTCGCACTTGGAGAGTCCACCCAGACGTTGCTGGCAGTCCCGCAGCTCGCCGGCGGCATGGATGCGCGGCTGCGGCTGCTGGACGCGGTGCAGGCACGCTTGGAAGAACGGGCCGCGCGCGGACCGCTCCTGATCGCCCTGGACGACCTGCAGTGGGCGGATCCCACAACCCTGCTGGCCCTGAGCACCCTCGTCCCCGAGCTGTCCTCCTATCCGCTGGTGTGGATACTGTCGCGGACGGCCGGACGCCGGGATTCGGGCGTGGCACGGTTGTACGACGTTCTCGAACGCGATGGTGCGACACGAGTGACGATGGGCGCGCTGGCCCGGCCGGCCGTCGCGGAGATCGCGGCCGACGTTCTTGGCGTCGCGCCGAGCCCCGAGCTGCTCGCGCTGGTGGCGGGGGCCGGAGGCAACCCGTTTCTGCTGGTGGAGCTGCTCACCGCGCTCCGCGACGAGCACGCCGTACAGACGATCGAGGGCCGGGCCGTTCCGATCTCCTCCCGGCTGCCACATCGGATCAGGGAGATCGCCACCAGGCGGTTGCGCGGGCTGTCGCCCCGTGCTTGTCACCTCCTGCAGGTGGCGGCGGTCCTGGGCTGTTGTTTCGAGGCCGACGACGTCGCGGAGATGTTCGGCGAGCCGCTGGCTCGGCTGCTGCCTGCACTTGACGAGGCGGAGGCCGCCGGTGTCGTGGTCCGCGGTCCCGACCTACTGAGCTTCCGGCACGACCTGTCGTGGATGGCGGTGACGGAGACGATCGCGCCCACGGTGCGGCGGGCCTTGCACCGTCAGGCCGGCCAGATGATGCTCGAACGCGGCAGTTCGGTCGCCGCCGCCGCGCACCTCGTGGAAGGCGCCCGCCCGGGCGACGCGGCCGCCCTGGCGGGTCTTGACCGGGCCGTACGGGAGGTGCTGCCGACCTCCCCGGAGACCGCGGCCGAACTGGCCGTACGTGCGGTCGAGCTCACCGTCCCCGGCGACGAGGCCGTGTTCGACCGCGTACTGAGAGCCGTCCGCGCCCTGACGACCGCCGGGCGGCTGAGCGAGGCGGTACGGCTGGCCCGTCCCGCGCTGCGCGCCGCCACCACACCTCGTGGCCGTTGTGCGCAACTGCGCTACGAACTGGCGTACGCGCTGCTGCAGGCCGGTCATGTGGCCGAGGCGGTGGCCGAAGCCGAGACGGCGATCGACCAAGGTGACCTTCCTGACGAACTGCGCGGTCTCCTCGAACAGGTGCTGTCCCACGGACCGCTGGGAAGCAGGGCACGCCCCCGTGCCCGTCAGCGTGCCGAGGCGGTCCTGGCCTCTTCACGGCAGCACAGCAGACCATCGCTGATCGCGGCCCACCTGGTACTCACGGACGTCGCGTGGAGCGAAGGACGGGCGGCCGACGGCCTCGGCCACAGCCACGAAGCCGCACGCATCGCCTCCAGCGAGCCGATCCGGTACATCCGTCCGCACGTCCTGTACGCCTGCACGCTCATGGACATGCGGCGGCTCACGGAGGCGGAGACCGCCCTGCGGATCGCCACCGACCAGATCACCGCCCTGGGCACCACGGCCCATGCCGCCATCCCCACCCTGCTACGCGCCCGGCTGCGCCTCATCGAGGGCCGTCTCGACGATGCCGCCACCGAGGCACGGGCCGGACTCGCCACAGCGGACAAGCTGGGCGCGCATCTGTACGACGTGTTCGGCACCACCGTGCTCGCCACCGTCGCGCTACGCCGCGGCGACCTGACGGCCGCCGACACCTACGCCGACCTCAGCAGGTCGCATCATGTGCCGGGCCTGGACCCGATGTCCGCCTGGTGGTGGACCAACTGGTGCCCGACGCTGGTCGCCGAGGCACAGGGCGGCCCCGAGCGTACGGTCGACCTCCTCCAAGCCCCCTACACCGACCCGGGGGAGCGGCGCCTGCTGTTCATGATCGAGGCCGACGCCGCGGCCTGGCTGACACGAATCGCCCTCGCCCTGGGAGACCGTGCCCGCGCGAACGCCGTCACCGCCACGGCCGAACGTCTCGCGCGCGACGCCCCCGACTTCCCCACCCTCGGCGCCTCAGCCGCACACGCACACGGACTCCTCCACCACGACACCGCGGCGCTCGCCCACGCCGCCACCGCCCACCTGACCTCCTGGAGCCGCGCCTCCGCCGCCGAGGACCTCGGCGTCATGTACGCCCGCGCCACCGGCGCGACCGACCGGGAGACGGCGATCCACCACCTCGACCAGGCACGCGACGCCTACCAGCAGGCCGGCGCACAGCGGGACGTGGCACGCGTACGCGCCCGGCTACGGCGGCTCGGCGTACGGCGCCGTCACTGGACCCAGAGCAAACGACCGGCCTTCGGCTGGGACAGCCTCACCGACACCGAGCGCAACGTCGCCGCCCTCGCCGCCCAGGGACTCACCAACCCCCAGATCGCCGCACGCATGTTCATCTCACGAGACACCGTGAAGTTCCACCTGAGCCAGGTCTTCCGCAAGCTGGACATCGCCTCCCGCGTCGAACTCGCCCATCGAACGGGCCCGCACGGCTTTCGACGTAACGCCTGATCAGGTTCGCCTGGAGGATCGTCCACGGGGCCGGTCGCGTGCTCGGTCAGGAAGGCGGTCACCTGGCGTACGTTGACGGCGTTCTCGCCGTAGTCGACCCAGGTCGAGGGCAGCGACGGCCGGCTCGAGACCGTCACCTCACACCCCGTGCCCATCGGGCGTGCGGCGACGGTGACCCGCTGTCCCCAGCTTTGCCATGACAGGGGTACCGCGGCGGTCATCTTCCGTCCGTCCGCGTCCACACGCCGGACCTTCCACTTCCATGACCGCGCGGCCCGATCGGCCAGTCGTACGGTCTCCTCACACGACAGGGGCAGCGTGACGGTCCGCTGATGACGTACCGAACCCCAGAGCCGCGGCTCGACCCCACGACGCCGCAACCGCACGACCACCATGATCGTCAGAAGCGAGGCGAAGACCACCCCGGCGAGCACCGCGATCAACCCGTTCACCAGGTGAGGTGGCCAGCCGTCGCCGAAGGACACGGCAAGCCCCATGGCGATCGTGAAGGGCACAAAGCATTTGAGAAAGATGATCAGTGTGGCGACGCTCGCCTTGCTGGAAGCCGGCATCATCGGCCTGCCGGCCGGCGGACCTTACGGATTGCCATCGAAACCCCTGGGGAACGGACCCCGGGCCGACCGGGGGTCTCTGCGTACATAGGACGCCCGCCTGCGGTCCCCGGTTGCACCTCGCCCGGCTCCCATCGTGGGTGGCGCTGGATCCGCTGTCCGGCAACGCCACACTGAACGGGATACCCATACGGGTTCGTCCTGCCTGATCCCGCCCGCCCGTTACGGTATTGGGCGATTGGCCGGATTTCGACCGCGGCCGTACGACGGAGGTACCCAGGTGGCGGACGACGACTTCCAGCAGATCCTCGAGAACGCCTACCGCACCGGCGGGAGGCTGGACGACACGGTCCTCGATGACCTGGAGGCGCTCGCGACCGCCGAGCAGACGCTCGGGCCCGACCATCCCGACACCCTCACCTGCCGGATCAACCTCGCCCACGCGTATTACGAGGCGGGCCGTGTGGACGAGGCGATCTCCCTCGGCGAGCAGGCGTTCGGCGAGTGCGCCCGGCTCCTCGGAGCCGACGCCCACGACACACTCATCGCGGGCAACAACCTCGCCTCCGCCTACCGCGAGGCCGGCCGGCTGGACGAGTCCATCGCCACCTGCATCCAGGCCCTCACCAGCGCCGAGCGGAGCCTGGGGCGCGACGACCCGATGTCGGTCACGCTCATCAACCACCTCGCCGACGCCTACTCGGCGGCCGAGCGGATCGACGAGGCGATCGAGCTGCTCCTGGAGGTGCTCGCCACGCGCGAGCGGACCCTGGGACCGAACGACCTGGAGACCATCGGCGCGCGCAACAACCTCGCGCTGGCCTACCGCGACGCCGGGCGCCTCGACGAGGCCGTACGGCTGCTGGAGGAGACGCTCGCCGACGCCGAGCGCCTGATGGGCATCGACCACGACGGCGTCCTCACCATCCGCGCCAACCTCGCGTCGCTCTACGACGACCTGGGCCGGACGATGGAGGCCGTCGAAGCGTACGAGCGGGCGCTGAAGGACCGCGAGCGTGTGCTCGGCGCGGACCATCCGGACACCCTGATGTCGGGGGCCACGCTCGGCTCGATGTACAAGGACCTCGGGCGTTTCGGCGAGGCGGTGGAGCTGACCGAGACCGCCCTCACCGGCCTGCGGAGGCTGTTCGGCCCGGACCACCGTGACGTCCTGCGGGTCCGGATCCGCCTCGCGCTCGTCCACACCGCGTCCGGGCGCGCCGAGGAGGGCATCGCGCTGCTGGAGGACGCCCTCGCCGGCTGTGAGCGTCTCTTCGACTCCGACCACCCCGACACGGTGCGCTGCCGGCGTGACCTCGCCGACGCCTACCGCGAGGCCGGCCGGCCAGGCGACGCCGTGCCCCTGTTCGAACGCGTCGTGTCCGACTGGGAGCGGATCCTCGGGCCGGACGACCGCGAGACGATGGCCGTACGCAACCTGCTCGCGCTGGCCTACGACGACGCGGGGCGCATGGGCGACGCCGTGGAGGCGTACGAACGGACCCTCCTCGACCGCGAGCGGGTCCTCGGCCCCGAGCATCCCGCCACTCTCCTGTCCCGCAGCAACGTCGCGCTGACCTATCGCGAGCTGGGCCGCCTCGACGAGGCCGCCGACATCCTGCGCGCGGTCGTGGCGGGCCGCCGGTACGTCCTCGGCCCCGACCACGTCGACACCCTGCGCTCCCGCAACCACCTCGCCCTGGTCTGTGAGGAGTCCGGCCTGATCGAGGAGGCCATCGCGCAGTACGAGGCGACGCTGGCCGACTGCGAGCGCGTCCTCGGCTCCGAGCACGAGCTCACCCGCAAGGTCGCCTTCAACCTCGATGACGTGCGCCCGCCGGACTGGGAGCCGCGCTACGCCGTGGAGGAGCGGCTGGCCGAGGCGAAGGAGCGCGGGGACGCCGACGCCTATCTGCGGCTCCTCGCCGGGCTCGACCTGTTCGTCCTGGCACCCAAGGGACGCGCCGACGACGTCGTCGCCGGGCGGCACGACGTCGTCCAGTGGCTCGTGCGGTCCGTGGACGGCCACGACCACGCTCAGGTCTTCACGCGCGGGGCGACTCCGCGCCAGCCGGACGCGGTGTACCTCATGAAGTCGATCAGCACGCTCGCGCGGGACTGGCCCGACCCGGAGTGGCGGGTGCTGTTCAACCGCGGAGTGCCCGCCCTCGAATGGTCCCTGCCCCACGACGCCCTCGTACGGGCGGCCCGCGAGGCCGTCCCTCCCCCGGGCAACCGGCTGCTGACCCGGCTCGACGGCCCGACGGCCGGGCCGCTGGCGTTCGGGCTGGCCTGCGGCGCGCTGCTCGCGGTGCAGAGCGCGGTCCCGTGGAACGACGTCGGCCTCGTGTACGGGGACTACATCGGCCGGATGCGCTCGCTGCGCGACGAGTGGGGCGTCATGGACGCCGCGCAGTGGCGCGAACGCACGGACGCCCTTCTCGGCGAGAGCGGCGGCGACCCGCGCGTGTCCCTGGTCCTGTCGCTGCGGCGCGGGGCCGCGTGCGGCGCGGAGCCGGCACCGTGGCGGCGGGCGATCGAGCGCTGGTCACGGGACAACGCCGTCCCGCCGGAGGCGCTGCTGGACCTCGCGGCGAGGATCGGCCGGTACGAGGCGCGCTTCCGCGACGACGGGCTGCTGCCCGCCGGCGGTGTCGTGGGCACCGCGCTCGCCTACGACTTCGGCCGGGCGGTGAACATGGCCCGCTGGGGACGCGAGGCGCAGTTCTGCGACCAGGACACCGCCGAACGCCTCGTCATCGGCGCGGGCAGGCGGTGCCGGCGGCACTACGACTCGTGGGCGGCCCTGTCGGCCGGATACGCGCTGGGCCGGGTGCTGCGCTTCGGCGACGAGGAGCTGGGCACCTGGTACGACTCCGTGCTCGCCGCGCACCGGATCCTCACCGGGGCCGCCGGCGGCCCGTGGCAGACCCTGAGCTGGTGAACCGGGCCGCGTCAGTGCTCTTCGGGCTCCCTGGTCCGGGCGAGGATGTTCCGCGCGCGCGTCTCGCCGACCTCGTTGCCCAGACTCTGGTAGATCAGCAGCGCCTCCTCGGCCGGGGCGCGGGCCTCGGTGTGGCGGGCGGCGCCGACCAGGATCTCGGCGAGGGTGCGCAGGCACCGCGCCTGTAGCCACCGGTCGCCGAGCTCCTGGAAGGCGCCGGCGGCATGCCGCAGCGCCCTGACCGCCTCGTCGATCCGGCCGAGCCGGCTCAGCGCCCGGCCCTCCGACAGCTCCGTGCGTGCGACGCCCCAGGAGTCGCCGAGCCCTTCGAGCGTCTCCATCGCGCGGCGCACGAACGCGAGTTCGCGCAGTCCGTTCTTGGGATCGCCGACCTCGCCGGCCGCCCGCAGGCAGCGGCCCTCCTCCCACTGCTCGTGCCGCAGCCGGAACATCTCGGCGGCGCGCTCCAGCACCTGCGCCGCCCGGTTGTAGGCCGCGTCGGCGGCCGGAGTGTCACCACGGTTCCGCAGATCGGCGGCCTCGCCCGCGCTGACCTCGCCCAGGACGCGCAGGGTCTGGGCCTCGGAGTAGCGGTTGCCGTCGCTCTGGAAGACGCCGAGGGCCGCGTCCAGCAGGGCGCGGGCCTCCTCGTGCCGGCCCTGGGCGAGCCGCAGCTCGGCCAGGTTGCGCTGCGTACGCGCCCGCCACCAGCGGTCGCCGACCGACGCGAAGCCCTCGATCGCCGCCAGCAGATGCCGCTGGCCCTCGTCCAGGTTGCCGGCGTCGCGCAGGTTGACGCCGACCGTGCGCATCGCCCGCGCCGCCCACCACGGCTCGCGCAGCTCCTCGAAGACCGCGAGCGCCTCCTCGGCGCTCGTACGTGCCAGGTCGCCGCGGCCCAGGCCGCCGGACACGGCCGCGCGCTCCATCAGGGCGATGCCGATCGAACGCGCGTCGCCGAGCCGCGAGGCGGCGATCAGGGTCGTCTCGGCGACGGCACGCCACTCCTGCCAGAACAGACGCATCGAGTGGCACAGCGAGCAGAACGCGCGGCCGACGCGCCACGCCTCCTCCCACATCTCCAGGCTCGCGGCCTGGTCGACGCCGGCCAGCAGTGTCAGGCGCTCGGCGTAGAACCAGGGCTCCGGGGCGATCTCACCGGAGTCCTGTTCGCCGCGCCGTGCGTGGCGGCGCCAGTCCTGCGGCCAGCGGACGGCGGCGGCCAGCTCGGCCCGGCGCCGGTAGCCGGCCAGGATCCGGTCCACCACGGCGCGGCGCTGCTCGCCGGTGTCCTCGCGCTCGGCCCGTTCGCGCGCGTAGAGGCGTACGAGGTCGTGCAGGCGGTAGCGGCCCGTGCCGGTCGCGTCCTTGCCGGAGTACTCCACAAGCTGGGTGTCGACCAGCGCCTCGAGCTGGTCGACACCGTCCAGCTTGGAGGTGCCGAGCAGCGAACCCGCCGCCCAGGCGGGCAGGTCGGGCGCGGACAGCAGCGCGAACGAGCGCAGCAGACGGCGCTGCAGGTCCGTGCAGTCCTCATAGCTCAGCCACAGCGTCGCGCGTACGCTCTTGTCGATCTGGTCGTCGATCTCCAGCTCATCGAGGCGCCGGCGGCGTTCGTCGCTGAGCCGGTCGGCCATCTCCTCCAGCGACCAGGTGCGGCGCGCGGCCAGCCGTCCGCCGCAGATGCTGACCGCCAGCGGCAGATGGTCGCACAGCTCCGCGATCCGCACGGCGGCCTCCGCGTCCGCCGCGACGCGCTCGTCACCGGCCAGCCGGGCCAGCAGCTCCACCGACTGAAGCTCGGTGAACTCCTCCAGCCGTACGTCCAGGGTGTTGCGCAGGTAGAGCGGCTGGCGGGAGGTGACGAGCACGGCGCAGCCTGCCTCGGGCGGGACGACCGCCTGCACCTGGTCGGCGTGCTGGGCGTTGTCGAGGAAGATCAGGATGCGGCGGCCCTTCACCCAGGTCCACCAGAGCTTCCGCAGGTCCTGGAGGCCGCCCGGGTCGGTGGTGAGGCGCACGCCGAGGGCGAGCAGGAAGCCGGTGAGCACGTCCTCCATCCGCACCCGTACGTCTCCGGCGCCGCGAAGGTCGCAGTAGAGCTGCCCGTCGGGGTAACGCTCCGCCATCTCGTGCGCGAACCGCGTCACCAGGGCGGACTTGCCGACGCCGCCCGGACCGTGCACCGAGACGACGGGTGAGCCGTTCCATTCGCGTGACTTCTTGGCGGCGCTCTCTTCTGTGAACGCCCGATGAAGCCTGGCCAAATAGTCCGTGCGGCCGGTGAAATGCGCGATTACCGGCGGCAGCTGGCCCGGCGCGACAACGCCACTGGAAGGCGGCCGATCCGTAACCCCGGAATGGCGCGGGCCGCGTTGCGAAACCAAGGCGATCAGGCCGGCGAGAACGGACCCGCCCCCGACGATCGCCAGGCGTGCGCCGACGGGGAGCTTGAACGCGTCGAGCGTGGTCGTCAACGCCGTGACCAGCACGGTAAGGGCGGCGACCGCCACGGGAGTGGCCAGCCGGACCCCGGCGCCCCCACGCCTACGACGAGGCGAGCCGGTCGCCCCCGACCGCCGGCGCAGACCCTGCATCAAATCGCCTCTGTTGTTTGTTTTTCCTAACGTTTCGCATCGTGCACGTGTTCACCGCATTAGCGCAAGCGCTTACCGGCGGATTACGGAGTTCGGCCCGTACGGCCCACGCCGATCAGCCTGCATTTCGCCGCATTTTCGACACTTTAGGGCGTCAGTCGCGACCGACCGTGTGCCGCCGCGCCGGGCGGGGGGCGGCACGGTCGGCGCGCACCACCCGTCTTGCGGACGCACGGCGAGTCTCGCCCGGCGGCGTCGGGCAGCGGCGTCGACCCTCCTCGGCACGCGGGAGAAGTGTCGACAGTTGGTCCTCAGTGTGCACACTTGACGGACGCGCATCCCGTGCGGCCGTTGGCAGCCGCCTGCGGGCCGAGCCAGGGCAGCACACCTTTATTAGAGCGTTACCCGTGGTCATAGCCCATGGCTGCTCGGGCCTAGGGGCTCCGCCCAAGCACACTCGCCCCTCCGTGAGGTCTTGACACGTCATACGCAGCAGTCTTAGTTTGTCGACACTTTTACATCGGGGAAACATCTATGACCCTCAGCGTCTGGTTCGAGGAGTGGCAGTGATCAAGCCTGACAAGGTGCCCCTGATCCAGCAGGAGACGGCCGTCGTCGTCAGACCGCCGCATCAGGACAGGGGGATCGAGCTGGAACTCGCCAGGACGACTCCGAGCCCGGCGACGGGCCGGGGCGCGAAGAAGACCCGCGATCCCGGCCGCCGCAGGCCGCCGAGCGCCGCCACGCTCCAGAACGGTTCATGACCATGAGCGATGTGTGTCTCGAGGCCAGAGATCTTCAGCTCGGGCACCGCAGCCGGCGCTCCGGCGCGTTCACGCTCGCCGTCTCCGATCTGAACCTGCAGATCATGGAACACGAGTTCGTCGTGATCGTCGGCCCGAGTGGCAGCGGCAAGTCGACCTTTCTCGAGTCGGTCGCGGGCCTCGTCCCGGTGACCGGTGGCTCGCTGGAGCTGAACGGCACGGGCATCAAGGGGCCGGGGCCGGATCGGTCGCTGGTGTTCCAGCAGGCCTCGTTGTTCCCGTGGCGGACCGTCCTGAACAACATCCTGTACGGACTGCAGGTCCAGCGACGTCTCAACGCGGACACCAGACGGCACGCCGGGGAACTGCTGGAGATCGTCGGTCTGGGGCACGCCGCGGACAAGTATCCGCACGAACTGTCCGGCGGCATGAAACAGCGGGCCAACCTCGCACGGGCGCTGGCGACCGACCCCAAGCTCCTGCTGCTGGACGAACCCTTCGGGGCCCTGGACGCGCAGACACGGGAGAACCTGCAGGAGGAGCTGCTCAGGATCTGGGAGGCCGACACGAGCCACGGCCGCCGGACGGCCTTGTTCATCACGCACGATGTCTCCGAGGCCGTGCTCCTTGCCGACAGGGTCTTCGTCTTCTCCCCGGCGCCGGCGACGATCACGAAGGTCGTGACCGTAGACGTGCCGCGTCCACGTGACGTGACCTGGCGTCGCAGCGCCGAGTTCACCGCGTACTGCGACGAGATCCTGACCGCGCTGCACCACGAACCGTCAGCCACGAACACCTCAGCGAGGGACCATGTCAACGGCGATGCAGCCTGAAACGGCCGCCCGGCCCGATGAACCCAGGAATCCGCCGGTCGCGGAGAGCCGGAGCCTGTCGACCTGGCTGGAGCGACACCGCAGCGGACTGCTCGGGTTCGCCGGCATCGTCGTCGTCCTCGTCATCTGGCAGGTCAGCACCGGGACCGGCCTGGCCGACCCCTCGTTCTCCAGCAACCCGCTGCGCATCGCCAAGGCGGAGGCCGACCTCTTCCGTACCGGCGAGATCTACCCGTACCTCAAGGCGTCCGGGCTGGAGATGCTCTGGGGCCTGCTGATCATCATCATCGCCGGCATCCCGATCGGCCTGATCCGTGGTCGCAGCCGCGTTCTCCACGATCTGACCGAGCCGTGGGTGAACATCCTCTACTCGACCCCCTATGTGATCGTCATCCCGATCCTGATCTTCTGGTCCGGCATCGGCAACACCTCACGGATCGTGGTCATCGTGTGGGCCGGGATCCTCCCCCTCGTCATCAATGTCACGACCGGCGTGCGGAACCTCGACCGCGACTACATCCGGGTCGCCACCGTCTTCTGCACGCCGCGGCTGACCTTCCTGCGGTCCGTCGCCCTGCCGGCGACCCTCCCGTACATCCTCGCCGGCGTACGACTCGCGATCGGCCGCGCGCTGGTCGGCGCGATCGTCGCCGAGCTCTTCCTCGGCAACAACGGACTCGGCTACTACGTGCAGAACAGCACGACCAACTCGAACATCGACGGGGCCATGGCGGGCGTTGTGATCATCGCCGTCGTGGCCCTTCTCCTCAACTGGGGCGTGCGGCTCATCGAGCGGCGCTTTACACACTGGGCGGAAGCACAATGAGAATGAAAACCTGCCTGAGCGCGGCGGTCGCCGTCGGCCTGGCCCTCAGCCTCGCCGCCTGCGGCAGGGGCGCGACGAAGGTCAAGGCGGACGCGAACGGCCTGCTGCCGTTGAAGATCGGTTACACCGCGCCGGGCGCCGGATACTCCGACCTGTACGACGGTGTCGAGTACGGGATCTTCAAGAAACACGGGCTGAACGTCACCATCACCCGCCTGAACGACAGCTCGCAGCTCGTCCCGGCGCTCGCCAGCAACAGCGTCCAGATCGGTGTCGGTGTCGGCGCCGACACCGCGGCGGCGATCCTGCACGGTTCCGACCTGCACTTCATCGCGATGTCCGAGCCGCACTACAACCTGGAGATGTGGGCCGCCGCGGACATCAAGACGTTCGCCGACCTCAAGGGCAAGAAGGTGGGGCTCACCTCACCCGGCTCGCAGGGCGACTTCGGCCTGACGGACCTGCTCGAGAGCAAGGGCATGAAGCGCACGGACGTCCAGTCGACCTTCCTCAAGGGCGTTCCCGCCGAGGTCGCGGCGCTGGAGAGCGGCGCGGTGTCGGCGATCCTCACCCAGCCTCCGCAGGGCACGCAGACCCGGGAGAAGGGCGCACACCGGCTCGCGGAGATGTCCGGCCTGGACTTCCCGCTCGGCTCGTACGCCGTCGAGGGCGCCTACCTGCAGAAGAACCGTCAGGTACTGCAGAAGTTCTACGCCGCCGAGGCCGAGTCGCTGCAGTACGTACGCACCCACAAGAAGGAGACGTCGGCCGTCATCCAGAAGTACACCGGCGTGCAGAGCCAGGAGCTGTCCGACTATGCCTACGACTTCTTCCTCAACGTATGGCAGCGGACACCGGCGGTCGACCCGAAGCTCATCCAGCAGGCCTTCGCCGAAGCGGCGAAGAACACCCACCTGAAGGCCCCGTCCGACGTGTCGAAGTACATCGACAGCGGTCTGGCCTCGGGAGCCTGACCGGCCGGCGCATCCGTCGTGTCGCCGGGCGGCGTCACCGCCCGGCGACACGACTCTGAGAGAGGGGTTGCTTTCGTCGTGGACTGGACGGACTTCCTGACCGAACAGGACAACGCGGTGCTGAACGGCACCTCGTGGGCCAAGAGCGCGCCCTTCGGACTGGGCGGCCGCCCGGCAGTGCTGGCGGTCGACCTGTACTACGCGGCACTCGGGCACCCGCGAGGGGAGTTGCCCGACGTGCTGGCGGACTGGCCGAGCGCGTGCGGACCGCAGGGCTGGGACGCGGTCGACCGGACCGCTCCCCTGCTCGCCGCCGCGCGTGAGGCGGACGTACCGGTGATCTACTTCCACGCGACCCCGCCGGAGCTCGGCCGGTGGAACCGCAAGCCGTCGGCACGGCTGACGCCCAACCCCGGTGCGAAAGACCCCAACGCGATCGTCGCCGAAGTGGCGCCGGAGCCGGATGACGTGGTGCTCACCAAGATCGGCCCGAGCTGTTTCCACGAGACGCCGCTGGACACCGTCCTCCGTGCCCGCGACGTCGACACCCTGCTGGTCGTCGGCGAGGCGACCAGCGGCTGCGTACGGGCGACCGTGGTCGACGCGTGCACCCGGGGGTATCGCGTGGGTGTGATCGGCGACTGCTGCTTCGACAGGTTCGAGGCGTCCCACTGGGTGAGCCTGTTCGACATGGACCAGAAGTACGCGGATGTCATCTCCGCGGACCGCGCGATCGCGTATCTGCGCGGCGTACCGACGGGCCTCAATCCGAAAGGCAAGGCGGCATGAGCGAGACCGGCCCCGCGAGTCTGCGGGCGTGGCTGCGTGAGGCGGCCGAACGCGGTGAGCTGCAGTCCGTAGAAGGTGCCGACTGGGACCTGGAGATCGGGGCGTTGTCCCAGGTCAACTACCGCAGGTCCAGTCCCAAGGCGCTGATGTTCGACGGCATCGCCGGCTATCCGCAGGGGTCGCGGGTGCTGAGCGGCACGGTCAGCAACCCGCGCCTGCTCGGATCGGTCCTCGGACTCGGCTGGGACCGTACGGACTCCGACCTGGTGGAGACGCTGGCGGCCAAGCCGGGCGAGTGGGCGGCCACCGCACGCGACTTCGCCGCGACGACGGTGACCGACGGCGCGATCCTGTCCAACGTCACGTCCAAGCCGGAGGTGAACCTGCTGGACTTCCCGGTGCCGCGCTGGCACGAGGGCGACGGTGGCCGCTACATCGGCACCGGCTGCGCCGTGGTCACCCGCGACTACGACACCGGGCGGATCAACCTCGGCGCGTACCGCATGCAGGTCCAGGACGACGGGCGTTCGGCCAGCGTGAACATCGAAGCCGGCAAGCACGGCGCCCAGCACCTGCGCCGCTGGTTCGAGGCGGAGGGGCGGGCGCCGATCGCGGTCTCGCTGGGACACCATCCGGCCTACCTCGTGGCGGCGGGCGTGGAGGTGCCGGCCGACGTGTCGGAGTACGACTACGTCGGCGCGATGATGGGCGCCCCGGTCCGTACGGTGGCGGGCCAGGTCACCGGGCTGCCGTTGCCACACGACAGCGAGCTGGCCCTGGAGGGCTGGGTCACCCCTGACAACCGGCGCCCGGAGGGCCCGTTCGGTGAGTGGACCGGTTACTACTCCGGATCCCGCGAGCCGATCCTGACCATCGACGTGGAGCGGGTCTACCACCGCGACGACCCGATCCTGCTGGGCGCGCCCCCGGGCAAGCCTCCGCACGACTACTCCTACATGCGCACGGTCATGAAGTCGGCGATCATCACCGACGGCCTGCGGCGCACCGGGCTGCCGGGCGTACGCGGGGTGTGGGCGCACGAGGCCGGCGGCGGGCGGTCGCTGCTCATCGTCTCCATCGAGCAGCGGTATCCGGGCCACGCGCGGCAGGCCGCGTACCTCGCCGCGCAGCTGCCCAGCGCGGCGTACATGAACCGCTTCACGGTGGTCGTCGACAGCGACGTGAACCCGCGTGACCTGGGCGAGGTGGTCTGGGCCATGACGGGCCGGACCGATCCCTCGATCGACATCGAGGTGATGAAGCGCACCTGGGGCAGCCGCGTGGACCCCCTCACACTCCCGGGCGAAATCGCTTTCAACAGCCGGGCGATCATCGACGCGTGCCGCCCGTACGAGCGCCTTGGCGACTTTCCGCAGGTGGCCGAGTCGAGTGACGAGCTGATCGCCTCGGTCACGCGACGGTGGCCGGAGGTGCTGGGGTAATGGCCGGGCGTACGGGGCCGGTGCCCCCTGCCACGGCGGAGCCTAGGTGAACGCGACCCCGCTCCCCGGCCCCGGCGCCCGCCCGGTGGACCTGTCCGGCGCGGTGCCGCTGGACCGCGGCACCCGGGAGACCGACATCCGCGAGCTGCGCCAGGAGATGCTGTTCAGCGCGCTGCGCGGCAGCGAGGGCAGCTCGTCCCTGGCCTTCGTGATCTTCCAGGAGCTGGCCATCAGCATCGTGGAGGGCCGCCTGCCGCCGGGCGAGGAGGTCAACTCGGCGGACCTGGCGCGCCGCTTCAATACGAGCCGCACCCCGGTGCGCGAGGCCCTGCTCCTCCTCGAACGCGAGGGCCTGGTCATCGTGCCCCCACGCCGCCGCCCGTACGTTTCCCCGGTTGCGATCTCCCAGGTGAGAGAGATCTAC
This sequence comes from Actinoallomurus bryophytorum, assembly GCF_006716425.1. NCBI lineage: Bacteria > Bacillati > Actinomycetota > Actinomycetes > Streptosporangiales > Thermomonosporaceae > Actinoallomurus > Actinoallomurus bryophytorum. The sequence goes on from NZ_VFOZ01000002.1 coordinate 862,142, forward strand.
GAGATCCGCGCCAGCCTGTACGCGCTGGTCAGCGAGCTGGTCGTCGAACGCGCGACCGACGACGAGGTCCTCGGCCTGCTGTCGTGGCAGGCGATGCTGCAACGCGACGCGGACGCCGGGGACGTCGACGCCTACTTCTGGCACAACGTGGGGTTCCGCAACGCGGAGGCGGCACTGTCGAAGAACTTCGAACTACAACGGCGGCTCAGCTCCCTGGGCCTGCAGATGCACCGCTTCCGGTACGTGAGCCTGTCCCTACCGGGCCGCTTGCTGCACTCCCTGGCCGACCACGAACGCCTCGTCCGCGCCTACACCGAACGCGACGTGGCCCTGGCGGTCGCGGTCACCCGCTCCCTGGTCCTACGCGGCTACCACGCCATCGAACGCTCGGGCCGCTTCTAGTGGTTCCCGGTCTAGATCCCGGACACGTAGTGCAAGGGCACCGGCTCATTGTCGAAGCAAATCCAGTTCGACTTCGGTGAGCACCACACCGGGCTTGGTGATGATGGCGTGCGCCGTCTTGTCGAACGCCCTGCTCTCGACCCAGAAGGCGGCCGTCAGCATCTCGACGATGAGCAGGCCCCGGCCGGAGGTATCGGTGTCGGCCGCCATCCTCATCACGGGCGGCGCCGGGTATGGGTCGCGTACGTACAGGTGGACGTAGTCCTTGAGGACTTGTACACCGAGCCAGACGCCCGGCACCACGTGCTTTGGCGGAGGACCGACCCTGAGCGCATGGTTCAGGGCGTTGGTGACCAACTCGCTCGTCACGACCTCCGCGTCATCGACGTAGTCCTCCTCGCAGCCGTACAGCAGTCTGCGGGTGAAGTGCCGAGCCTCAGGGACGAGGTCGGGAGACGGTTCCATCCGGAACCAGGACGACATGGTCGGGCTGTAGCCGAACGCGATCCGCCCTGTGGTGAGCACCGGCATCGGTGAGAAACGCATGGAGATCTCCCCGGAGGTGGGAGGCGGGCCGTAGTCGGCCTGGGACACGGTGTAGTCAACTATCGTCTACCGAATTGAGGTTCGCAATTAGGTCTTCGAGATTAGCGGACTGCAAACGGTGGTTTCCTACATCGGTGTCCGGTTCTGACGTCGACGGCCTACGATCAGTGACCAGCGAACTCACAGAAAACTTGGGAGAAGACGAGATGGCCGACGGTCGGCACAGCCCGACGATGCGCCGCCGTCGGCTTGCCCGAGAACTCCGCAGACTCCGCGAGGCCGCCGAGTTCAAGACGGCCGACGAGGTCACGAAACGGCTGGAGTGGGCGGCAGGAAAGGTCAACCGCCTGGAGAAGGCTCTGGCCGTCCAGCCGCGAGTCGCCGACATCCGAGCCCTGCTCGACCTGTACGGAGTCACCGACGAGGTCAGGCGAGAGGCGCTGCTCACTCTCACCAGGGAGGCACGCCAGCGCGGCTGGTGGACGGCGTACGGCCCGCTCGCCGATCCCTACGTTGAGTTCGAGGCCGAGGCGACGAAGCTGTCCACCTATGAGTTCGCGGTCATCCCCGGCTTGCTCCAGACCGAGAAGTACGCCGCCGCTTTGCAACGTGGCTGGTTGATGCGGGATGAGGCCGAGATCGAGCGTCTGGTCAAGCTACGGATGGAGCGCAAGCATCTCCTCACGGGCGAGAATCCGACCCGGCTGTGGGCGGTCATCGACGAGAGCGCCATCGTCCGCTCGTTCGGCTCCGACGAGGCAAAGGCCGAGCAGTTCCAGCGCCTCATCGACACGGAGCGTCTGGAACATGTTGAAGTGCAGATCATGCCGATGAGCGTCGACCCTCATCCTGGCCTGAGCGGTTCGTTCGTGATCATGGACTTCGAGGACGATCCGAGCCTGGTCTATCGCGAGGCGGGCCAGCAATCCTCATTCTTGGAGGGCGATGCGGTGATCGAAGAGCGCCGCATCGTCTTCCAGCACCTGAGCGCGACCGCGCTCGGGCCGAATGAGTCGATCGCATATCTCCGGCGGTTGGCCAAACACCTGTGATGAAGAGGAAGAGCCGTGTCCCAGATAGAACTCTCCAACTGGCGTAAGAGCAGCCGCTCCCAGGGCGGCGACGGCAACTGTATTGAGGTCACCGTCCTCCACGAGATGCAGAGCGTCTGACCTCACGAACATGAAGAACGCCCCGGCAGCGATGCCGGGGCGTTCTCCGTGTCAGAGCGTCCGGTCCACACCAACCACCCCGAAGCCGGCGTATGGCTCCCACAGGCATACCGCAGGCGGGTACAGGTTTCGCGAGCGTGGAATCGGCAACTCGGCGTGTGTTGCCTTACGGCCGGTCAGTGAGTTTCGTCGGTCGCCCGTACGGCGCATACGCCGACCGCGATGCCGCCCTGGCCGCGGCCGATACCAAGTCGATCATCTTCACGGGCTTCCGCGCCATCGAGGCGTCCGGCTGGTCCGGGGAGTTAACCTCACCGAACTCATGCCTCAGAACGGGTCGGCACGACGTGGCCTTCGCCGATTCTGATTCCCGTTTGGGGCGGCTCAAGCGGGACGGAGACAGCGGGGATCCGGTCCTTTCACGGTACGGCCTCCGACCAGCGTGCCATGGACAAGTCCGTATCGCTGAACGTCGCCAGAGCCGCCTTCGCAGCGGTCAGATCCGCGCGGTTCAGTTTCGCGCGGGTCAGGTCCCTGGAGGACAGGTCGGCGGCCACCAAGTCCCCGCGCGCGTCCCGCTCGTAGCGCAGGCGGGGTGACCTGTACTGGCACTGGCAGTGGTCCGGCCCCGAGCGCGGCTCACCGCCCGAGTACCAGCCGATGTGCCCGGCGGCCGACATCGCCGACGCGACGGAACGCATCTCCCGCGTGCTGGCCCTTGCCGACCGGTGAGCCGGCCCCCAGACGATGACCTTCTCAGACCACGAGAAGGGGCGAAGATGCTCGGCGTCCGCGTGAGCACCGTCGCCGTCAGGGCCTGTGACGGAAAGCTGACCTCCTCGGGCCCACGCCGCGCTGGGTCGGAATTGTGAACGAGATTCCGACCCAGACACAGGACGTGCTACTTGTGGCTCGGCACGGACGGGGGCTTTTTCGGCCACGCCGTCGGCCTGCAGGGCTCGATGGGCTGACTGGTGAGGCCTTCCGAAATGATCGACCACAAATTATTTCCCCAGCCCGCGTTGAGCGTGAGCAGGAGCGTGGTGTTCTTTGGAAGATCACGCTTGTCGAACTCGAACCTGCTGGAAGAAAGGAGCCTGATGATCGGCTGGGGAAACTGGTAGTACTGAACGTATCGGTGATTCTGGCACGTCTTGTCCGCCGGCAGATAAACGATGTCGGCCTTCACCCCAAGCTTGGCGAGGTCTGCCTGAAGACGATCGGGATTTCGGAGCTCACGGATCTTCACTTCGATCTTCGTCCCCCGCTCGTTGATCGTGTACGCGGCGGCCTGCGTGGTCGGGCCGCCGGACCGGGTCCCGCCCGCGAGCACGCCCGCCACGGTGGCGACGGCCAGTGCGGTGGTGCCGCCGGTCAGGGCCGCGGCCCTGACGGCGTTTCGCCGCCTGCGGCTCCGCCGCGCGATACCGGGTGCCTCTTTGTGCAACTCCATCAGCAGTGTCTCCTTGAAGCTCATGACAGTCCTTCCGTTACCGCTGAGGTGGTGACGAGCGAGGCGACCTCGGGTACCTGAGCCAAGGCCTTGCGGGCCCGGTGCAACCGGACACGGGCGGTGCCGACCGAGATACGCAACGCCGCTGCGGCCTCGGTCAGGGTGAGTTGGTCGATGGCGACCAGCTCGATCACGGTCCGCTGCTTCGCGGGGAGTCCCGCCAGTGCCCGCATCGCCGCGCGCGCCGGTGCCGCGGTGTCGATGTGGTCGATCAGGTCGGCCACATCGTCGCCTTTCAACAGGGCGCGCCCACCGGCTCGCTCCAAGGCCGTGCGGCGCCTCGTGCGACGGCGACGGTCCTCGCGCACCACGTTGTGCGCTATCCCGTAGAGCCACGCGGTTTCGCTGCCCTTTTCTGCTCGGTAGGCAGCCGCCGATGCCAGTACCGCGACGAACACCTCAGCAGTCAGATCGGCCACCTCATGCGGGTCCGCGACCCGCCGTGCGATGAACGAGGTGACGCGATCGAAATGGCCTAGGTAGAAGGCCTCGAAGGCCTGTGGGTCGCCGACAATGGGCAACCCTTTTGATGGGTGCTCGCGTACGGGGCGCATGTAGCCTCTCGGGAATCCGAGGTCGACTCGCTTCTTACACCCAGCACTTGACCGCAGACTGGAAACCATTACATATCGGTGAACCGCCGTGCAGCGGTGACCGGTCAGACGTTCTCATCAACGCCTACCGCGCTGACCGGCCCCACCTTCTGGCACCGCACGCGCGATGACTGGGCGGTCGAGTCCGTGACGTTGACGATCGGTCCGGTGCTCGGCGGCGTGATCGGCTACTTCGTCAACCAGATCACGTAACCGCTCCCCCCGGGTCACGCCCTCTCGCCGGCCCTCGCGAGTGCCTCGTACTCCCGAACCCACTCCGCGCTGCGCTGGTCCGCCGGCATCTCGGCCGATCCCTCACGGAGCATGACCGCCGCGTTGCGGTGCTCACCGATCCCGGCCAGCGCGACTCCGATGTTGAGCTTGAAGAACGGCTGTCCTACGCGACCCGGACGTGACGATGGCGCAATCCTCGATGGTCCGCCACTTGGACAATCGGGCAGCACGCCTGCGCCCGAGCCGGTTGATCACAGGCTGGGCCTGTCTTTAGGACTGGTTGTCCGAGTGCTCGGCGTGTATCGGTCGGGTCGCGCGGCGACCCACCGGGCGGCGATGAGGCCCGCAGCGGTGAGAGCGCAGATGACAGCGATCGTGATGAGGTTCGTCGCCAACGGCGCCACCAGGTAGCGGGCAGCGACGTCCGCGATGATCGGCCGCGATCCAGGCGATTGGCCCCAGGCGATGATCAGACGTGCTGCGCCGGCGGCGATGGCAACGGCTGCGAGTCCGGTGATCAGTGCCCGGCGGCGGTGGCGTGCAAGGAGCAGGCCCATGAACCCGAGGGTGGTGATGGCGAGGATGAGCACACCCGAGAGGTCGTCGGCCAGTTGGACGGCTTGCGCGGCTCGGTGCAGATCCTGGTTCTGGATCAGCGTGACGGAGATGGGGAGGTCGGCGGGCAGGTTCGATGCCAGTTGGCGAGGTAGCCCGGCCTGGTCGGCCAGTTGCTCCAATGCGATGCTGACAGTGACGTCCAGCCCGCTGGGTGTCACTGTCAACAGCATGCTGTGGTGGCGCAGGACCTTGACAAGTTCGGCGTGACCGGTCGACAGTGCCGCCTTCCAAGCCTGCTGGAACTCGGCACTGCCCAGAACAACCGGGACAGCGTCGGCGACCAACTGCCGGACCTGCCCGGTGCTGAGGAGACGAGGGCCGATCCGGGCCGGTGATCGGTCGAGTGCCGCGGTCAGCTGGCGCTGTACGTTGTCGATGATCTGTATCTCGACAGTGGGATCGGTGGGCAGCGGTCGTATCGCTGCCAGAAATCCGGACGTGGACAAGAGCGTGTTCTCTGCCCACGCCGTTACCGCATCGACCAGGACCAGACCCACCGCACCTGCGATGCACAGCCCGGCGGCCCAGGTCCGCAACCGGCCGGGTCGAGGTGAAGACATCTTCATCAAGCGATGCGCTGGTCGGTTGCCTGGAGTTCCGGTTCGCCGTCGATCGGCACCTCGGCGGGTCCTTCCACGGACACGTGGGGCAGGACCCGGTCGATGGCCCTGGGAAGGTACCAGTTCCGTTTTCCGAACAGCTGCATGATCGCCGGGACGAGGATCGTGCGAACCACCAGAGCGTCGAGCAGGATGGCCACTGCCACGCCTAGCCCGAACTCGGCGATGGTACGTATTCCGCCGAACACGAAGGCCATGAACACACAGATCATGATGATTGCGGCAGCGGTGATGATCTGCCCAGTCGCGGCCTGTCCGCGTCGGACGGCGAGGTTGTTGTCGCCGGTGTGCAGCCATTCCTCGTGGATGCGGCTGACCAGGAACACTTCGTAGTCCATCGACAGTCCAAACAGCACCGCGAGCATCATCGCGGGCAGGAACGACTCGACCGGGCCGGCCGCGCCCGCGCCCAGGACCGAGGAACCCCAGCCCCACTGGAAGACCGCGACCACGACGCCGAATCCGGCACCGGCCGAGAGCAGGTTCATCGCCGCCGCAGTGAGCGGCACGATCACGCTGCGGAACGCGAGCATCAGCAGCAGGCACCCGAATACGACGATGATGGTGACGAACAGCGGCAGCTTCCCGCCCAGCACGGACGCGAAGTCCTTGAAGACGGCGGTTTGCCCGCCGACGTAGACGGTGAGCCCGTCCTTTTCGTGGCCGGGGATCACGTGGTCGCGCAGCGTGTCGATGAGATCGGACGTCTGCTTGGACTCCGGCGATGTCGTGGGCGTGACCTGCAGGGTCCGCACCGTCGCCCCGGGGATGACCGGACCGGCCTGCACCGACGCCACCCCCGGGACGTTCTTGAGCGCCTGCTCCAGCTCGGTGAAGTCGGTCGCGGCCGGCCCGGGCGGGACCTTCGCCACGAGCTGCAGAGGGCCGTTGTAGCCGGGGCCGAACCCGTCGGCGAGCAGGTCGTAGGCCCCGCGCGTTGTGGTGCCGGCCGCGTTGTTGCCGGCGTCAGAGGACCCGAGGCGCAGGGAGAAGAACGGGATCGTCAGCGCTACCATGATCATCGTCGCGGCGATCGTCAGCGGCATCGGCCGCTTCTGCACGAACCCGGCCCAGCGGGCCCACGCGCCGGAGGCGTTGGCGTCACTCGGCCCTTCACGCCTGAGTTGGGCGCGTTGGCGGCGGCTGAGGACCCGCATCCTGAACATACCGAATAGAGCCGGCAGCAGGGTCGTGGCGACAGCAACGGCGAACGCCACCATGATCGCCGCCGACAGCCCGATCCCGGACAGGATGCCGACCCCGAGAACGAGCAGGCCGAGCATCGCGACCGTAACAGTGCCGCCAGCGAACACGATCGCTCGACCGGAGGTGTTCATGGCCGCCACGACGGCCTCCTCCGGGATGAGCCCGGCCCGGATGCCGTTGCGATACCGGGCGACCACGAACAGGGCGTAGTCGATGCCGACGCCCAGACCGATGAACGCGGCGATGATCGGGGCGCTGGTACCGATGCTCATCGCATGGGTGAGCAGATCGATGCAGAAGAGCGCATTGCCCAGCGCGAGCACGGCGGCGATGAGTGGTATGGCCGTCGCCAGCATGGACGCGAACGCGACCAGCATGACGATCGCTGCGGCCAGGATGCCGATCAGCTCGGCCGTCGACGTCGAGGGTTTTTCGAGCTGGCCGATCGCCGCCCCGCCGAACTCCACCCGCAACGTGTCGCTACGCAACGTCGAGCCCAGATCCACGACCTTCTGGACGTTCGCGGTGTCCAGACTCTGGCTCTGCTTGGTGAAGGTGACCGTCGCGTAGGCGATCCGCCGGTCAGGACTGACCTGCGCCGTTCCCCGCAGGCTGAACGGACTGACCACCGCGCCGACCTCGGGCACCTTGGCGACCTGGACCAGCATGCTCCTAACGCTGGTTTGGACGGCCGGGTCGGTCACCTTGCCGCTCATGGCGTGCAGCACGATCATGTCCGTGTCGCCGGAGCTGCGCTGAAACTGCGTCGCCAGCAGATCGGCGGCCTTGGTCGATTCGGTACCCGGCAGAGAGTACTCGTCCGAGAACGTAGAGCCGACCGAGGAACCGGTGACCCCGAGAATCACCAGGATCAGCAGCCAGGCGCCGATGACGATGAGCCGGTGCCGGAAACACCACCGCGCGAGCACGCTCATCGGGTGCCTCCCGCGGGCTGGATCGGATGGTTGCTGGTCTGGGGCACGGCTCTTCCTTCACGATGCGAGTCGGGGTCGACGCCTGGCCGGCGCTGATCGGCCAGGGTCGCGCGGCCGGTGGGTATTCCGTGGGGAGAGCCTGCCTTCGAGGAGGCCCGAGGTCGTCAGGCCGCAGGATGGAATCGGCGTCCGACCACGGAGGTACCGCCCGGCCGCGTACAGTCCTGGGTGTACGCGCGGGTGCGACCGTGACCCGACGACCGGCCACCGTCCCCGCAGGTAGCGTGATGGGATGCCCGGCACCGCTCTAACACCACCGGTTCACCGATTCGTCACCAGAGGCCCCCGCCCCCTGGTCCTCCTCGACATCGGTGTCGCCGCCCTGCTCTGCGTCGGCCTGCTCATGGCCGACTCCCGCAGCGGCGTCAAGCACGCCGCCGCCGCGGAGTCCGCACTGCGGACCGCGGGCATCGTCATCGCCACCCTGACCGTCGCCGCTCGCGGGCTGCATCCGTGCTGGTCGTTCGCCGTAGCGACGCTCTGCGCATTCGTGGTCGCCGCGGTCGGCGGCGCGCCACAGGTATCGGTCTGCGTCGCCATCTCCGCCTACACCGCCGCCACGGCAGGCGAGTACGTGTTCTGGTGGCTTCGCCCCGGCGCCGCCAGCATGCTGATCGCCGCCGGGGTCGGCATCGGACGTGTCTCCTCAAGCTGGCTGGCCGTGCTCGTCGCCAACGTCGCGATCGTGTGCGTCGGATGGTTCGCCGGCCTTGCCGCCCGGGAACGCCGAAACCGGATCATCGCCACTGCCCAGCAAGAGGCCGAACGCGAACGTCAGCACGCGGCCGGCATCCGCCAGGCCGCCATCGACGAACGTTTGGTCATCGCCCGTGAACTGCACGACATCGTCGCGCACTCCATGAGCGTCATCGCCGTCCGTGCCGGTGTCGCGCGCGTGGTGATGAACACCGACCCGGCCCAAGTGGAGGAAACACTCGGCATCGTCGAGACCACCACCCGCCAGGCCCTACACGAGATGCGGCTGCTCGTCGAGGTACTGCGCCACGAGCACGCCATCGACCCCGCACTCGCCCCCACCCCTGGACTGGCCGACATCGCCGCGCTGGCCGACCAGATCCGTCGCACTGGCGTTGACCTGCGCCTCGACGTCCGTGGTCCGGCCCGCCCGCTCCCTGCTGGAGTGGACCTGTCGGCCTATCGCATCGCTCAGGAAGCCCTCACCAATGTCGTCCGCCACGCCGGGCCCACCCGGGCCACCCTCCGCATCGAATACGGCACCGAGGATCTGCTCATCGAAGTTACCGATACCGGTCCCTCCGAGCCGAGCCGGCGAGCGCATCCCGAACCTCACGCCGCCGCCGGTCACGGGCTGATCGGCATGCGCGAGCGAGCGGCTCTGTATCACGGCAACCTGCGCGCCGGCCACCACGGCGGCGGTTTCCAGGTCCAAGCACTGCTACAGACGGACGAACCAGGCCCCATGACCACTACCCGCACCACGACACATTCGCCCGCGCCGCCCGCAGCTGCATCTGGAGGCCGGCCATGACCATCCGGGTGGTCATAGCCGACGACCAGGTCCTCGTGCGTGCCGGCTTCAGCGTGCTCGTCAATGCCGCAACGGACATGGAAGTCGTCGCCGAAGCCGGCAACGGCCCCGATGCCGTGGCGGCCGGACGCCGGCATTTGCCGGACGTCATCCTGATGGATATCCGCATGCCCCACATAGACGGCATCGAGGCGACCCGACAGCTACTCGACGACCCGGCGACCAAGGCCATCCGGATCCTCATCCTTACCACTTTCGACCTCGACAGCTACGTTTTCGGCGCCCTCAAAGCCGGCGCCAGCGGGTTCCTCCTCAAAGACACCCCGCCCGAGCTCCTGCTGGCCGGAATCCGCACCGTCGCCGCCGGCGACGCTCTACTCGCCCCGAGCGTGACCCGGCGTCTCATCCGCGACTTCGTCAACCGCCCCACTGCCGACCCTCGCGCCTTGCCTTCTCTGCTCGACCCCCTGACGGCTCGCGAGACGGAGCTCCTCATCCACGTCGCCTCAGGCCACTCAAACACCGAAATCGCGGCACAGCTCAACATCAGCGTCGCCACGGTCAAGACCCACGTCAGCCGTCTGCTCACCAAACTGCACGCACACGACCGCGCCCAACTCGTCGTCATCGCCTACGAAACCGGACTCATCCAGCCAAGTCCGAGAGCGACGAAGCAGCCCCCACGTTGCTCATCCACGGACTGCGGCCGGTCCTGAACAGGCCTCTGGGCGGCACGGGCTGCGGGCATCGCGACGATCCTCGCCCAAGGCATACGTCGCCCAGGTGCGCCGTTCGCCGTTCCGCTTGGTCACCTTCGTGTCCTTCGCTTCCCCGCTGCTCGACTACTTCGTCAACCGTCACGTGGGCCGGCCCCCGGCGGCAGTCCTCTCAAGTTCTGCCACCCGTTCGGCCAGTTGCGAGTACCCCAGATCATCGGCCATCGCTGACAGGTCACGGGCCAGCGCCGCCGCCCTGGCCGACCTCCTCCCCCTGGGGGTAAGCCCGTCCGAGCTGGTACTTGAACTCACCCGCCCCATCGGCCCCACCTGCCCGAGCCGCTCAGCGAGGTGCGCCCGGCCAGCCAGATCGCCGGTTCAGCCGCGCCATGGCTCTCTATCGACAACTTGATATCGTACGCAGGTTGCGCCGCTTGGGGAGTTACGGCAGCGCTCAAGGGAGAGGGGCCAGGCAACGGTGCAGGCGTCAGAGGTCTCGCGTGCGGTAGCCGCGGCCATGTCGACCGCCTCATCACTTGACCTGACAGTCGACGACGCGATCGTTCTTCATGACTCGAACAGGCTCACTCTGCGTCTGCTGCCTTGTGACGTCCTGGCCCAAGTGGCGCCTGTAGCGCATCAGGTCGCACAGTTCGAAGTCGAGCTTGCTCAGCGGCTTGCCGAATCCGGGTGCCCTGTTGCCGCTCTCGAGCCTCGAGTGGAGCCACGTGTCTATGAGCGTGATGGCTTCGTGGTCACGCTCTGGACCTACTACGAACCCGTGTCACGTCGAGAGGTCTCACCAGCCGACTACGCCAAGGCGCTCGAGCGGTTGCATGCCGGCATGCGCAAGCTCGATGTCCCTACGCCGCACTTCACGGATCGAGTCGAGCAGGCTCAACGACTCGTGGCGGACCGTGACCACACTCCGGCGCTCGCCGACGCGGACCGGGAGCTGCTCGGCGACACGTTGCGAAGTCTGAGACGGGCGATCGGCGAGCGCGGTGGCGCGGAGCAGCTGCTGCACGGCGAGCCGCACCCGGGCAACGTTCTCACCACGAAGGACGGGCTGCTGTTCGTGGACCTTGAGACGTGTTGCCGTGGGCCTGTCGAGTTCGACCTCGCCCATGCGCCCGACGAGGTCGGCGACCACTATCCGGGCGTCGACCAAGACCTGCTGCGCGAGTGCCGGATCCTCACGCTGGCAATGGTCACAACGTGGCGCTGGGATCGAGGCGACCAACTCCCGGACGGGCGCCGGCTGGGCACCGAGGGGCTCGGCCGGATCCGGGCAGCGCTCGATCACCAAGGGCTGGATTCCTATCGCTGATCGCGGGCCTTCGAGGCCCTAGCCGGCCGTCAGCCGTCGCCTGGAAGCAGGGCGCGGACGGCTTCCTGAAAAACGGTGGCGCCCAGGACGTCGCGGGCCACCCGGTCCACGTCCGTCCCAGAGGGCCGGTCGTCGTCGAGCGGTGGGACGACCTTCCGGATCGCCTGGTGGAGGAGTTCGGGTCCGCGTCCGAGGACGGCCGGAGCCGCCAGGTCCACCGCCTGCGCCGCGGCCACCGCCTCCAGCGCGAGCAAGAGGCGTAGTCGGTCGAGGAGTCCCATCAGGCGCCGGGCTCCGAGTGCGGCGTTGGTCGAGTCGTCTTCGACGGCGTCCGCGCCGTACCGGGGGTCCGTACAGGTCGGCGTGGACAGCGCACGGATCTCGGCGACGAGTGCCTGTGCCGTCTTCGCCAGCGGTGCCAGGCCCGAACGCTCAGGGCCGTAGGGCGACAGGTTCGCGGGCAACCCGCTGATGACCGGGTTGAGCAGGCGCTGCATGCGCTCGGCGGAGATGGCGGCGGTCTGGGTCAGGGCCAGCGCGAGCGTGTCGAAGGCGAGGGCCAGCGCCGGGGTGTGGAAGTTGCCGGAAGACAGGATCTCGCCGGTGTCCGGCAGCACCACCGGGTTGTCACCGGAGCCGTTGAGCTCCGGCTCTACGGCGGCCCTCGTGAAGTCGAGTGCGGCGTGCAGCGCTCCATGCACCTGGGCGGCGCCGCGCAGGCTGATCGGGTCCTGGAGCCGCCGCGCCCGGCGTGGGTCGCCGAGCTCACCGCCGTCGAGCAGGGCGAGCAGTTCGCGCGCCGCCCGCTCCTGCCCGGGGGCCGCGCGCATCCGCTGTACGCGCGGGTCGAGCGGGCTGGTGTTGGCGCGGAAGCCCTCGAAGGTGAGTGCGGTGACCGCCTGTGCCAGGGAGAGGAGGGTCGTGGCGTCGTGGAGGGCGAGCGCGCCGTGGCCGGCCGAGAGCGGGCTCGCGCCGCACAGCACGAGCCCGTCCTTAGGGCCGAGGCCGGCGGGGGTCAGGCCCGCGAGCCTCAGTGCCGCGGCACCGTCGAGGATCTCGCCGGACACCTCGGCGTGGCCCTCGCCGATGACGACGAGACCGACATGCGCCATCTGCGACAGGTCGGACGAACCGATCGAGCCCACGTCCGGCACGACCGGGTGCACCCCCGCGTTGAGCATGTCCACCAGCAGCCGGACGATCGACGGCTGGACACCGCTGCCGCCGCCCGCCATGCCGTTGACCCGCGCGAGCATGGCGGCCCGTACGACCGGGGCCGGCAGCGGATCGCCGACCGCGTTGGCCCGGCCGCGTACCGTACGAACACTGAACTCGGCGAGTTCGTCGCGCGGCAGTGCGTAGGACGACCGGCTGCCCAGGCCCGTCGTCACGCCGTACGCGGGTACCCGGCGTTCGACGACGTCCTCGACGACGGCTCGCTCGCGCTTTAGTCGCGGGGTCACCTCGGCGGCCAGTGCGACCTGGGAGCCGTGGCGTGCGACCGCGGCGACGTCCGCGCACGACAGGGTCTGCCCGTCGACGAGCACCGGCCGCGCGGCAGCGGATCCACGCGTCATGCGAACCGCAGCTTCTGGCCGAGGCCGAGTTCGGCGGCCTTCTCGAGCATGGCGGCGCCGAGCGCTATGTCGGACAGCGACAGCCCGCGATGCCAGAACAGGATCGTCTCGTCTGCGCGCTCCCGGCCGGGCTTCCTCCCCACGACGATCTCGTTCAACTCGCCGTACAGTGTGGCCTCGCTGAGCCTGCCCGTGTCGACATGCTCACGCAAAGCGCCGAACCGGCCGGACCGGCATTGCCCCCAGTCGTCCACGACGATCTTGTCCATGATGTCGGTGAGGGAGAGCTCGACCGCGCTCATCGTCCCGTACGGCACGACGAGGGCACCGGGGGCGATCCACTCGGTCCTGAGCAGCGGCTGCGGCTCGGGCAGCCGGGACGCCTCCACCACGATGTCCGCGCCCTCGACGCAGGACCGCCAGTCGTCGGTGACGATCACCGGCTTGCCGAGGTCCTGCGAAAGCCGGGCGGCGAACACCTCACGGCTCTCGGGACGGCGCGAGTGAACACGTATCTCGGTGAGGTCGAAGATCTTGTCGAGGAGGCGGACGTTCCAGTACGACGTGCCGCGGGCACCGATGTGACCGAGCACCTTGGCATCCTCGCGGGCCAGGTGGCGGGCGCCGAGCGCGGTGATCGCACCGGTGCGCATCTCGGTGATGGCGGTCGCGTCGAGCACGGCCACCGGCATGCCCGTCCGCGGGTCGAAGAGGTTGAGCAGCGCCATCTCCGACGGCAGGCCACGCTGGTAGTTGTCGACGAAGTCACCCACGGTCTTGACCCCGGCGAGCCCGAGCGGCGCGATGTAACCACGGAGGATGTTGAAGTGACCGTTGAACGCGGGATCGGGCTCCAGGTGGACGCGTGGCTCGATGACCGTCTCCCCGAGCCCCTGGGCCCGTAGCCCGGCTTCGACGGCGGCGAGCACCGCGGCGTCGTCGAGCGCGAGCCGCTCGATGTCCGAGCCGTTGAGAAAGGTGAACCAGACCGGGTCCATGTGTCGCTGTTCTCCCTGATGCGCTGATCACCGGGTGCGACTGAGCCGCTCCCGGCCCATGTCGTGAGGCGGTACCTTGTCGGCACTGTAGTCGCCCGACATGTCCGCTCATCTCACGAATATGCACTTCTGTCTCGTATCGCGGACACAAGCTCACATGCACGTATAGTTTCCTACAATCCCTACCAGTTGATGAGGAAACAGTGATGATCCCGATAGTCCGTGGTGCCGCCGCCGCCGTCGTGCTGGCGCTCGCCCTCAGCGCATGTGGCGGGGGCGGTGACAAGAAGGACAGTGGCAATCCGCTGGACCAGAAGCCGGCCGGTGGTGGGGGGAGTGTCGTCGTGGGGTCGGCGAACTTCCCCGAGAGCCAGCTGCTGGGTGAGGTGTACGCCCAGGCGCTGGAGGCCAAGGGCGTGAAGGTCACCAGGAAGTTCAACATCGGCAGCCGCGAGGTCTACTACGACCAGGTCAAGTCCGGTGCGATCACGGTGATGCCGGAGTACAACGGCGCGCTGCTGACCACGTCGGTGGACAAGGAGAGCAAGGCGGTCACCACCGCCGACGTCAACGCCGCTCTCAAGGCCAAGCTCCCCTCGACCCTGGCGATCCTGGACTCCTCCCAGGCGGAGGACAAGGACTCGGTGACGGTCAACCCCCAGACCGCCCAGAAGTACAACCTGAAGTCCATCGCGGACCTCAAGCCGGTCGCGGGGCAGCTCACGATCGGTGCCGCCTCGGAGTTCAAGACCCGGCAGCAGGGTCTGATCGGCCTGCAGAGCACCTATGGCCTGAAGTTCAAGAAGTTCCAGTCCTTCGACGCCAACGCCCAGACCACCTTGGTCAAGCTGCTGAAGAACAACACCATCCAGGCGGCGAACCTGTTCACCACCGACCCGAGCATCTCGGCGAGCAAGTTCGTCGTGCTGACCGACCCGCAGAACGTCTTCAGCGCCGAGAACGTCACGCCGCTGATCTACAAGTCCGGGGTCGACGCGAACGCCCAGGCCACGCTCAACGCGGTCTCGGCCAAGCTCACCACCCAGGACCTGCTCGCCATGATGACCAAGCTCGTCACCGACAAGGACGATCCGAACACGGTCGCCAAGGGCTGGCTGTCCCAGGCCGGCCTCGGCTGACCCACCCGCGAAACGGCTCGGCCGGCGGCCATCGCAGGCCGCCGGCCGCTCGGGCGCCCGACGGCGCGGATCATGCGACATAACACGCCTGCATCGATTTTCCCGTCCAAGGGGACGGGATCGCACACAGGGTGTTCTCTCGGGCACAGCGTGGCGGGGACATAGCTGATGCGGAGGACACCATGGCGGTACGGATTCGGGTCCAGCCGGACGATGACGTCCAGGCACTCGAGTCCTTAGCCGACTGGCTCCGTGGCGAACCCGATCTCGCTGGACGGGTACGCCTCGCCTCCTCCGAGCCGCGTGAGGGTGAGCTCGGCGCGTTGGCCGAGGCCGTTGTGGTCGGGGTCGGGTCCGGCGGCGCGATTTCGGTTCTCGCGGCTTCGCTGAAAACGTGGCTGGCACACCCTCGCAGATCCGATGTCCGCGTCGTTCTGGAGGGGCCGGACGACCGGAAGGTCGAGATCGACGTCAGGCGTGCGAAGAGTGCGGACATCGAACGTCTCGTCCGGACGATTCTCGACGGTCGGGACCCGGAGTAACTCCATGGCTCTGCCCGACCCCGACCGATCACGCGTCGTACTGATCGGCACGACCGTCTATCGGGACAAAAAGCTGCCTGATCTGCCCTCAGTGGCGAGGTCGCTGAACGACCTGGCCGAGGTCCTCACCGACCCGGTCGCGGGCATCGTTCCCGAACGAAACTGCACAGTACTGCTGAACGAAGGGGACCTGCGCGAGCTGGGCCGCGAGCTGGTGAGAACGGTCTCGGAGGCCGAGGATCTGCTCGTCGTCTACTACGCCGGGCACGGTCTGGTGGGAGGAAAGCGCCACGAGCTGTACCTCGCCCTTTCCGACAGCGAGTGGGAGGCGCCCGGATTCAATTCGCTGGAGTACGAAAAGCTGCGTGGTGCGGTTCTCGACAGCCCTGCCGCCAACAAGGTCGTCATCCTTGACTGCTGTTTCTCCGGAAGGGCCCTGGACGGCCTGATGGCCGATCCGGCCACCGCGGTGCTCGGTCAGCTCGACGTGCAGGGAACCTACGTCCTCACGTCCGCCCAGCGGGACCAGGTCGCTCTGGCGCTGCCCGGCGAAGAGCACACGGCGTTCAGCGGTCGGCTCATCCGCCTGCTGCGGGAGGGCGTCGCCGGTGATCCCGAACTCCTCTCGGTCGAATCCCTCTACCTACGGCTCCGCTCGCTCATGAAGGCCGCGGGCTTGCCACTGCCGGAGAAGCACGCCACGCGTACGGCCGAGCACATCGTTCTCGGCAGGAACAGGGCCTTTACCGTCACCCCTCCTGATCGGCCGCCGGACCCCGAGGTGACGGAGAGCAGAGAAGCCGACGCCGACGAACGCGCCAGCCTCGCGTGGGACGCGTTCCGCCCCGACCGGGGGAACGCGGAAGGCGCCTGTACGACCTTTGCGGCGTACAAGAGGCTCTACGTACTGCTCGCGTGCCTGGTCGGAGCACTTTCGTTCGTCGCCGCTGCCTTCACCGCGACCTCGAACGGCGCCGTGGTCCTGCGTGTGGCACTCGGTATCGTCACGATTTTCTTGGCCGTCGCCGCCTTTGGTTTCGTCGGGAGGGCGAGATCACCGGTCCGGCTGGAGATCGGCGCACAGGGCATCCAGTTGTTCGCGCGCAGTGGCACCACGTGGCTTCCGTGGAACGCCGTCGACAGCGTCGCCGTCCGGCGCGTGGGCGGAGCTCGCCACGTGGTGGCCTCCTTACGTGAGGCCGAGATGTTCCCCGATCTCGACACGTTCGGCGGGGGTCCGCGCTTCATGCGGGGCGGCGACGCGCTGGACATCTGCTCGATCGATGTTCTGCGGGCCTCACGACACGAGGTCGTCCGCGCTCTCTTGACCTACGGCGGAGACCGGTTCAAGGCGAGCGCGGCCGGTCCACCCCGGCCCCCGATCGACATGTCGGCGGACCGGTGGGACGACGTGCTGACAGTCGCGGCCCGAGTGGAGAATGATCGTCGCCAGCGACCGGTGGATCGCCGCTTCACCCTGCACCATCAGGCGGCCATGGCCCGTGACACCCTGGCACGCGCACTCCACGAGGCAGCGGACGGCGGGCCCGTCGCACCTCATGTCACGCCGTGGGTGTGGACGACGGCCTCCGGTGGGAGGCCCCTCACCCGGCACGGGCATGAGACCGGCGTCGAGCTGCGACTGTCCTACTATTCGCGCCCGCCGGCCGCGGCCGGCCCCCTGGCCGGTCCCACGCCGCCGCCGGCGCTGCCCGTGAACCCGAAGCGGCCCGGACGCCTGGTGTGGCGGGTCGTTCTGGCCGTCGGGTGCGCCTTCTCCGGACTCATGACGATCGGCGCTGTCGGTGCCACGGTGACGCGAGGTTTTCCCAGCGTGTGGGGTGCGATCGTGGGAAACGTCCTATTCGAGTCCATGCTCGTCGGGTCCGTGCTGTTGTTCGGGAGAGAACTGGGGCTGTTCAAACGGAAGTGACCCGGCCTCGCGACGCTGACCGTCGAAGCCACCGCGTCGCCCGAGCCGGGCGACGGGCTCTCAGGCCTCGTGGAGGCCGGACCAGCCCGAGTCCTCGATGGCGCGGAAGCCCGCGTGGATGATGGACTTGGTGATGGCGACCGCCAGGGACGCGTCGCGGTCGGCGTAGGCCGTCATCAGGCGGTCGTGGTCGTCCAGGGAGCGCCGCAGGCGGCCCGGGAACGACAGGCTCAGGTGGCGGAGCTGCAGAGTGCGCAGGCCCAGGGAGCCCAGCATGCGGGTGAGCTGGCGGTTGCCGGTGATCTCGGCCTCGGCCTGGCGGAAGCCCACGTTGTGCCAGAAGTAGGCGTCGACGTCGCCGATCTCGGCGTCCGCGCGCAGGCGGCCCTGCCATTCGGTGAGTACGGCCAGGCTCTCGTCGGTCGCCTCGTGCACGATCAGCTCGCTCACCAGGCCTTGCAGGCTGGCGCGTACCTGGTAGATGTCGCGGACCTGTTCCAGGGTGACCAGCGCCACCCGTGGCCGGCGGCGGGCCGGGATCTCCACCAGGCCCTCACGCTGCAGGGTCAGCAGGGCCTCGCGTACGGGGGTGCGGCTGCTCTTGTAGCGACGGGCCAGGTCGACCGAGTTGAGGTCCGCGCCCGGCGGCAGCCTCGCGACGATGATCTGCATCGCGATGTCCTCGACGATGTGGTCCACCAGGGAGGTGTTCGGCCGTCCCTCACGGAGCAGGGCCCCGAGCATTCCCTCTCCGGACGGCAGGCCCTCGGCGAGACGGCTGGGCTCCTCGGCGATCATCAGGTCCCTCACGGCGTGTCTGCGACGGCTGTGGCGTCGCGCAGGACCTCCAGCATCTGCTGGGCGGCCCGCGGGTGTCCGGCGCCTCGCAACCGTACCGCGGCGATCCGCCGGCAGGGCGCGGGCTGGGTGATCGGCACGGCCACCACGTCCGGGTGCTGGGCCACGAGGGAGAGACGGGGCACGGCGCTGATACCGATCCCGGCCGCGACCAGGCCCTGCGCGGACTGGTAGTCCTCGGTGACGAAGCCGATGTCGGGCTCGAACCCGGCCAGCCGGCACATGGTCACGAACGCCTCGTCATAGGGCGGCCGGTGCGAGCGCACGACCCAGCTCTCACCCGACAGGTCCGCCAGGTCGACGGACGGCTCCTCGGCGAGCGGGTGGTCCAGCGGGAACAGCACGCACAGCGGGTCGTCGGTGAGGTGGATCAGCTCGATGTCGGCGGCGAACGTCCGCGGGGCGAAGTCGTAGTCCCAGACCAGGCCGAGGTGGACGTCGCCCTCCCGCAGGCACGCCGCGATGTCTCCGGCGTGCACCGAGCGGAGCTCGACGCGTACGTCGGGGAAGCGCTTCTGGTAGTCGCGGACGACCCTGGGGATCAGGTCGGCGCCGGCGGTCGGGAAGGCCGCCAGCCGTACGGAAGCGTGCCGGGCGGTCAGGTCGCGCATCTCGCGCTCGATGTTCGCGATGCTGCCGAGCAGGACGGTGCTGCGCTCGGCCAGCACTCGGCCGGCGTCGGTGAGCTCGACACCGCGCGGCCCGCGGGTCATCAGGGACAGGCCGAGCTGGCGCTCCAGCAGCGCCATCTGCTGCGAGACGGCCGAGTGCGTCATGAACAGGGCCTCCGCGGCGGCCGTGAACGACCCGTGCTCGGCCACCGCCGAGAAGATCTGCAGCCGCCGTACGTCGAGCATCGTGAGCCCCCTCTACTCGGGCCGGTCGGCGGCGCGCCCGCCTATCTCACCCTGCCACGGCTTCGGGGCCACCTCGCGCACGCCCACCCGGGCCAGCGCCCGCCGGGCCGTGTGGTCGACCAGGTCCTCGATCGAGACGGGCTGGGCGTAGAAGGCCGGTACGGGCGGCGCGATGATCGCTCCGGCCTCGGCCGCGGCGGTCATCGCGCGCAGGTGGCCGAGGTGCAGCGGCGTCTCGCGTACGAGCAGCAGCAGCGGCCGCCCCTCCTTGAGGCAGACGTCGGCGGCCCGGCTGATGAGGTCGTCCGCGTACGTCCACGCGATCGCGCTGAGGGTCTTGATCGAACACGGCGCGACCACCATCGCGTCCGCGTGGAAGGAGCCCGAGGCGATGGCCGCGCCGACGTCGCCCGGCCGGTACGTCACGTCGGCGAGGGCCTCGACGTCGCGCAGCGAGAGCCCGCACTCGTGCCGCAGCGTCAGCACGCCGGCGCGGGACACGATCAGGTGCGTCTCGATCCCGGGCTGGTCGCGCAGGAGAGTGAGCATGCGCACGCCGTACGGCGCGCCGCTTGCGCCCGTGATCGCGACGATGATCGTCCGCGTCTCGTCCTCCCGTGGCTTTGTCACCGGACCTCGTCTGATGCCTGAACAGTGGATGAATGTCCTGGTCATCACACCACGCCGCCGCGAGCACCCGCCACCTCGGCGGTGTTAGCCCTGCTAACCGCTGACCCCGGCAAACGCCGCTTGTAAGGCGGATGGGGGTTCCTTAGCGTCGCTCACATAAGGAGTATCAGGTGGAAAGGCGGGACTGACTCAGTGACCGGACCGAACAGCGACGAGGCCGGCAGGGGCGCCATCGTCGACGTCCACGCGCACGTCGTACCGCCCTCGCTTCTGAGGGAGCTGGAGGGCGGGTCCGCCGAGGGCTTCTCGGCGGAGCGCACCGACAAGGGCTGGGTCGTCGACGTGCCCGGAGCCGGGCCCACCCGCCCGGCCGGCGCGCGGATGACCGAGGTGGGCCCGCGCCGCGAGTGGATGTCCCGTACGGGCGTCACCGACCAGGTTCTCTCGCCGTGGATGGACGTGCAGTCCGGCGACCTGCCGCCACGTGCCGCGCGCGACTGGGCGCGCCGGCTGAACGACGCGATGGCCGAGACCGCCTCGGCGATGGGCGGCGGCACGCGGGTCCTGGCGACGGTGCCGTCCTACGACGGTGAGAGCGCGGCGACCGGCCTGCTGGAGGTACGGACCCGGCCCGAGATGGCCGGCGTGCTGCTGAACACCTCCCCCCAGGAGGGCGTGGCCCTGCACGGTCCGGAGTTCGAGCCGTTCTGGGCGGCGGCCGAGCAGAACGCCGTCCCGATCATGCTGCACCCGCCGACCTGCGGCCCGTCCAACGCGCTCCCGACGCTCGGTCGCATGGGCAACGTGCACGGACGGCTGATCGACAACACCATCGCCATCACCGAGCTCATCCTGCACGGCCTGCTCGACCGCCACCCGGGGCTGGTGTTGATCCTCGTGCACGGCGGAGGGTTCCTGCCCTACCAGGCGGCCCGCCTCGACGGCGGCTACCGGACGCGGGAGAGCTTCGCGGGCGAGCTGGCGCGTGAGCGTCCCTCCGCCTACCTCCAGGACCTGTACTACGACACCGCCGCCCTGTCCGGGCCCGCGATCGCGTTCCTGGCCGGCCTCGCCGGCGCCGACCGGGTGCTGCTCGGGAGCGACTTTCCCTTCGCGCTCTCCGATCCGCAGCCCGTACGCACCGTGCTCGACGCCGGCCTCGACCCCGGCGAGACGGCGGCCGTCCTCGGCGCCAACGCCGACAAGCTCCTCAGGAGACGCGCATGAGCGAAGAGACCCTACGCATGGTCAGCACGGCACACGGGCCGATGGCCGTACGGCGGCAGGGGGCCGGCGACCCGGTCGTCCTGCTCCACCCGCTGGCGCTGTCCGGCGAGCTGTGGCGGCCGCTGGCCGACGCGCTGAGCGACGAGTTCGACGTGCTCTCCCTGGACCTGCGCGGGCACGGCGCCAGTGGATGGGACGGCCGGGCGTTCTCGATCGAGGACATGGCCCTGGACGTCGCCGAGATCCTGGACGCACTCGAACTGCCATCCGTCGGCATGCTCGGCATGTCCATGGGCGGCAGCGTCGCGGTCACCTTCGCCGGGCTGTTCCCCGAGCGCGTCGGCTCGCTCGTGCTGGCCGACACCACGGCCTGGTACGGCGACGACGCGGTCACGGCCTGGGCCGAACGCGCGCGGCGCGCCGCCGAGGTCCCACGGGCCGAGCAGCTGCCCTTCCAGGTCGACCGGTGGTTCTCCCCCGCGTTCTCCGACCAGGATCCCGAGGAGGTCGACCGCGTCACGAAGATCTTCATGCGGACCGACAGCGCCGCGCACGCCGCCGCCTCGACCGCCATGGGCCGGCTGGACTCACGCCGCCTGCTGCCCGCCGTACGCGCGGCCACGCTCGTGATCGTCGGCGAGGACGACTACGCGACACCGCCCGGCATGGCACGGGAACTGGCGGGCGGGATCGCCGGCGCCACGTTGCTCACCCTGCCCGGCCTGCGGCACATGGCGCTGGTCGAGCGGCCCGAGCTCGCGGACGTCGTACGCCGCGTGTTCGCCGGCAAGCCGGTGACCGAGGGCACTCGTGCCTGAATCGTTGGAGGTCCGATGAAGCCCGGCCGGTTCGCCTACCACGCGCCGCGCGAGCTGGATGAGGCGCTCGCGCTGCTGAAGGAGCACGGCGACGAGGCGAAGGTCCTGGCCGGCGGCCAGAGCCTGATGCCGATGCTGAACTTCCGGCTCGCCCAGATCGAGCACCTCATCGACATCAACCGGCTCGGCGGCGGCCTGGACGCGCCGCGCCTCGACGCCGGGAGGATCGTCATCCCGGCGCTGGTCCGCCAGCGTCAGGTCGAGCGTTCGGCCGAGATGGCGCGCGCCCTGCCACTGCTCACCAGCGCGCTGAAGGACGTGGCACACCCGCAGATCCGCAACCGCGGCACCATCTGCGGCAGCCTCGCCCACGCCGACCCCGCGGCCGAGCTGCCGAGCGTCATGACGGCCCTGGACGCGACGTTCACGATCGCCTCGGCCGACGGCGTCCGTACCCTCGGCGCCGCCGACTTCTTCCTGTTCCATCTGACCACCGCGCTGGAGCCGGAAGAGATCCTGCTCGAGGTGGCGGTCGACCGGCTGCCCGACGGCACCTACTCGGCGTTCCAGGAGTTCGCGACCCGGCACGGCGACTTCGCGCTGGCCGCCGTCGCGGTGACCTGCGGGCTGGACGACGCGGGCGCCGTCACCGGCTGCCGCGTGGTCGCGGCGGGCGTCGCGCCGACGCCGCAGCGGCTGACCGCCGTGGAGGAGCTCGCCACCGGCCGCCGGTTGGACGAGGCGCTGCTGGGCGAGGTCGCCGCCGCGGCGCGCGACGAGGTCGACCCGACGAGCGACATCCACGCGAGCGCCATGTACCGCAAACGCCTCACCGGCGTCCTGGTCAAGCGCGCGCTCGCCGACGTAGGTACGCAGCAGGAGGCGGCCCATGCCTGAGAATCGAGACGGCCACCGGATCTCGGTCACCGTCAACGGCACCGTACGCGAGGAGATGGTCGACGACCGGCTCACGCTCGCCGACTTCCTGCGGGAGCGGCTGCGCCTGACCGGCACGCATCTCGGGTGCGAGCACGGTGTCTGCGGCGCCTGCACGGTGCTGGTCGACGGTGACGCGGTCCGCTCGTGCCTGATGCTGGCGGTGCAGAGCGACGGCGCGCGGATCGAGACGGTCGAGAGCCTGGCCGAGGACGGCAGGCTCAACACCCTGCAGGAGGCGTTCAAGCGGAACCACGCACTGCAGTGCGGGTTCTGCACCTCCGGCTTCCTGATGAGCGTGACCGCGGCGCTGCGCGAAGGGCCGATCGGCGACGAGCAACGGGCACGCGAGGTGCTCAGCGGCAACATCTGCCGCTGCACCGGGTACACCGGCCTGGTCAAGGCCGTACTGGAGGCCGACGCCGAGCGGAAGGACACGGCCAGGTGACCGTTACAGCGGAGAAGATGGTCGGCGCCCGCATCGAGCGGCGCGAGGACGAGCGGCTGCTCACCGGCAAGGGCCGGTACGTCGACGACCTCGACATCCCGGGCGCCCTCGCGGCGGCGTTCCTGCGCTCGCCGAACGCGCACGCCCGCATCCTGAACATCGACATGAGCGCGGCACGCGAGCTGCCCGGCGTCGTCGCGGTGTTCTCCGGCGCGGACCTCATGGAGATCCAGAAGCCGCTCGCGCCGAAGGTCATGCACCCCAAGCTGAAGGACCTCCCCCGGCTGCCGATGCCGCCGGAGGAGGTGCACTTCGTCGGGGAGCCGGTGGCGATCGTGGTCGCCGAGTCCCGCTACATCGCCGAGGACGCGCTGGAGCTGATCGACGTCGACTGGGAGGTGCTCCCGGCGATCGCCTCCACGGCCGCCGCGCTGGCCCCCGATGCGCCGCTCGCCAACTCCAAGGCCGACAGCAACCTCGCCGTCCTGCTCACGCAGCACTGCGGTGACCCCGACGAGGCTTTGCGCACCGCGCCGCACACGCTGTCGGAGGAGTTCTTCGTCATGCGGGGCGGCGGGCACTCGATGGAGACCCGGGGCACCGCGGCGCGCTTCGACCCGGCCACCGGCCAGGTGACGATCTGGGACAACACCCAGTCGCCGCACTACGCGCGGCAGCAGCTCTCGATGATCTACGAGATGGCCGAGGACGACATCCGCGTCATCGCGCCGCCGGACGTCGGCGGCGGCTTCGGCCCCAAGGCGCAGTTCTACGGCGAGGAAGTCGTCATCCCCTGGGTCGCCATGAAGATCGGCCGGGCGGTCAAGTGGATCGAGGACCGCCAGGAGAACTTCTCCAGCACCATGATGGAACGCTCGCAGACACACCACATGCGGGTGGCCTTCGACGATGACGGCATGCTGCTGGCCATCCACGACGTCATCGAGCACGACCAGGGTGCGTACTGCGCCGGCCTGCAGGTGCCCTCGATCACGACGAGCACCGTGCCGGGGCCGTACAGGATCCCGAACATCCACACCGAGCTGCGCGCCTGCTACACCAACATGGTGCCGACCTCCTCGGTACGCGGCGCGGGCCGCCCGCAGGCGGTGTTCGCGATGGAACGCATGATGGACCGGATCGCCGAATACCTCGACCTGGACCCGGCCGAGGTCCGCGCCCGTAACCTCATCCCCAAGTCGGAGATGCCGTACAAGGTCGGCATCACGTTCCGTGACGGGAGCCCGCTGACCTACGACAGCGGCGACTTCCCGCTGCTGCTGTCCGGCACGCTGGAGCGCTTCGGCTACGAGCAGGCGCGGGCCGAGCAGGCGGCGATGCGCGAGCAGGGACGCTATGTCGGCATCGGGATCGCGGCGTACGTCGAAGGCTGCGGCCTCGGGCCGTACGAGGGCGCCAAGGTCCGGCTCACCAACACGGGCAGAATCCTCGTCACGCTCGCGGCGGCGCCGCAGGGCCAGGGGTACGAGACCGTGTACGCGCAGATCGCCTCGGACGCGATCGGGCTCGACATGGAATACATCGAGGTCAAGACCGGCGACACCAGCAAGATCCCGTTCGGGCAGGGCACGTTCGCCTCACGGATCACCGCGACCGCCGGGCCGGCCGTGCACAACGCCGCGACGGAGATGGGTGAGCGGCTGGCCGACACCGCGGCGCAGATTCTGGGTGGCGACCCGGCGGACATCACCTTCGAGGGCGACCTGGCCTGTCTGGGCGGCAACCCGGAGAAATCGGTATCTCTGCTCGATATTGCCCGAGTGGCCAACATAGGCAAACATGGGATCACCCTGCCCAAAGGCATCCGGGCCGGGCTGGAGACCTCGAGTTACTTCGCGCCCGAACGCGCCGCGTACGCCAGCGGTGCTCACGCCGCACTCGTCGAGGTGGACCCCGAGACGGGAGGCGTGACCATCCTTCGTTATGTCATCGGCCACGACTGCGGCAACGTCATCAACCCGCTGCTGGTGGACGGCCAGGTCCTGGGCGGTTTCGCGCACGGGATCGGGAACGCGATGTACGAAGAGCCCGTCTACGACGCGGAGGGGCAGCCGCAGGCCGCGAGCTACCTCGACTACGCGCTCGTGTCGGCGGCCGAGGTGCCGAACGCCGAGCTGTTCCACATCCACACGCCGAGCCCGCTGAACCCTCTGGGCGTCAAGGGCGCCGGGGAGGGCGGTACGATCCCGGCCCCCGCGACCATCGCGAACGCCGTGGAAGACGCCCTGCGTCCCTTCCGCGTTCGCGTGAACCGCGCCCCGGTGACTCCCGCCCGCATCGTGGAGGCGATCTACGGCGACGACCGTACGCCTCCGGAAGGACCCTAAATGATCATCGAGAACTCCTTCGACGTCGACGCCGACCCGGACCGGGTGTTCGACTTCCTGCAGAACCCGCACAACGTCGCCACCTGCTTCCCCGGAGCCGAGCTCACCGAGGATCTTGGTGACGACCAGTACAAGGGCAAGGTGAAGATCAAGCTCGGCCCGGTCACGGCGGCGTTCTCCGGCATCGCCAAGATCACCGAGAAGGACGCGACGGAGCGCCTGGCGGTCCTGGTCGCGGAGGGCAAGGACGCACGCGGATCGGGCACTGCGAAGGCGACCGCGACGATGAAGGTCGAGGCGACCGAGACCGGCTCCAGCGTGCTGCTGAAGACCGACCTGACGATCTCCGGCAAGCTCGCACAGTTCGGCCGCGGCATCATGGCCGACGTCTCCGGGCGAATGGTCAACGACCTCGCCGTACGGGTACGGGAGCGCATCGAGGCGGAGAAGGCGAGCGACGACGCCGATGCGGCGTCGGCCGCCGAGGCCGAAGCCGAGGCAGCGCCGGCCGAGACCGCTGCCACTGAAGTGGCACCGGGCGAAGGTTCGACCGCACCCACACCGGCGTCCGCGCCCGCCGAGACGGCGCCTGCCCAGAGCACGCCCGCCGCCACGTCTGAGGTCGAGGCGGCGGCCGATCCCGGTGCGCTCTCCGGCGCGACCACCGACAGCGCGACGGCCACCACTCCGCCCCAGGCAGGATCCGAGGCCGCGGCGAAGGCTCCGGCGACGACTCCCGCCACGACCTCGGCGAAGGCCGCGGCCACCACCCCCGCCGCCAAGGCACCCGCGGCATCGTCGGAGCCGGCGGGCGCGATCAAGGCGAGCACCCTCCTGAAGGTGATGGTGGCAGGCATGTTCCGACGTCTGTTCGCCCGCCTGCGCGGCCGCTCACACGACGCCGAGGCACCAAAGGGCTGAGCATCGCCTCGGACACCTACGCCGCGGTCCGGCGCGGGTGCCCGAGGCCGTTTCGCGGTCCGTACCTGCCTCTGCCTGCTGTCGGGTTCGCCGCGAAGAAGCACGTGGTCGAGCCACCAGAGCTTGATTCGGACAGATGGGAACCGCAGCCTGAACGGGATGCTCCAAACCTGGAGCTAGCCCCCGTAAGGAGGAACCCGTGAACGCCAACACGGTAATCGCCGTTTGCGCCACCGTCATAGCTTTAGGTTCGCTCTGGATCTCCTACACGCAGGCACGTGCAACAGAGTCACACAATCGTCAGACCGTAAGGCCCCTGTTAAAGATCCGACGAATTAAGAACTACGCCAACCAGGAAACGGGCCTCCAGATTATCAACGCCGGACTGGGCCCTGCGATCATCACCGAATCGGTGGTATCACTGGACGGCAAGATAATCGGGCAATGGAATCTGGACACGTATCACAAGGTCGTCGCCGTCGCTGCACTACCGATAGAACCCTATGTCTACACGGCATTCAGCGGCACCACCATCCTTGTCGGACAGACAAGCTTCCTGCTGCACCTCGACGACTACGTCGACGAAGAGCACGACTGGTTTTGGAAGCTCATCTCACAGCGCATCGACATTGAGATTCACTACGAATCTCTTTACGGCGGCGAGGACTACAGAGTCGAGTTGCCGCCTCTGAGCTGATCGGCGATCGGCGGACCCCTCGCTCGCGGAACGACGACGGGGCGGTAGATTCCGGGTTCGTGGCTGAACCAGTGGAAGCGGTGCTGTTCGACTTCTCCGGGACCCTGATGCGGGGCGAGCCGGCCGACCGGCGGGTGGCCTTCGTGCTGGCCGAGGCGGGCATCGCGCTGCCGGAGGCGGAGATACACGAGTGGGCCCGCCGGCTGGAGAGGTCCGGTGGGCTGCCCGGCGGGCAGCATCGCGGGGCCGTGCCGGACGAGATTCGCGCCACCTGGGAGCGCCGGGACCTCGAACCCGCCGCCCACCGTGGCGCCTTCACCTGGCTGATCAACAACTCCGGATGGCCCTGGCCCGAACTGGCCGACGCCGTCTACGACCAGTGCACCCGGCCGCACGAGTGGGCTCCGTACCCGGACACGCTCCCCGCCCTGAGGGCACTGGCCGAGCGCGGGATCCGTACGGCCGTCGTCAGCAACATCGGCTGGGACCCCCGGCCCGTACTGGCCGCTCACGGCATCGCGGACCTCGTCGACGCGATTCTGCTGTCCTATGAGGAGGGGTGCCAGAAGCCGGACCCCGCGCTGTTCCGCAAGGCGTGCGCGCGGCTCGGCTCCGATCCGGCCCGTACGCTCATGGTCGGCGACGACCGGCGCGCCGACGGGGGTGCCGAGGCGGTCGGGATCCGGACGTTCTTCGTGGACCCGGTGCCCGTCGCGGAACGGCCCGACGGGTTCGGCCCGCTGCTCGCCGAGGCCGGCGTCGGCTGATCAGCCCTGGACGACGGCCCGATGCTCCTGCGGGCTGATCCCCTTCTCACGCTTGAAGGCGGCGCTGAGCGCGAACGCGCTGCCGTACCCGACGCGGCGGGCGACAGCGGCGACGGTCGCGTCCGGTTCGCGCAGCAGGTCGGCGGCAAGGGACAGGCGCAGACCGGTGAGGTAGGTCATGGGCGGTTCGCCGACCAGTTCGGTGAAGCGCCGGGCGAGGGTCGCGCGTGACAGGCCCGCCCTCGCCGCCAGCGTCGCCACGGTCCAGGGGTGGGCCGGGTCCTCGTGCAGAAAACGCAGCGCCGGGCCGACGACCGGGTCACCGTGGGCGCGGTACCACCCCGGCACCTCGGCCTCAGGACGGGAGAACCAGGCCCGCAGTACAGCGGTGAGCAGCAGATCGAGCAGCCGGTCCAGAAGGGCCTCCTGACCGGGCGCGTCACGGCCCAGCTCCTCGTCGAGCAGGGGCAGCAGAGAGGAGTCCCACGCGTCGGCGGGGAGCACGAGCAGCATCGGCAGCGCTCTCAGGAGGCGGCCGCTGACCTCGCCGTCCAGCTGGTAGGTGCCGGTGAACATCGTCACCGAGCCGTCCGGGGCGTCCAGGGTGTCGCCCCACGTACGCAGGCCGAGCGCCATCGCCTCGGACAGGGACTCCCCCTCCGGGGTGGTGCAGTGCTGCCCGGGGTGGATCACGACCCGCGGCGGTGTGGCCGGGTCGTCGGCGACGGTGTACGGGGCCGGGCCGCGGATGACCGCGACGTCACCGGGGCGCAGTCGCATGGCCTCTCCCGTGTCCGGAACGACCCACGCTTCGTTCCGTACGACCGACACCAGGGTCAGCGGCGCCCGGTCCTGGATCCGCAGCGACCAGGGCGGCGTCAGGATCGACCGGAGCAGGAACGCTCCCCTGGCCCTCGCCCCGTCCAGCAGGCTCGCGAGTCCGTCCATGCGCACACCCTAAGACGCACACGCATCCATGTGAGCTTCTCGCCGATGGTCCCGGCCGGGCGGCAGGCGATTCACTGGTCGGCATGAAGATCCTGGCGGGCATCTCCGCTGCCATCACTCTGTTGCTGACCGGCGCCATGGCCGGTCTTTTCTTCGCCTACTCGGCCTCGGTGATGATCGGGCTCGACGCGATCAGACCGGAGCAGGCGATCGCCGCGATGCGGAGCATCAACGTGAAGATCCAGAACGCGGTGTTCCTCCCGGCGTTCCTCCTCGTGCCGGTCCTGGCCGTGGCGACCGGCGTACTGCTCCTCGTACTCGGGCAGCGCGCCGCGGGGCTCGTGTTCTTCCTCGCGGCGGCCGCCTACGTCCTCGGGGTGCTCGTCCCGAGCTTCGCGGTCAACATCCCGATGAACGACGCGCTCGACACGGCGAAGGTGCCGGCCGGCGACGCGGCGCGCGTGTGGTCGGACTACTCCTCCCGCTGGACCCTGTGGAACCACGTCCGCACCGTGTTCAGCTCGCTCGGCCTGCTCCTCGCCGGCCTGGGCCTGTTCATCTGGGACCGGCACGCGTGAGACGGCGCGGAGGACGACTGGGCGCGGTCAGGCGGGGCCGCGCGCGAAGATGACGGCTCCCGGGCCGTCGTCGTCCGGCCCGATGACCAGTTCGGCCTCGATCGTGAACCCCGCGTCACGAAGCCAGTCCGCGATCTTGCTCGGCCGGCGCCGGTGAGTGTCAACGTTGATCGGGCGACCCGTGTAGCCCTCGGACGTGTGTCGCGTCTCGTCACCGACGTGGAAG
The DNA here is from genome assembly GCF_006716425.1 of Actinoallomurus bryophytorum. Lineage (NCBI taxonomy): Bacteria > Bacillati > Actinomycetota > Actinomycetes > Streptosporangiales > Thermomonosporaceae > Actinoallomurus > Actinoallomurus bryophytorum. The sequence goes on from NZ_VFOZ01000002.1 coordinate 892,045, forward strand.
CCGACCAGCAGCGGACCCCCTGGGCGCAACACCCGGCGGAACTGCTCGAACACGCCGGGCACGGCGTGGTCGGGCACGTGGATCACGGACCAGAGCGCGAGTACGCCGGCGACTGAGTCGTCCGCCAGGTCGAGGTCGGTCATCGTCCCGACCTCGAAGCGCAGGCCGGGGTAGTCGCGCCGCGCGATGGCGACCATCTCGGGCGAGATGTCGATGCCGAACGCGTCCACTCCGAGATCGTGGAGGTGGCCGGTGACGTAGCCCGGCCCGCAGCCGACATCGGCGACCGGCCCACCTCCGGCACCTTGTACCAGCTCGGCGAACAACGCCAGGCTCGCGCGTAGGTAAGGCCTCGCACCGAGCAGTCCACGCACCTTCTCGGCGTATCCGGAGGCGTCGGTGTCGTACGAGGAACGGGTGTCGGACAGCCAGGTGTCAGGCATGCGCGACACGCTAGCCAATACGTCGGCCTCCGGCGCTGAAAGGGGTACGTTCGCCCGATTTGATCACCGTGGATCAGCGGGTACGGGCGCGGAACGCGGCGGTCTTGACGCGGTTCTGGCACGCGGTCGAGCAGAAGCGGCGGGTGCCGTTGCGCGAGGTGTCGACGTAGACGCGGTCGCAGTGCGGTGCGGTGCAGACGCCCAGCCGGTCCGCGAACTCGCTGCCGAGCACGACCGCCAGGCCGGTCGCGCAGCCCGCCACCCATTCAGGCCCCACATCTCCGGCGGGCCCGTGGAAGTGCAGGTGCCAGGGCTCGCCGTCGTGGCGGTCCAGGTGCGGGCGTGCCCGCGTCACCTCCAGGAGGTGGTTCACCTGATGCGCCGCGGTGTCGATGTCGTCATCGGTCACCGCGGCGAAGACGACGCGCAGTTCGGTGGCCATGTCGGCGAGCACGTCGGCGTCGCTCTCGCCGAGCTCGCCGAAGCCGATCTCGGCCAGCGTCGCGCGCCGGTCCGTGCCCTCCGGCGGCACGTACGGACGGCCGCGCCGCTCCCCCGCGGTGAGCGTGTTGACCAGGCGTACGGCGTGGCCGACGACCAGATCGGTGTGACTGTTGAAGTTCACTTGACCAGTTACATCCATCCGTTCTAGGTTGTGACTGTCGAAATGATAGACGACAGTGACGGGAGTCGCTCATGCTCACGACCACGGTGGCACGGACCTGGATCTCCCGCTGGGATCGCCAGCAGGAGGGCTACCTCCCCGACCGTGAGGAACGCTTCACCGCCCTGATCGACGCGGTCGAGGCGGGCGCCGGACGGCCCGACCCGCTCGTGCTCGACCTGGGCTGCGGGCCCGGCTCGCTGTCCGCCCGGCTGCTCGACCGCCTCCCGCGCGCCACCGTCGTCGCGATCGACACCGACCCGCTGCTGCTCGCGCTGGCCCGCGGCGCACACCCGGGCCGTACGGAGCTGCGGTTCGCCGACCTCGACCTGCGGACGCCGGGCTGGGCGGCCGCGCTCGACCTGGACCGCCCGGCCGACGCCGCGGTCAGCACGACGGCGCTGCACTGGCTCCCCGAGCCGGGCCTGCGCACGGCGTACGCCGAACTGGCCTCGGTGCTCCGTCCCGGCGGGCTGTTCCTGAACGGAGACCACATGGAGGTCGGCGAGTCCACGCTGCACCGGCTGGAGCGCGCACTGGCCGAGCGTGCCACGCAGCGCCGGTTCGGCGAGGACGGGCCGGAGGACTGGCGGCAGTGGTGGGACGCGGCCGCCGCGGACCCGGCGCTGGCAGAACTCGTCGCCGCCCGTACGGCCGCCGCCGACCACCACGGCTCGGAGTCCGCCCACCTGTCCGTCCACACCGCCGCCCTCCGCGACGCGGGCTTCGGCGAGATGGGCACGCTCTGGCAGCACGGCGACAACCGGCTCCTCTGCGCCATTCGCACCTGACCTCCCACGGCGGTCGCGGGAACGGTGCGACCGGGCACGCGGCACACCACGATGAGGCAATGGACGGACTCTCCTCAGCAATGCCAAGGAACGCCTGCTGATCAGCGGCCTGGGCATCGAGCTGCTGTGCGACCGGTTCCGCCTTGATACGCAGCCTCAGCCCGGGCCGCGGTCGCGGCACCCGGCCGGCGAGCCGGACGCCGCGACCGTGCACGTCAGGCCGGCGCGGTGACCGCTCCGCCGAAGTGCCGGACGAAGAACCGGGCCGCGCTGTCGACCTCGAACCGGGGCAGCTCCTTGTGCCTGCCCGAGTTCACGTGCAACGACTTCTCCTTCGAGGCGAAGGCGTCGAACAGGGCGAGACCCTCCTCGCGCGAGATGTGCTCGTCATCCCACTGCATGTCGAACTCGATCGGGATGGTGATCTGCTTCGCCTTCTCGGCCAGGACGTCGGGCCAGTGCTGGCCGAAGACCGCGGCGGTGATCCTGGGTTCGATCGCCACGAACGGTATGCCGATCGCGGTGCCCATGTTGATGCCCCAGAAGCCGACCGGCCCGCCGGTGCCGATCTCCGGGAGTTCCTGGAGGGAATCCAGGGCCGCCTGGTACTCGGGCACGGCGAGCTTCGCCAGGTGGTCGTTGTAGCGCACGACGATCGGGCCTTCCGGCTCGCCCGCCGCCCTCGCCCGGAACAGCTCGGCGATCTCCGCCTCGTCGTGCGCCGTGCGCGGCCGGTCGCCGTGACCGGGCGCGTCGATGACGGCGACATGGAAACCGCAGCCGGTCACGAGGCGCCGTGCCCGGCCGGACATCGCCGGGTGCTTCTTGTGGTTGCCGCCGCCGTGGGCCATCAGGATCAGAGGTGCGCGATCGGCCGCGTTGGAGGCCGGCGACCAGAGGACGCCGGGGACGCCGTCCACGGTGAAGTCGCGCTCGAGCATGCCGTTCGACGACGACTCGGCGATGAACTGCAGAGAGTGCACAGGTGTTGCCTTTCGGGAGTGCCTTGTTGTCGAGGCGCTCCCGGCGACACCTACGTCAATCGCCGGCCGTGACGGCAAGGGGGAGCACCCACATGGATACGGCGTTCATGGGTCTCACCTCCTCGGACGGTGTCACGGTCGGCTGGAAGCTATCAGAACGATCATCACCCCTCCAGCCCTTTTCCCGCCACATGATCAGAACTCCAGACAGGGCCCAGCAGCCAGGACGCGGAGACGAGCGGTCAGGCGGGGTGCCGCTCGCGGTTGCCGGTGCGGTTTCTGGATGGGAGTTCGGCGAGGCGGACGCAGAGCATGACCAGGGCAAAGCCGATGAGGCCGTCGATCAGCAGGCGGGAGACGCCGGCACTGCCGTCGATGGTTCCGGCGGCGGCCGCCTCGACGCACTTGGCGATCACGGGGGCGGCCGGGATGGCCAGGAGGGCGCAGGCGCGCCGGCCCTGGTAGGTGCGTGCCAGGACGACGAGGAGGAGGACGGCGGCCATCAGCAAGACGGCCAGTCGCAGCACGCTCCACCAATGCGCCCGGCTCAGGAAGGCGTGCAACGACTCGGGTGTCGCGGGGAAGCTCGGCTCGGGGAAGAACAAGCCGAACAGCGGCGACGTGGTCAGTGCGACGAGGACGGCGGCCGTTGCCGCCGCTCCGAGGATCGCACGGCGGCCGAGGAGTTCCGCGCCGCGACGGGGGCCAGGGGACGCCAGCAGCGACGCGGTGACCACGAGCGCGAGCGGCAGGGAGATGTTCGCCAGCACCGCGGAATAGGCCGACCCCCACATCGTCGTGCCCGTCCCGTAGAGGGCGAGCAGAAGCTGGGCGGTGGTGACCGCACACGCGGCGAGCGTGGCCGGGCGCCGGGCGCCACGCCAGGCCAGGACGGCGATGGTGAGCCAGGCCAGCCAGTAGGGGGCGGGGCCGAAGTAGAAGGCCAGCAGGTGCGGCAGGGAGAAGGAGGTGTGCGCTCGTGTATCGGCGAATTGGGATACGGCCAGGGGCATCTCGACGGCGAATCGCAGGCCGTCCGCGACGAGCAGGAGGGTGGCCAGGAACCCGGCGATGGCGGTGGCGGCAGGCCAGCCTGGGGCATCGGGTGCACTGACGGCTCTGCGCAGACGCACCCGTACGGCGCCGCGCAGCAGGTCGAAGGTGTCGGCGATCGAGGGGCGAACCTGGTCTGGACGTGCTCCGGCCAGCAGTACACCGAGCATCTCCTGCTCATGGTCCGACCGATGGTCGGCGGGGTACCAGGCCAGCAGGCGGCGGTAACGGTCTTCGAGCGTGCTCAACGCGATCCTTCCGGGATGTCGTTCAGGCGGGGGACGCGCCGCGGTCCAGGCGCGCAGGGGAGGCGAGGCGGCGGGCGGCGGCCTCGGTACGGCGGCGGAGCGCGTCGACCTCGGCGGCCAGAGCGGTGGCTCCGTCGTCGGTCAGCCGGTAGTAGCGGCGTAGCCGGCCGTCCACGATTTCCTCGCGGTCGGCGGCGATCAGCCCATCGGACTTGAGCCGGTCCAGCGCCGCGTACAAGGTGCCCGCACGCAGGCGGGTGCGCCCGGCGGAGATCCGCTCGGCGTCGGAGATGATCCCGTACCCGTGCTGCGGCCCGTCGGCCAGCGCGGTCAGGATCAGGAACGTGGGTTCCTGCATGGCCTTACTCATACCGGCTTTATATACCGATGATCTACATATAGGCAAGATCGCGGCGATCCCAAGAGGCACGAAGCCGGCACGGTGCCGGCAACCGCCGGACACGGGCACCGATGGGAGTCACGGACAAATAGGAAAGAACCGCCCTCCCCGCGACTTGCTTTTGTTCGAACTTCTGTTCGATGATGGTTGTCGTGGAAGAGCTATCGACGCAGGTCACAGAGGCGTTGTCGACTCTGTCGCGACCTGCGTTGGTGCCCGTGCTGCCCGTGCTGCACGAGGTGATTCCCGAGGGCGGGCTGCGGCCCGGGACGGTCACCGTCGTCGAGGGTTCGCCCGCTCTGGCGCTGGCGTTGACGGCCGGTCTCGGGGAGCGATGGTGTGCCGTCGTCGGGCTGCCGGAGGCGCACATCGCCGCCGCCGCGTCGATGGGGGGCGACCCGATGCGGGTTCTGCTCGTGGACGACCCGGGCCGGCGGTGGGCCGACGTCGTCGCGGCGCTGACCGACGGCTGCGCGCTGGTGCTCACCCGGCCGCCGGACCGGCCCGCTCCCCAGGTGGCGCGGAGGCTGACCGCGCTGGCCCGCCGCAACGGATGCGCGCTGGTCGTGACCGGGCCGTGGGAGGGCGCGAACCTCCGGCTCCACGTCGAGGCCGGTCACTGGTCCGGCCTCGGCGCGGGCACCGGGCATCTGCGCGGCCGCCGCGCCCTGGTGGTCTCCTCCGGGCGCGGGGCGGCGGATCCCGGACGGCGGGTCTGGCTCTGGCTGCCCGGCCCGGACGGCTCCATCGGCCTGGCCGAGGAGACCCTCGCCGCCGTGACCGGGGACACCCCGGCGATAGCGGTGGCCGGATGACGCCCGCGTTCGCGACCCGGCGCCCCGGCCGGCCGGTCACCGCGCCCCCCGCCCGCCGGGGCCCGGACACCCGTGGCGGACGGCCGGTCTCATACCCCCACCGGCCGCCCGCCACGGCGGTGGCCGGGTGACCCCGCCGCGGGCCCTCGTGGTCTGGTGTCCCGACTGGCCGATCACCGCCATCGGGCTGGACGCCGCCACGCCCGCCGCCGTGGTCTCCGACTCCCTGATCGAGGCGTGCTCGGCGGCGGCGCGCGCGTCGGGCGTACGGCGGGGGCAGCGGATGCGTGACGCGCAGCGGCACTGTCCCGATCTCGTGGTCCGCGACCGCGACCCTGACGCCGAGGGGCGGCGCTTCGAGTCGGTGGCGGTGGCCGTCTCGAACGTCACGCCCTGGGTCGAGATCGTACGGCCCGGGGTCTGCGCGATCCCGGTACGCGGCGCGGCCCGCTACCACGGTGGCGCGGTAGCCGATGAGGAGTCGCTGCGGGTCCACATGCAGGACACCGTGGTCGAGCGGGGTTTCGACTGCGGCGCGGGCATCGCCGACGGCCTGTTCGCGGCGCAGCTGGCGGCGCGTGCCGGAGAGGGCGGCCTGGTGGTGCCCGTGGGCGGGACTCCCGCCTTCCTCGCGCCGTACCCCGTGAGCGTCCTCGACCGGCCCGAGCTCGCCGACCTGCTGACCCGGCTCGGCATCCGTACGCTCGGGGCGTTCGCGGCTCTGCCGGTACGGGACGTCACGGGGCGTTTCGGCGCGGACGAGGTACGGGCGCACCGGCTGGCCCGCGGGCTGTACCCCCGGCCGCCGGCCCCGCGCGCGCCGCTCACCGACCTGACCGTGACGACGGAGTTCGACCCGCCCGCCGTGGCCGCCGAACAGGTCATCTTCGCCGCCAAGACGCTCGCCGAACACCTGCACGAGGTGCTCGCCGCCGAGGCCCTGACCTGCGTACGCCTCGGTGTCGAGGTGACCGGCGCCGACGGGCGTACCCTCATCCGCCTGTGGCGGCACGACGGGGCGCTGTCCGCCCTCGCCATCGCCGAACGGGTCCGCTGGCAGCTGTCGTCCTGGGAGACCTCGCCGGAGCAGGAAGGCGTCGGCGGCGTGGCGCTCCTGCGGCTACTGCCCGACCAGCTCGTCGCCGACGACGGCCACCAGGAGGCGCTGTGGGGCGGAGTCACGGTCTCCGACCGCGTCGCGCGGGCCGCCGCGCGGGTCCAGGCCATGCTCGGGCATCAGGCCATCGCCCGGCCGTTCCCGGCCGGCGGGCGCGGCCCCGCGGAGCACGTCGTACGGGTGCCCTTCGGTGACCTGCCTCCGGCGGCGGTCGCCGGTGGGCCGTGGCCGGGACGGGTCCCCGACCCGCCGCCGTCCGTCGTCCACCCGGAACCACTGCCCGCCGCGGTGACCGACGCCGGCGGCGCTCCCGTCCTGGTGAACGCCCGGCTGGCGGTGTCCGCGCCGCCCTGCCAGGTCGAGATCGCCGGGCGCCGCCTGCCGGTGACGGCGTGGACGGGGCCGTGGCCGGCGCGCGAACGCTGGTGGGACCCGGCCCGTGCCCGCCGCCGTGCCCGGTTCCAGGCCGTCACCGACGACGGCATGGCCCACCTCCTCGTCTTCGAGGGCGGCCACTGGCATGTCGAGGCCGGCTATGTCTAGAGAAAGATGATCATGGGCTGGAACAATCCCGACGTTCCGTGGCAGGAGTTCGAGCGGAAGCTGTCGTGGGGAGGACGCGAGCCGAAGCCCGAGCCGCCACCGAGGCGGGTCCCGCGGCCGAGGCTGTCGGGTGAAGGTGGCTGGGCCGAGCTGCACTGCCACTCGTCCTACAGCTTCCTCGACGGTGCCTCCAGCCCGCGCGAGCTGATCGACGAGGCGATCCGGCTCGGTGTGGAGGCCGTGGCCGTGACCGACCACGACGGCATGTACGGCGCCGTACAGCTCAAGGAGGCCGCCAAGGGCAGTGGCGTGGGCACGATCTTCGGCGCCGAGCTGACCCTCGACCTGCCCGCGAAGCAGGGTGAGCCCGACCCGGGCGGAGGTCACCTGCTGGTGCTGGCCCGCGACGCCGAGGGGTACGGGCGGCTGAGCGGCGCGATCACCAAGGCACAGCTCGCCGGTGGAGAGAAGGGCCGCCCCGTCTATGACCTGGCGGACCTGGCGGACGCGCACGGCGGGCACTGGGCGGTCCTCACCGGCTGCCGCAAGAGCCTGGCGCACGCCGGCGGCGGGCTCCGTACGCTGATCGAGATGTTCGGCCGGGAGAACGTCTACGCCGAGCTGATCGACCACGACCAGCCCCTGGACGACGCGCGCAACGACGCCCTGTACGACCTGGCCGGACGCGAGAAGCTCGCCGTCATCGCCTCGAACAACGTGCACTACGCCGGGCCGGATGACGCCTCCCTCGCCGAGGCGCTCGCCGCCGTACGCGCCCGGCGCGGGCTGGACGACATGGTGTCCTGGCTGCCCGCCACCGGCACCGCGCACCTCCGGTCGGCCGGGGAGATGCGGGCACGGATGGCGCGCTTCCCCGGCGTCGTCGAGCGCACGGTCGA